>MIBD01000199.1:23869-24351 GCA_001829395.1 Spirochaetes bacterium GWF1_49_6 | reverse complement strand
AAATAAATCAACTATACTCTGCATATTTCAAACTAAAAATAAGCTGCTGTATTTCGCTCATTATTTCTCTGATGTACGTATCACTTTTCCTGCTGAATAATATGACCGGGAATGCGTCGGTAGGGCCGATAATGATTTATCATTACATTAAAAGAGGGAAAAATAATCGGCGATATGTTATAATAGTTGATGTCATATTTTAGCGAACGGGCGATGATTCGCCTGAATAAGTGGATAGCCTCTCAGGGTGTCTGCTCGCGCCGCGAGGCCGACCGTCTGATCGCGGCGGGCAAGGTGATTGTCAACGGCGCGGTCGAGACGTCGCTCGGACGGAAAATCGACCCCCGCGACGATAAGGTGGAGTACGCGTTCGATAAGGACGAGTTCCGCGCGGAGAAAACCACGGTGGCGTTCCACAAGCCCGCGGGGTATGTGGTTACCGCGAGCGAGGAGGAGGGGCCGAATATCTACGAGCTGACGGG
>MIBD01000199.1:19763-23824 GCA_001829395.1 Spirochaetes bacterium GWF1_49_6 | reverse complement strand
GGACAGTTCCGGCCTCATTATCCTGACCGACGATTCCTCGCTCCCGCAGAAAATCATCGGGGAGACCTCGGTCTGCGAGAAGGAATATTTCGTGAAGACCGTCGTACCGATTCCCGACGGATCGCTCGAGAAACTGCGCGGGGGAGTGCGGATTATGGGCGAGATGACCCGCCGCGCGCGGATTGACCGGATGAGCGCCGATTCGTTTCATATGACCATCGTCGAGGGCAAGAACCGTCAGATACGGCGGATGTGCCGGAAGGTCGGCGCGCCGGTGGAGACCCTTATCCGCGTCCGTATCGGTACAGTGCGTCTCGATGGGATCGAACCCGGCCAGTGGCGGAAGCTCGACGATAAGGAAATCGAGTATTTCAGGAATCTATAGTTTTATCGTCTGCTTCGGCATTTTCAAATTATCACTCTAAGGATGTCCCGTCATTGCGATGCCGCGCTATAAAATATTTTTAAAGCGCGGTAGAAGCAATCGGGTCTATCAGCGATTAATAATTATACCAATAGACATCCCCGCTACGCGAGGACAAGTGCTCATGGTGACGATGTACTATTTTGTGCTTCGATACAGGGTGATTTCCCCGCGCTTGATGAGATAACTGTTTTCCGCGAGCTCGAACAACGGGATATCCGAGAGGTGGTCGGAGTAGGCGTTCACGGTCTTGAGATCGATATCCTGCCCGGCCGTCCATTTTTCAATCTTACGGACTTTTTCAGCGCCGCGGCAGTTCGTCCCGATCATATGGTTCGTCTGACGCCCGCCGGCCGTATCGAATTCGGTACAGATCAGGAGGTCGAACCCCAGATCGGCGACCATCGGTTCGAGGATGAAGCGCGGCGAGGCCGAGTTGCAGATCAGGTACAGCCCGTTCTTTCGCTCCTCCGCGAGTCTGTCACGCACCCATGGGAAAATCCCCTTCTTCCGGCGCGCCCAGAAATCATGGACAAACTGATCCAGACGGTCGGTTTTTATCCCATGGACGAACAGCAGGAAAAACGACTTGAAGCGCGAAAGCCGGACGATACGCAGGAGAAAAAGTATCGCCATAAATATTTGCAGGGGTACGAGAAAAATCGCGAGAGGCCGCCGCGGGAGCAGATAGAACCAGAAATCGACGAGGCAGTCCCCATTGTAGACAGTGCGGTCAAAATCGTATATGGACGCGGTTATCTTTTTTTTCATATTTACCTCATCAGGATTACGCCCGCGGTAATCAGCGCGGTGCCGAGAAGACGCTGCCATGTGAACCCCTCGCCGAGGACGAGAATAGCGAGGATATAGGTCAGGATATAGCCCGCGGCGGTGATCGGGCGCGCGAAGCTGATGTCGTAGAAACGGAGTACCTGCATCCACAGGATAAAGCTCACCCCGTAGGCCGCCGCCCCGAGGATGACCCAGATATTCTGCGCGAGCGCGAGATAGAACGCAAATCCCTCGCCGGATACTTGGTCGACGCCCTTTTTGAAGAGAATCTGCCCGAACGCGCCGAGAAGGATGGATACCGCGAGATATACCGGCCCGCTCATTCTTTTTGCGCTCCCGCCTCGTTTTTCACGAACACAAACCGCCTGTCGAGGAAGTATTTCACCGTGTAACCGGCCGTCAGTCCCACTGCGCCCCCCGCGAATTTCGACCATTCCGCTTTTATCAGGAAATCGAATAATAACTCGGAGCCCCAGAATATGGCGGTGGTGACTATCCCCATTACCGTATAAACCGCGAACTTTTTAACATTATCCCTGACGCCGGGCGTCTTATCATAAAAGATAAACAGCTTGTCGAGGATATATTTCACCACAAGCCCCGCGCCTGTGCCGAATACCATGGCGATATAGATCGAGTAATCCCCCGAATAGACCGCGAGCGCGATAGCCTGCGTCCCCAGATTCACTCCGATCGCGGCCCCCGCGAATACGGCGTATTTTATCCACATTGTTATTTTCATCCGGGTTCCTATAATTTAAAATAAAGGATAACCAGCACGAGAATCCCGCAGAGCGCGACGTCCACCATGATATGCTTGTCGCGGATGACGATATCCGCCGGGTCGCCGCCTTCCGCCTTCTGGTAGATATCGTACATATAGCGGAACAAGCCGTAAAGCGCGAACGGGAGCGTGCAGAGCAGGGAACGGGTACCGAAGCGCGCGATAGTGTCCGGGTCGATTACGTAGAGGGAGTAAGTGATGATCGTGAGCGTGACCGATATGACGATCATGTAATCGAGGAGGCGGACGCTGTAGTCCTTGAGTACCGGGCGGTGCTTATGCGAATCCTCGAGCATGACGAGTTCGTGACGCCGTTTACCGAACCCGAGGAAAAGCGAGATAAAGAGGGTAGTGAGAAATATCCAGTTCGACAGGCCGACCCCTATAGCGGTAGCGCCCGCGAGCACCCGCAGGACGAACCCCAGCGCGATAAAAAATACGTCGAGGATAACCTCGTTTTTAATAAACAGCGAATAAAGCAGGATGACGACGAAGTACCCGGCGTACACTAATAGCGTGTTCAGATTGATGAAGTAGGTTATCGCGAGGCCGCCGAGGAACAGGACTACCGCGAGGATGACCGCGGCTGCCGGGGACGCCTTCCCGCTCGCGAGGGGGCGGTCCTTCTTGACCGGGTGGAGTCTGTCTTTCTCGCGGTCGATGAGGTCGTTCAGGATATACACCGACGACGAGACGAGGCAGAACGCCGCGAACGCGGTGAGGCTCAGCAGAATGGACGGGAGAAGCATAAAGTGCAGGGAGAACACGAGCGGCGCGAAGATGAAGAAATTTTTTATCCAATGCGGGATACGCATCAGCCTGAGGTATTGGAGCATTCTTTCCGTCCCGATTATTTTATAGAATATTATATCCGATTACCGGGAAAAGGGCAACCTCCATGGATGGAGGGAGTCTCGCTTGTCTTACGCCTATAGCGGGAGGCGATGACAGGATGTCAGAGAGCGAGACAATCTGCTGCGGCACTCACATCCCGCAAAGCGGAAGTCAAGTAGAGGAGTGACGATGCAATGATGGAACCTCGATACATCACGCGCAACACGCGGGACACTCGGTTTCCGGTTGCCGAGTAGCGAAACGTATCGAGGCACCCGTTTTGCTGCTTTTCTTCTTCTAAGCGGCATTAACAGCGGGCGATATGCATTTAATGGTATAACTATTCCATGATTAGAGCTACTTCCCGCTGGGGTAGATGCCCTGGTACGGATTTTTCGGGTTCTGATACACCGAGTCGTTCATAAACTTGAGGTAGTATCCGTTGCCCATCGCCCAGCCCGGTACCCCGTGTATCTGGAAGTTTTCCGTGAACGGGACGGTGAATGTCGTAAAGTTATATGCCGCCATGACAAGCAGGAAGAACACCGCGTAGACGTAACCCGGTATCTGCGAAAACTTTTTTAAGATGGGGGATAACCTTTCGCCGATAACGTTCAGGAGCATGACCGCCCACAGCATATAGAACATGTTCGGCACCATCCAGAACTCGAAGTAGTACGGCTCCCAGTACACCGACAGCGCGGTGAAGACGCCCCCGGTTATCAGCATGAAGAACGCCGCGCGCCCGTAACGCATCCACATCCACGGCAGACAGAGCAGTGTGCCGAGCAGGAGGAACAGGGTAAAGTACGCGACCTGGTTATGCGTGAACGTTACCCGGTTCTCGATGCCCGGCTCGGAGAGGTTATATTTGAACGGGTAATCGCTTTGGATATAGAAATAGTCCTTCGAGGGCGGCGCGAGGAACGACGACGTGTAGCCGTAGAGCACCCCCGCCGAATCGAACTGCTTAATGCCTTTCCCCCATGTGCCGGTCGTCATATAGAAAAAGAGCCACTGCTGGAATGTGAGTGAGCGGAAATAGGCGATCTTGGTCTCTTTATGGGGCTTGTCGAACGGGAGATTGTACTCGGTGACCCCGACATAGAAGTATCCCGCGACTACGATGATTACCCCTACGAGCGCCATCAGGAACGCCCCGGCGTAACGTTTCACAGGCTTCGCGTCGATCTCAGGTGTACCCTGAGCGGAGCCGAAGGGCGGAGG
>MIBD01000199.1:12281-19652 GCA_001829395.1 Spirochaetes bacterium GWF1_49_6 | reverse complement strand
GATATTCAGCCCGAGGATAGCCCCTCCGAGGAGCGACAGCGGAAGAAGATGCTTCTTCGATTTCTGGATGACGCTGACGATCCACAGGATGAGAATAATGGTGACGACCGGGAATATCCCGGTGTCGATCTTGTCTGCGTACTGGAGGAACCCGTGCGCGAACCCGATCAGAAGTCCGCCGATAATCGCCCAGAACAGCTTGCCGGTCATATTCTTCAGGAACAGTACCGCGAAGTAGATGCCGATGCAGGCGGTAATGAGCGAACGCAGACGTATATTGAATACCCAGTCGTTGAATCCCGCGCCGCCGAAGGTGTTCCGCGTGAATTCGTCGAACCACTGCGCGGATATCTCGAACGCGATATGATGCGGGTTATAGAACGGGAGCCAGCCGAGTTTCATGGTTTTATAGATATTGTTCAGGTAGACGATCTGGTCGTTATCGAGGTAACGCTGCATAAAATGCAGCTGAAAAAGGAAATAGAGCAGGGCGAGAAAAAACGCGGCGAGCCAGGTGAAGAAGCGTTTACGGTCGCGTGTGGGATTCATTTATTCCTCAGGCGTTCTTTATCGAGGATATAGTCGCGATAGCGTCTGGCGCGCGGCCGAGTGACGCGATCACGATCCTTTCGCCGGACTTCTTGCGGAGTTCGAGCGAGCCGATCTTCAGGAAACGCCCCGCTATATTCTGGCGCAGGACGATCATATCGATCTCCGGTACGGCGAACATGTAAAGGTCGACGGTCACGAGGGAGTTACGGACATAGTACAGCTTTTTACCCGCGCGGTCGACCGCGAGGCCGGATAATAAGCCCTGTATCTGCCGTCCGAGGAACCATACCCCGAAGTACGCGAGGACCAGCAGGAAGAGCGCGGACGCCGCCTTCTGGAAAAAGTCCGCATCGGGGAATTTGAATTTATAGATTTCATCCAGCTTGAAGAATCCCATGACGTTCTGGAGGATTGTCCCGACCGGATGATGAATCTCGTAGAAGAAATATCCCGCGATAAAGAAAAGGACGACCTTGAGGATAATCAGGAGACGCGGCTGAAAATAAAGAGTAAGGGAGTCCCTATCGGCGGATACGGTTTTCTTCAGGTAGAAGACGAGGGGCTGTTCACGGGTGACGTTCAGGAAATTTCCTACCTTTTTGAGAAATGCGCCGATTGCCGGGAAAAACCCGGATTGCTTCTTGGTTTTCGGGTCGTTTTGATTCATGTTCAGTCCTTTTGTATATTAGGGGGTTCTAAAAACTATTTACATTTATAACAATAGTATTCATAATATTTTATAACACGCCCAATGGTCACTTCCTTGTCCTCTTTTCCTCCATATTACTGATTGAAAAGAGGGTTATTAGAAGTGCCCATTAGAAAAATATTTTGAAAAACCTAAGAATGCCCTGTTTCCACGGGACGCGGTGGGAAATCCCGGACGTCTTTTCGAAATTAGCGAGATTCTCTAGATACCAATGGTAATTCCGCAGAAGCGCGTCCTTATTGGAGAACTTCGGCTTATACCCGAGGACGTCTTCCGCCTTGTCGATCGCGACAAACGAATCCTTATGCGCGGTCTCGTACACCCATTTATAGAGCGGGGAGAGATGGAGGAATTCCAGAATACGCAGCGCGGTGATTAACGGCCACGCGGGGAAAGCGCTGATTTCTTTACCGAAGCCCGCATCGTCCAGCACCGCCTGATAATCCTCTCTCATCGTCGTAAATTCCTTTGCGCCGATATTGAACGTATCGTTGACTTTTTTCTTATCGAGGGTCATGCAGAGGTAAATCGATTCGCAGAGGTCCTCCACATCGAGGAGCTGGTAACGGTTCTTGCCGTTGCCGATCATCGGGAATCCCCGCCCGTCCTTCGCCCAGTCGTACAGGAGCGCGAACACGCCGAGGCGTTCCGGGCCGATAAACGACTTAGGCCGGATAATAGGGACGCACATCCCGGTACGGCGGTATTCCTGGCAGACTTCCTCCGCCATAATCTTGGCCTTGCCGTAATGCCCTACGCCGTCGAGCTTGTCGTACTCACGGAGTGGGTGATGGTCGGGGATGCCGTACACGGCGGTGGAGGATATATGGATGAAACGCTGGATGTTTTCTTTCTGGGCGGAGTCGAGCAGGTTGCGGGTACCCTGCACGTCGGTGGAGAAAATGTCGTCCTTATGGTATAACGGCAAGGCCGCGGCGGTGTGGATTACGATATTCTGGCGGCGCATTACTTTTTCGACAGTGCCGATATCGCGGATATCCCCCCTGACGGCGTGTATCTTCGATTTTTCGGGGTAATCGAACTCCGCTACGTCGAGAGATGTAATTTCAGTAATACCCTTGCTGAGGAGATAACGTATCAGATTGATACCGAGAAAACCCGCCCCCCCGGTAACCAAAACATTCATACCGGCGCCCCCGAATGGTTGTTATAAGGAAGGGATATTATAGCAGGGTGAGGGAAAAATATCAAATATCGTTGACAGGAAGATGAAATTCGGCATACAGGAGCGGATTATAAATATGTTAAATATACCCTTTCTTTTTGACTTTTTTGAAAAAGAAGGGTATAATATTATCAGAAAACTATAGGAAATAATATGTTTGTGCCGGGTGATAAGGTGTTTTATCCTTTCCACGGAGCGGGGGAGATCAGAGGGCTTGAGGAAAGGGATTTTTTAGGGGAAAAGCGGGAGTACTACATAATCCACTTTCCGTTAACTGATACCACTATCATGGTACCGATAAATAATACCGAACATCTGGGTCTCCGTTATCTATCCGACGAGAAAGATATAAAAAAATGCTTCGAGATTATCGCAAAGGAAGCCAGCGAACTGGAAGAAGATTGGAAGGTTCGTTATAAGAAGCATCAGGATATGCTGAAATCCGGCAGGATTTTAGAGATCGCCGAGGTAATCCGCAATCTGTTCGACCGTAACCGGATAAAAGAACTATCTTCTACTGAAAAGAAGCTATATAATAACGCTATCGATATGCTAATCAGCGAAATTGCGTTATCTGTCGGGAAAAACAAAGATGAAGTGCGTTCCGAGATGGTGCGAATGCTCGAGAGCAGAGCATAAGTTTTTTCATATAATTTCCCACCCGATATTTAAAAATTTCTCTTGACAAAATCTTTAATCGTCTTATGATGATGATGCGGGGAAAAGGAGGAATCAAACTTATGGTTATACAAAAGAGCCTCAAAGTTTCCAGAGACGAAACTTTGCATTATCTTTTCGGGGAAACTAATTTGATTCTCGGCATACTATCGAGCATCGTCGCCTCGTTATCCGGGATGTTTATTACATTAGGTTTTCTGCATTTTGCCGGCTTCTTTACTATACAGCAAGACCAGTTAGTCATCCTCTCCGTTGTGTTTGCTATTTTAGGTATCGCGATCTTTTTTACGAAAAAAGAGGAATTTCATCTATATGATAAAACCGGCTCGCATATATTTATCGCCGGCGTTTTTTCCTATCCGATCTATATTATATTGTTTACATTAGTTCTACTGTACTTCTTTTTACCCGATTGGACTTCCGCGCAGAAGGGTGTTCAGGTGAACGTTGTTGCCGCGATTATCCTGATTTTCCTGATATCGGTAGCATTTTCCTATCTCTTCAACGGATGGTGGAAACTGATAACCTATCTTTTACTGCAGATGTTTTCACGCCGTGATTGGAGGGTACTTGCCGAGCGTGACGCGTTTTTATCCGGGCTGGGTCTGCGTTTCGAGGAATCCAAGCGTTACGGTACATCCTTATCGCTTCTTAACCTGACGGTTACCGTACCCCCGCGCGAGAAGAAAATACTCGCGGGTATATATAAACGTCTCGCGGACAGCGTGCGGGATATCGACCTTATCTCTCATTTCGATAATGTTAATAATTTCGCTATACTCGCGCCGATTACTCTCGCGGCCGGACAGGGGCTTTTTAAACGGGTAGTCAAGCTGGTACAGGAAGAGCTTTATACGAAGGGCTACAAGAAAAAAGTGACGGTCGAGGCGGGAATTGCCACTATCCTTCCCGAGACCGAAAGCGAATTCGAGCTTCTCAAACCCGCTGAAATGTTAAAAGAAGAAATCCAGATATAGTTACAGGGAGAAGGGTGAGATTATCCCCGTCCGCAAGGGCGGGGTTTTTTTGTCGCTGAGCGGCATCTATTTCTGAGTGTTTAAACACTATATCCATGGGATTAGTCTGCGCAGCAATGGGATATATATTTACCATGAAGCGCTAAACTCGAACACGGGCTATATACCGATACTTTCAATAGGCTTGAAATCGGGATTATTCTGCGCAGCAATGGGATATATATTTACCATGAAGCGCTAAACTCGAACACGGGCTATATACCGATACTTTCAATAGGCTTGATATCGGGATTAGTCTGCGCAGCAGCGGGATACATAATTACCATGAAGCGCCAAACTCGAACACGGGCTATATACCGATACTTTCAATAGGCTTGAAATCGGGATTAGTCTGCGCAGCAGCCGACTATCTGGACGATGAGGTCGCGGGAGCGGGAACGGGTATCGCATTCGATAAACACGATTTGCTGCCATGTCCCGAGGGTGAGGCGGCTTTTCACGACGGGCACGGTAAACGATGTTTTCAGGAGAGCGCTCAGAAGATGTCCGCTCCCGTTATCGTCGCCCCATGTCTCGTGGTGCCGGTAATTTTCGTCACGCGGGAATAAACGCCCGAGGTATTCCTTAATATCCGCCTTCAGGCCGGGTTCGTACTCGATAGTCGTAATCGCCCCGGTGGAACCCGCGCAGAATATGTTGACGATACCGTCGGATATCCCGGACTCCCCGGCGATATTCCGCACAGCGTCCGTAATATCGATAATATCGAATTGTCCGCGCGTACGGACAGGGATTGAAGATGTTTTTACCATCCGCGCGCCCTAGAGTTCGTCGAGAATGAGGTTCTTTTCGTATTGCAGGATAGAATTGTTTGTCATCAGATAGTTCTTCTGGGAGATTTCGGTCTGGAGTTTTTTCATAATAACCGTATCGAATACTTTTATAGTGGCGGGGCTTTCGAGCACCAGACGAACGTTATCGGTGCCGTTCTCCCATTTGACGGTTTTGGATGTTTTTTGCAGGGGGATTCCGTACTTATCTTCGAGCTTCTCGGTGAGATTGTAAAAATCGAAGTATTTCTGGTTGAGCAGGAGGATGATGAGGAACGATTTACCCTTGTAGAACTGGATATAGATATTCTGGATATAGGGATGGGAGTCGATTTTCATCGTGTAGGGGATCGCCTCGTTGATTTTGCCGAGGTAACGGGTATCGTCGATTTTCAGGGTTTCGCTCTTCGCGATGGAATTGGAGATTTCCGGGCCGGTCATGCCGAGCTTGATTCCCATGAAATCGAATTCTTTCTTGAGGCAGAACCCGTTATTAAAAGTAAATACCGTGAAAAAGGAAAGAAACAGTATGTACGGAACGGCGAGATTTCCCCTCATAAATCCTCCGTTTACGCGAACTGTTCCAGGTCTTTACGGAGCAAATCGATCTTCCCGATCAGTTTATCAATTTCCTTCTTTTCCTTGTCGATCGTCTCGATGATTACTTTCTTCTGCTCCATCTTACTCAGGGTGGCGATGGATTTATTGAATTGCCCGATTTTATCCTCGTACTCGTTGATCTTTTGGAGAATGATGATTTTTGTTTCGTCGGAGATACAGTTCTCACGGTCGCGGTTCGCCATCGCGTTAAATGCGACCTTTGCGGTCTCGCGGACATAGGAGGGCTCGCTTTCATTTTCGGAAAGCAGCTTGAAGTACTCGACCAATCCGGTGACGTGCTGATCGTCGTTTATGATAGCGTTGCGCAGAAGGATATTTCCAAGAGGTTCCGAATACCCTACGGATTTCAGATTATAGTCCTGTTCCTTGAGCGCTATATCCAACTGGTGGTCGTTTATCATACCCAGTTTTAACAAGACCTCTCCAAATTTCATCCTATCCTCCGTTCAATCATCATTTACATATATTTTGAATTATTTTTGAAATTTGTCAATACCTTATCTATTTTCGGTAAAAAATATCATTTAATCAAGCGGAAAAACGGATTTTGACATAAAAGGTAATGCCTTTTATAATACTTGATAAAATAATGAGGTGATTATGCCGACAAATAGGGAAAGCGCGGATTACTCCGGGTTACAGAATGAAATCCCCGGATTGAAGATAGACCCGCCGTTGGAAGTGATTGAGAACGTCTACCGCGACAGGGACTACTGGGTGGAGTATTTTACCGACGAGTTTACGTCGATATGCCCGAAGACCGGACTGCCCGATTTCGCAAGCCTGTCCATCCAATATATACCGGGCGATTACCTGGTCGAGGAGAAGGCGCTGAAAATGTACCTGAACGGTTACCGGAATCTGGGGATATTTCAGGAGAACGCGACTAATAAGATACTCGACGATTTTGTCGCGGCGGTCAAACCCCGGTATGTCAACGTGAACGCCGAATGGAACAAACGCGGGGGTATCGGTACGAAGGTCGAAGCGGAGTGGGGTTCTCCGCGCGACTAACCCCGATGCCAAGATTTTATTTAGTATTTATCGGGCGCCCGTGATGCTAGAAAGAGCTTTTATTTGTGCACGGGCTGTATATCAATAAGATTATTTAGCCTGAAACCGGGGCTAGGGTACGCAGTACTTCGACAGGCTCACTATGACGTTTTCGCTTGCATCACGGGCTATATATCCAGTAGATTTTTAGATGGAAATCGGGAATAGTGTACGAAGTACACGCAGTACACGCGGCAGGTTGTGACCTTAAAGGTAATCAGGCTGAGCACGGGCGGGATATTTAGGAATTAGATACCGTAGATATCGGGGTTAGTGTACGAAATACACGCAGCACTCCGCGATAATGGATGGCATCGTGGCTGAACACGGGCTGGATATTTAAAAACTAATTTAGCTTGAAATCGGGGCTAGTGTACGCAGTACCTTGATATTTTTTTGAAAATATGGTACACTATTTCATCAAGCTTAGGAGCTGAACATGGGGCTATCCACATTTTTTGCATACACGGCTTAAACTTCTCATTTACCCTCCTTTTGTCTAACACGCTATGAACCGCAAGGCGGTTCCAAATCATACATCTATTATTTTATAAAGCTTTAAAAAAACATAACATAGGAGAATTCGATGGATAAAGTATATATTTTCGATACGACATTAAGGGACGGCGAACAATCCCCCGGCGCCAGTATGGGGCCGATGGAGAAACTGAAATTCGCCAAGCAGTTGGAATTGCTGAACGTGGATATTATCGAGGCCGGATTCGCGGTATCGTCTCCGGTACAGTTCGACGCGATACGTATGAT
>MIBD01000199.1:5175-12242 GCA_001829395.1 Spirochaetes bacterium GWF1_49_6 | reverse complement strand
CCGCGCGGTCGACGGCGATATCGAGTCGGCGGGTAAGGCGATCAAGTCCGCCGCGCGCCGCCGTATCCACACGTTTATCGCGACCTCGCCTATTCACCGCGAGCATAAGCTGAAAATGAGCCGGGAGGAAGTATTGAAGCGCGCCGTACATGCGGTGGAGTACGCCCGGACGTTTACCCCCGATGTGGAATTTTCCGCCGAGGATGCGACGCGTACCGAGCCGGATTTCCTGTGCGAGGTGGTGCAGGCCGCTATCGCCGCGGGCGCGACTACGATCAATATTCCCGATACGGTCGGGTACACGTTCCCCACGGAGTTCCGGGAGATCATCGGGGATTTGTTTAAAAAGGTAACGAATATCGATAAGGCCGTCATCAGCGTGCATTGCCATAACGATTTGGGATTAGCGTCCGCGAACTCGCTGGCGGCTGTGCAGGCCGGGGCGCGGCAGATCGAGGTTTCTATGAACGGGATCGGCGAACGCGCCGGGAACGCCGCGTTGGAGGAAGTGATTATGTCCATGGCCATCCGCAGGGACATTTTCCCCTACGAGTACGGTATCAATACGAAGGAGATTTATAAATCATCCAAACTGTTGATTTCCATCATCGGTATCCCGGTGTCCCCGTATAAACCGATAGTCGGGAAGAACGCGTTCTCGCACGAGTCCGGTATCCATCAGGACGGATTCCTGAAGGAACGCAGCACCTATGAAATAATGACCCCCGAACAGATCGGGCGTCCGTCGTCCGAACTCGTATTGGGGCGGCATTCCGGCAGGCACGGGCTGAAAGTCCGGCTGAAGGAACTGGGGTACGATTTGACGGCGGAGGATTTCGACCGGGTATTCGTGCGGTTTCAGGAGCTGGCGGATAATAAGAAGGCCGTGTACGACGACGAGTTGATCGCGATAATGGAAGAGAACACCGGGGTGCAGACCGCCGAGATATACGCCATCCGGCAGGTGCAGATTGTCAGCGGAAACCAGGCGATCCCCACCGCCACTGTGGTAATCGACCACTCCGGGGAGACCCGTAAGGAGGCCGCCACCGGTAACGGGCCTGTCGACGCGATCTATAACGCGATCGACCGTGTCACGAATGTCGCTGTGGAGCTGGAGGATTACGAGGTGACCTCGATATCCGCCGGACAGGACGCGATGGGCGAGGTATCGGTGACAGTACGGCGCGACGGGCAGATGTATGCCGGGCACGCATCCTCGACCGATATTCTCATGGCGTCGGCCAAGGCGTATATGAACGCGATCAACAAGATCATCTATATGGAAAAAAAGACTACGGGCGGCTTAAAAAACGACGCTAGTATTGAAAAAGCAAAATGAAGTATTAATCGAAAAATACGCCCAATGGTCACTTCCTATCCGCCGTAAATCGGCGGTATATAGAAGCGACCAGAAGTAATTAACTGCCCCGCGAAAGCGGGGTTTTTTTATACCCGGTTATCGATTACCGAGCGAAGTCGAGGTAATCGTTAGGGAATCGAAGACCGGCTTATGCTTCGACACCCCGCGATGAACGCGGGGCAAGCGCTCATGCTTCGACCGGCTCAGCATGACGACGGTAAAGTCACCCTGAGCGCTTGTCCTCGCGCAGCGGGGAGAATGTCGAAGTGGAGAAGTTTATCCGCGAATACACATGAATGAACCCGAATAATACTATAAAAGTCCGGTATTCGTGTCTCTTCGTACTCATTCGTGGAAAAATCCGAATTTAGGGACGACTTGATACGTTGTACCATGCAGGGTCATCGAGCGTAGTCGAGATGCCTGAAAATAACGAAATAGAGAAATAGGGTCGTATTTCTATCCTATTTATCCCTTATACCATAAGGAAGCGGGGAAGAAGGAAAGCGCTAAAACTCAACGACCCTCTCGACCGGCATGACGAATATTTTCCCGTCGCCGCGTTCCCCCGTGCGGAGAGACTGGCGTACCGATTCGATTTCGGAACGGTCGCCGAATGACCCGTCGATAGCGATACGCGGGAGGCCGGACAACAGCGCGCGCCGTTTCGCCTTATAGGTCTCGGGGTGATATCCCAGTCCGAGGACTTCTTCGTAATAGAAATGTTCGATTATACTTTCGGGGATGTTTTTGATACGGAATGGCTTACAGACAATCCGCGCGTAGATCATTCCTTATTTTCCTGGAGCTTGCGCTTATTTTTAACAATCCGCGCGATTTCGTTAAGGTTCTTCACGACCAGATTATTCCCGTTACGTTCGAGACGCCCCATACGGACATAACGGTCGATATGGATCTCGCAGTCGCGGGTGCTGAGTCCGCACCAATGGGCGAGAGTCTCGCTATTGACGCCATCGAACGGGATAGGGGCGTTCGACGGGTAGTTTTCGGGATTAATGCCCTTCCATTCGACCAGCATCAGGATAGTGTCGAGCACCTTAGCTTCGTCCTCGTCGAGCGAGAGAATCCGCAGACGGCGCTGGGCGTCGAATATGCGCTTAGAGAGAATTTTTATCAGCGACAACGCCCATGTGGGCTGAGAGCCGAGGAGTTCGAAAAAACTCTGCTTTTTAAGTACGACCAGTTTCACGTCGGTCTCGGCGACCGCGGTGGCGCTGCGGGGAGCGTCTTCGATTATCGCCATCTCGCCGAATATCTGCGATACTTCGAATACGTCGAGAGTTTTTTCTTTGTTATCCTGTATCTTGGTGATACGGACCTTGCCTTCCTTGACAATATAAAATTCTTCGCCTTTTTCGTATTCGCAGAAGATAATATCGCCGGCTTTATAGGATTGCTCGAATTTATTTAATGTTTCTTCGGCCATGGGATACCCCTACATTTTATCCATCATTTCTTTCGCCTTACGGGACAATTGGTCGATCGGCGTCAGCATCACGATTTTCTGGAGGACGCCGCGCGCCATATCCGGCTTCTGGATTTCCTTATAGATCTCGACCAGTATGAACAATCCCTGCTTGATGAGGGTCGGGTCTTTCGTGCTCTGGACAAACTCCATGATTATCTTGGTACATTCCATATAATCTTTAAGTTTATGCAGGGTTTCGATATAGGTGAATTTGGCGCGGTTACGGAGGTCGGAACTGACGATTTTATTATCGGAGTCCATGATGCCGACGAAAAGTTTCCGCGCATCCTCGTACTGTTCGGCTTTGTAGAATGCCTCGGCCTTATAGAAGCTGTCCATGAACTCGCGGAGGCCGAGTTTGGAGTGTACGGGGGATTGTCCGGTTTTAACGTCGGCGACCCCGAGCACAGTGCCGCCGGCTTCCGTGCCGAGAATTTCGTTCACAGGTTTATACTTACCGGCAAGCCCGGTGCGGATCGCTTCCTCCGCTAGCTTGATACGGTACTGCGCTTCTTCGATCAGGTTGGTTTCAGGGTAGGCCTTGATATAACGCTCATAGACCGTCTTAGCCTGGCGGTATTTTTTCGTGGTAAGGTAGTATTCGCCGATTTTGAATAATCCGATATTTGGGGGTTCGAGTACGTTGTTCCCGAGGTAGTTATTGACCTTATATCCGAGATTGCGTAATTGGTTTGACAGGACTTGCAGGAGACGTTTGAGGAGGTCGACTTTTTTCGCGACAAAATCCTCGAATTCCTTCGTCTTGAACACAACGCAGTTACAATCGGTAATCGCCTCGGCCATTTCATCACGGGTATGATTGATGACAGCGGATTTCAAACCGAGGAACTCGCCCTGGTTGAGTGTTTTAGTGATTTTTTCTCCCGATTGAGGCTCCAGATAGTTGATATCCAAACGGCCTGATTTCAGGATGTAAATCTCGTCCCCTTCTTCATGTTCAAAATAGATAATGGAGCCTTGGCTGTACTTGCGTTCTATAGGCATTTTTGCCGCTCTCTTTTCATTACTTTATATTAAGAGACTTATTCATAAATGTCAACCGGTAAAAAGGGTAGAACCTTTTTAAACTTCACATTTTCCCAAATCCGTTCGTAAAGATTCTCGGGCTGGCCGATCAGGAGTCTGTCTTCCCCGCTGATCTTCAAAATCTGGTATTCCTTCTCGAATTTACCGAAGAAATCCTTATCGCCGGCAACCCCATAGAGAGGCACACCGCCGCTGATAACCAGACGGATATTTTCCAGCCATGACTGAATCAGGGACTCATAGGGGTCGGAAGGGTTCCCGTTTTTCAGGATCGTAAAATCGGCGGTATAACCCACCTCGATCTTTCCGAGCTTCTTCTGTCTGAACGCCTTTGCCGGATGGGTAGTGACCATCTGCACGAGAGTCTTATAGTCCAGTTTTTCCTTATATAGCTGCCAGTACAGGTTTACCGCGAACTGCATTTCCTCGAGCAGGTTCATCCCGCCCGACATCGGGGAATCCGTCCCGAGACTGACATTGACGTTCTGCTTCAGGAGTTCCCGGATATTCGTGGTATCCTTGAACATGAAATAATTCGACGTAGGGCACCAAACGACATTCGCCTTCGCCTTCGCTATCGCGGTTATATCCTGCTTGGATAACGAGATTCCATGCACCAGCACGGAATGATCGTCCAGCACCTTCATTTCCTGTAGTATCTCTATACCGAGCGTCGCTTCTTCGTCGTAACCTTCCTCGATATGGGTGAGGAACGGCAGATCGTTATCGAGTGCGTATTTATGCTCATCGCTCATCGAGCCGCCCCATCGCAGGTCGAAACTGACGCATTCGTGCTGCATGCCGTAATCCCATAGAACCCGCATCGGGAGCTTATCGATAAACGGGGCGTTTACCGAATGAGGGATATGGTCGGAGACAGTGGTTACCCCGGATACGATGTTACGGTATGAGCCCAGCAGGTAGAGGTCGAAATTCGATATCGCGGAGCGCTCCTCATATAACGGGCATTCCTTGAGGTCGTTATCCCACGGCAGCCAGTTGAGGTACGGGCCGAACCCTATACGCGGGTAATATGTCCCCAACAGGTGATCGTGCGCGTTAATCAGCCCCGGAAAGATCAACGACGAGTCTTCCAGCTTTAAGGTATAATCGACTCCCGCGGCGTTTTCGGTTATATCTTCGATCACGTCGTTATTAACGATTATCTTTTTATTCCGTAGAATATCGTCCGGCGTAACAATGGTTCCGCCTTCGATGGCGTATCTCATCATTCCCCCTAATTTTTGGAATGCTATCAAATTTTCGGAATATGAGATAGATAACTGAAATACCGCTATGAATTATCGATGGAATAAGGGTTTAAAAGATATTTCGGTATACGGTAAGCGGGATAAAAGCGGATTATAATTGAAACATGGTGATAGCCGAATCCTGCCGTACTAAAAGGGTGCGGTTATCGCCGGAAGCGCATAGATACGAGGCTGACTTTTTCCCGGTCAGGTAGGTATCCCTGATGGAACCGGTTTTGGTATCCCATATATATATTTTACCGTCGGAATTTGCCGCCGCGAGTGTTGCGCCATCGAGGGAAAACCGCAATGCCGTCACCGGGCTTTTTTCACAGCGGAACATCATGGGTTTATCCGGCGTATCGAAACTCCATACGGCGATTTCCCCATTCTCGTCCCCAGATGCGAACATTTTCCCGTCGTTGTTGATCGCGGCGGATGTCACCCCCGCCTCATGGAAACGTTTCTGGAGAAGGATTTTCCGGTTCTCAAGCTCCCATAGCGATACTGTCCCGTCGTTACCCCCTGTCAGAAAGTATTGCCCGTTATCGGATACGCAGACCGGGGCGCGGGAATTATTATTATTCGAGAGCGAACGTATCAGGTCGCCGGTATCGAGCCGCCAAATATCGATCAGCCCGCCGACGTCCCCGGATACCAGTTCCTTCCCGTCCGGGGTGATGAATAAATAATCGACTTGGACGTTATGCCCGGGGAGTGTGCGGATAGTCTGACCGTCGGAGAGGTTCACGATGCAGATACCGCCCTTCGAACTGCCGGCGGCAGCCCATGTACGGTCTTTGGATACCGCGACGGCTGTGACCGGGACTCGGTGGGCGACCCACCGGAAGGCCTGCGCGCCGGATTCTATTTCGATACCCCACAGTAATCCGTGAGTATCCCCATAGATCAATTGCCTGCAATCGTGAGAGACAACAAGGCAGTTCAGCCCGGCGGGTGAAAATTCCTTAATCGGCTGCATATCCGCTCCTTTACTCTAGGCTTGTTGACGAACAAGGAGATTTATTCGCTTCCTGTCACTGCGAGCCCAGCGATACAATGCATATTCGATACGCGGGGTGAAGCAGTCTGTTTTATTCCTTATACGTTACTTAAATAGATTGCTTCGGCATAGGCCCCGCAATGACAAAACCAGTTTATCAACACAGCCCTTACACTAGGCTTGTTTATACCCCGCGAGGAAATCCGAAATATCGGTAAAGACCGTCTTTAAATCTTCGAGCGGGGGAAGGAACACGACCCGGAGATGATCCTGGTTCGGCCAGTTAAAGCCGGTGCCCTGTACCAACAGAATGTGCTTTTCGGTCAGAATATCATAGATGAACTTCACATCGCTTTTGATATTGTACTTTTTCGTATCGAACTTCGGGAAGAGGTAAAATGCGCCTTTAGGCTTGACGCATGAAAATCCCGGCAGATCGATAACATGGTCGTATGCGTAATTCCGCTGGTCGTACAGACGTCCGCCCGGCCGCGTTAACTGCTGTATGCTTTCCGGGTCGCCTAATGCCGCCTGTACCGCGAACTGCGCGGGGACATTGGAGCATAACCGCATATTGGCGAGCATATTCAGGCCGTCGATATAGTCCTGCGCGGTGGATTTATTCCCGCTGATCGTCATCCACCCCACGCGGAATCCCGCGATTCGGTGCGACTTCGACAGCCCGTTTAACGTAATAATCAGGAGGTCGTCCGCGAGCGACGCGGTCGGGTAATGCACCGATCCGTCGTACAGGATACGGTCGTAGATTTCGTCGGAGAACACGATCAGCTGATGCTCGCGCGCGAGCTGTATTAAATCCATCAGCATCTGCTTCGAATAGACCGCGCCCGTGGGGTTGTTCGGGTTGATGATGACAATCCCCTTGGTCTTATCGGTGATCTTTTTCTTGATATC
>MIBD01000199.1:4941-5167 GCA_001829395.1 Spirochaetes bacterium GWF1_49_6 | reverse complement strand
CCGGGGACCAATCGGAGGCCTCGTCGCATAAATAATGCACGGGGGTGCCGCCCGAAAGGGAGACCGCGGCCGTCCATAACGGGTAATCCGGGGCGGGCAGTAAAATCTCGTCCCCTCTATCCAATAATCCCTGCATCGCCATCACGATCAATTCGCTGACGCCGTTACCGATATAAATATCCTCGACATCGACATTTTGTATGCCGACGTTTTCGGTGTATATCTG
>MIBD01000199.1:3182-4880 GCA_001829395.1 Spirochaetes bacterium GWF1_49_6 | reverse complement strand
CGTCCTCGAGCACCTGATCGGGCGCGAAGAGGCTGAACGGCGCGGGATTTCCCGTGTTCAGCTTGATGATACGGTGGCCTTCTTTTTCAAGGCGCATCGCTTCGTCGAGCACCGGGCCGCGGATGTCGTACAACACATGTTCGAGCTTTTTGGACTTGTTGAATTCTTTCATGGCAGCGTACCTTTTCCTCCGTAGAGTCGATTAAGAAAGTATAACATTATATCGGGAGAAAATAAAAGAATCCAGAATATTTTAACCCCGATATCTATAATTCTGTCGGATAGAGAGATAGCCCGTGACGGCAGGGTTTACAACAGAACTCGAACACGGGCTATTTCTGAATACCGAGTATCTGTTTTAAATCGGGTTTAGCCCGCGCAGCGGTTTACCGGAAACGGTCGCGGATGAGGAGGATAATCAGGCCGATGCCGATTACGCCCGAAACAACATAACCCAGAAGCCCCAGAATAGGGATACCCGCAAATAGCGGCGGTATACCCGAATGGACGATGAGGGACGAGCCTATGATGCCCGCGGTGAGCACAATCGACAGGGTGATGTCGGTGGTGACGCGGAATAACGTATCCTGAATAGGCTGGAGCGATTTTTCGTCGACCTCGATATGGAGGCGGCCTTTTTTAATCTTCTGCGATATTTCCTTGAGGTCGGACGGGAGGTCGCGGAGCAGGATAGTCAGATCGGTCAGGGTTTGAGTGAGCTCGCCGATCACCCGTTTGGGGCTGAGGCTTTCTTCTATGAAACGTTTCGCGTAGGGTTTCGCGAACTCCGCGATCTCGAACTTCGGGTGAAGCCGGCTCGCGATCCCTTCGATCGTAGTCACAGTTTTCCCGAGAAGGTACATGCTCGCCGGGACGCTCAGGTTAAACGATACGAGGATTTCCATCGCCCCGATAAATACGTCGCCGATATTAATTTCCTTGAGGGACAGGAAATAGAACTGTTCCACCATCTCCGCCAGACGGCGCTCGAAGTCCTCGAAGTTTTCCGGCAACGGGCTTCCCGTGATTTTAAGGAGTGCGTGCGCGAGCGCGGTATAATTCCGGTTGACCACCGATACGATCGCGTCCCCCATAGTCTGACGGAGATTTTCGGTCAGGTATCCGATCATCCCGAAATCGAGGAAACAGATCCGGTTATCCGGGAGAACGAACAGGTTGCCCGGATGGGGGTCGGCGTGAAAGAAGCCGAATTCGAACACCTGCCGGAACAGGATATCCGCGATACGTTCCACAATCAGCGCGCGGTCGTAACCCTCCGTCTCCTCATTATACAGGTCCGAGAGCTTGATTCCCGGTATATACTCCATCGTCAGCACCCGGACGGTACAGTACTCCGGGTACACTCCCGGCAGGAAGAAAATGGGATCGTCCTTGAACGCATTGGCGAAACGGATCAGGTTCGTCTTCTCGACGGTAAAGTTCGTTTCGAGCTTGATGACCCGTTCGAATTCCGTCAGGATCGCCACGGGATTGAGATACTCGATTTCGGCGATATTATTTTCGAGAAGCGAAGAGAGATGGTACATGATCTCGATATCGTCGGCGATAATTTCCTCGATGCCGGGACGACGGATTTTTACCGCCACCGGCGAACCGTCGGGAAGCCATGCCCGGTGTACCTGCGCGATAGACGCCGACGCAGCCGGTTCCCTATCGAAACGCGAGAATAGTTCTCCG
>MIBD01000199.1:1320-3125 GCA_001829395.1 Spirochaetes bacterium GWF1_49_6 | reverse complement strand
GGGACGTTATCCTGCAGCTTCGTCAACTCGGCAATCAGGTCACCCGGGAGCAGGTCGATACGGTTCGAGAGAATTTGCCCGAACTTGATGAAGGTCGGCCCGAGCTCCTCGAGGATCAGGCGGATTCGTTCCCAACGGGTAGGACCGTCGGATGCGCCGGATTTCCTTCTGCTGAATACATGACGGATAAATCCTATCATTTTCCGCAGGGTGGAACGAGTGACAATATCCCCGAACCCGTGGCGAATCAGGATGGATAGTATCTCACGGTAACGCCTGACGTGGCGGGATGACAGTTTTTTCTGCCTGCGGTCGAGTATGCGGAATTTTGCCATATTTACTCAGGCTTCTTCAGGGTTTTTTCCAAATCGTCGATTTTCTGCTTCAATTCATCCATATCGCTTTTTTTAGCGAGACCCATGACGTCCAGCGCCTTCTTTACCGCGCTGTCGACGTTTTCCTGGAAGTTCTTTCTCGCTTCTTCGGAATCCTTGGCGAGCTTTTCGGCGAACTTGCGGCCTTCTTCCTCGGAAAGATCGATTTCATCGGCGAGCTTCTTTACTGCTCCCTGGATAGCGTCGGCGCTGCGGGAAATAAATCCCATTCCGGCATAGAACGCTTTTTCGAGGGTTTCTTTGATTTCAGCCATTGTATCCTCCTATGGATTTTCCTGTATATTAGAATACTCATTCGACCCGTTCGGTTACTATTTATCGGAGATTTTCTCGAGACAGATACTGTCGCCGGTACGGTAGACCAGCGACAGTCCGCCGTCGTTCCGGTTCAGGACGCGCGTTTCATGGAACGGCCCGAGAATGACGCCGCTATTAATATTTATAAAAAATTCGCCGTTTTCCTGATATATGAATATAAATATTTTCCCGGAAGAATTCAAGCAGAAATCCCCGACCGCGTCGTATCCGAAATTTTCCTCCCCGTTGAAGCATATCCCATGCCGGCCGTCCCGGATAAACGAGAAACCGAACGAAGCGGAGTTCCGGGAGAATTTCGGCGATGAGGCGAAGTAATACGCACCGTAGGACTTCGAATCGATATCGACAAATTTCTGATTGCCCTTCTCGTAGATAAATCCCGCGCGCGACCCGTCCGGGCTGAACACGGGCTCGAAAATCTCGCTGTATCCCCCGGATACTTGATCGTCGATACGGATATAGAATTCCCCGTTATCCATATAAATGAACGACGACGCTGAATCGTCGGGGGAAAAGAACGGCCCGTTGATCATCCCGTACCCCCCGTAGACCTTACCGTTCAGCAGGATATACATCTCATGCCCGCGCGCAAAAACCAGTCCGTATTTCCCGCCGCCGGGACTGACTATCATACAGTTTTCCGCCTCTTTGGAGATGGCATATTCCTGTCCGGCGATATGATAGATCGTATCCTGCCATGTTTCGCATTCGGCGGCCAGTTCGTTCTGCCCGGAGAGCAGACGAAATCCCGATAGCTGAGCATCGTCGGGTAGCGCCATCGAATCGAGCATTTTACGTTGGAATGCGCTCATCGTTCCTCCCGCAGTCCTTGTCGTGAAAATATTTTACATTGCTTTTAACGATTTCGCAAGGTACTGCGTACCCTAGACCCATTACGGGTACTTTCAGTAAGATTAGCCGCGAGCCTGCGGCGGCAGAATGTGGAGATACGTATCCAGCCCGTACTGAAAACCCTAGACCCATTACAGGTACTTTCAGCGAGATTAGCCGCCAGCCTGCGGCGGCAGAATGTGGAGATACGTATCCAGCCCGTACTGAAAACCCTAGACCCATTACGGGTATTTTCAGCGA
>MIBD01000199.1:0-1249 GCA_001829395.1 Spirochaetes bacterium GWF1_49_6 | reverse complement strand
CGCCAGCCTGCGGCGGCAGAATGTGGAGATACGTATCCAACGCGTACGGAATACCCTAGACCCATTACGGGTACTTTCAGCGAGATTAACCGCGAGCCTGCGGCGGCAGAATGTGGAGATACGTATCCGGCCCGCCGCGGCCGGCATCGATGCTGAATTATTGCGATCTACCCCGTTGAAATATTATTTTCCATGTTTACCCGCTTGATATTACAGGCATTATTATATATAATCAATTCACTAAAAGTCCGAATCGGAATTTTGCATAAGATGAGATGACGAGTTTCACTCAATATATGGAGGTGTCGAATGAAGAGCAGGATTTTTTTGTTTGTCGGGATCATCCTGATCGGAGTAGGGCTAATTGTGTTTTTCAGTCTCAACGGAGCGAAGATGAATGTGCACGGGCCCGGTTTTCAGACTGTTTCCGCTGAAACAGAACAATTGGCAAATGTTATTATTCGATACGGCGTGCCGGGCTTACTGAGCGGATTGGGCCTGATATTTCTTATCGCCGGTTTTGTGGGGATGGGGAAAGCAGGCAATCAGAATAAAATGATGAAAGCTGCCCTGCAGTACGGCACGGAAACAGAGGGAACTATTACTTTTGTCGATAAAAATTATACTCTATTAGTGAATAAAAACCCGATCTATTCCATCGTAGAGTACAAGTATCTGGACATGAACGGGACCGAGCATGTCCGGAGAATTGACAATTTCAGTTCCGAATTTGTGATCAGGCATAATATCCAGGTGGGGAATAAAATCAAGGTTAAATACCTGCCGAACGATCCGTCTCAAAGCGTGATGCTGATTCAATAGCGCTGACTTTGGGAATATTTGCCAAATAGATTTGTATTTACATTGTTAGCCGACATTCTATACCCGCTTGCTTTTGAGTAAATTACGGCAGTTTTTCCCGGTTGTCTGCTGTACAAGTTGTGCGGGCAATAATCCGATTATGTTTTATCTGATAAAATTATAGATACTGAATTCATTTTTTATTGCGGTGTGCTTTTTAGTATGTCAGATCAAGGATTAACTGATCTAATAAAACCTGATTCTTTCTATGGTCACTTCTAAATACTCAGTTTAGGAAGTGACCATTGGGCGTTTTATAATCAATTATACTTTGATTTGTTAGAATAATCAGAGTTTTTAGAACTGCCCATATTATATTTTTTGGTTCTTTCGTAAAACGAGTGGGTAAAGATGAAAAATCTGAATAGATCGGGTATAATAATTCATG
>MIBD01000198.1:7385-7856 GCA_001829395.1 Spirochaetes bacterium GWF1_49_6 | reverse complement strand
TATAGAAATGCCCCGTCCCGTTATCGCGGAACTTCATCCCTTTCAGTCCGGGGTGCGTCCGGTTCATCGCGTCGATAAAGTGGAGATCGAATTCAGGTTTGAGGTACGCCGCGAGCCGGAGAAGCCCGAGGGGTTTTGAAAAATGGTCGTAGGCGGCGAAGTCCTCGATATGGGGATTGACGAGCAGGATACGTTTTTTCATATCCCGTTGAATACGCGCAGGTAACGGTATTGCCCGCCGGAGCGCTCGATCAGCGCGAGGAGCTTCGCTCCCTGAATCACGCGGTATACACCGTCAGTAATTGCGGGCGTGTCGAAGCTCGTATCGGCCAGACGCTTCCCGGAGAGGACATAGTCCGCCGGGGGAATCAGCGCGAGCGGCGGGATAAACGGCAGGGAATCGCTGATCGGTATCAATAACTCCTCGAGATTCTCGCGGGTGATGGATTCGATAGGGTGACATCTGTCGAG
>MIBD01000198.1:5665-6981 GCA_001829395.1 Spirochaetes bacterium GWF1_49_6 | reverse complement strand
GGTATATTTTATCGGTGCGGAGGAGGAAATCGAACAGTTTGGTGGCCTCGCCGAGAAGCAGGGGAAGTACCCCGTTCGCGGGCATATCGAGAGTGCCGCCGTGGCCGATCTTCTTGACGCCGATCACTTTGGTCAGCCGGCGGATCACGTCGAACGAGCTGATGCCGGAGGGTTTATGGACGGGGAGGATACCTGAAACATTGCCCATTAATTCTCGACCTTAACCTGAATAGCGTCCGTGACGGGATAACCGCCCAACTGGTCGTAAAGCTCGACCGAGATCGTGCACCATCCGTTGGTGAGGAGAGTCGTATCCCATTCGTACTGATAGGGCGCGGTGGTAAATGTTTTTTCAAGCTGGAAATTGATGTAGAGATAGATCGAATCGACCAGCACGTCGTCCGCCGGAGAGATGACGATAGTCTGTATGCCCTTCACCGTCTGTCCGTCATAAGGGGTGGCGATTAGCCCGCCGGAGCTCAGAAACTCCGAGCAGGATAGAAATGTAAAAAGTATTATTATAGAAGCGAGATATAAACGGACGAAACGCATAGTATTCTCCTTTCGGTACACTTATATTTTACCGTGAAAAAAGGAAAATTAAAAGCAAAAAGAGAATAAATTATCAATTAGTTGATATAAAGGCAATGAGTGACTATAATAAGGGCGCATAGAAAAACAGACCTATAATATGGAATAAGCTGAATTGAGCGATAGATGCGTCCAAAGGGATGCATAAAAGCGAGGGAGGGGATGAAGCGATTCTCGTTTCGTCTGGAACGGCTTCTGGAAATCCGAAAGGACCGGGAGGAAGAAGCGAAGATAGAGCTCGCGAAGGCAAGCGGGGCGTACCAGCTGGAAGTGAATAAGAAAATCAACATGCAGGACACCCTTCGGAACCTGCGCACCGAGCTTTCCCGCCGCGAACACCTATCGATCGAAGAACTGAAGGAATACGACAAACTCTCGCAGGATACCGACCTCGCGTTTATCGTGCTGGATCGTGAAATAGACGCCAAACGGAAGGTAATGGAGCAGAAGCTCGCGGTGTATACCAAGCTCAAGCAGGAACGGCGCGCTGTGGAAATCCTGAAAGAAAAAGCGTGGGAAAAGTACCAGATTGAGGAAAAACGTCAGGAACAGCAGGTTTTAGACGAAATAGGGCAGAATATACACAGAAAGAATAAAGGGGATCGGGAAAATTCCGACAATCAGAATGAGGGTTCGTCTGAAATCTGATTACGGGAGGGAAAAATGATAGAATCCATACAAGGCGCATTATACCGTATGGCGGAAATTACGAAGCGCATCGATGA
>MIBD01000198.1:4230-5612 GCA_001829395.1 Spirochaetes bacterium GWF1_49_6 | reverse complement strand
AACAAGCCGATCAGCAAGACCCCAATCAGCCTAATTTCTCACAGATACTTCAGGAATATATGCAGCAGAACGCATCGCAGGGCGCGCCCGCGAAGCAGATGTACCTGAACGACCTGAATGTCGACGAACTGGTGGGTACGTATCAGGATTCTGCGGGTATCTTGCAGTCGATGTACAAGAGCGCGAACACGGAGAATAACAACGTCGATTCCATTATCACCGAGGCCGCGCAGACGTTCGGGGTGGATGAATCGCTCGTGAAGGCGGTCATCCAGCAGGAATCGCAGTATAACCCTAAAGCCGTATCGAAGGCCGGGGCTATGGGGATGATGCAGTTGATGCCCCAGACCGCGGAGATACTGGGAGTGACCGATCCGTTCGACGTCCGCCAGAACATATTCGGCGGGACGAACTACCTGAGCGATATGCTGAAGCAGTTTAACGGGAATGTCGTTAAGGCTCTCGCCGCGTATAACGCCGGACCGAATAAGGTGGAGAAAGCCGGCGGTGTACCCAATATCGAGGAAACCAAGGATTACGTCAATAAAGTAATGAATTTCTATTACGAGTATAAGAATTCCAAGTAACGGTTTCGGGGATAGGATATTATGGAACGAAAGAAACGGATATTTTTCCTTCTGCTCATCAATCTGACGCTGGCGTTTTTATCGCTGTATATTCTGGATTTCCTTCAAATCATCGACTACCGGCAGATTCTCCAGCAGTTCCCATTGCTGAAAGAAGTCTACCAGGCGAAGAAGGAAGACCCCGACCTTTTGTCAAAGATGGAGCTGGATAAAAAGTGGCAGATCCTCCAGCAGAAGGAAATGACCTATCAGCAAGATCTGGTTAAGCTCGAGGAAGAGAAGCGCGTGATCGAGGAAGAGAAGGAAGCGATCGCGAAGGCGAAGGACGAAATAGTCGCGATGCGCGAGAACTATTCCAACGAGCTTGCGGTGCAGAACGCGTATGAGAACCGTGTCGAAGAAGTCGCTATCCAAATCGAGAACCTTCCCCCGGCAGTCTCGGTCAAACTGATCGAGAAGCAGGAAGATATGATGATCGTCGATATATTCCGTAAGATCGAGGAACGCGCCGCCGCCGAAGGCAAAGCGTCTATCCTCCCCGGTATCCTGAAGCTGATGGACCCCGATATTTTAGCGCGCGTTCAGAGAAAAATGCTCCAATAATCCAACCATATTTCATAGGAGATAACCATGAGGGTTTTAACGGTATTTGCGGCGGCGCTTATCGCGCTCTTATCCGCGTGCGGTCAGGGCGGCGCCGGGTTCAAGGCGGACGCCGGGCAGTTGAAGGGCGCATGGCTTGCGCAGGGCGAACCGTATATGCACCTGACGCTGAACGACGGCGGCGGGCTGGTC
>MIBD01000198.1:1309-4217 GCA_001829395.1 Spirochaetes bacterium GWF1_49_6 | reverse complement strand
ATGGAAGATCGCGGGGGATAAGCTCCTGCTGAATTATACCGAGGGGGAGAAAAGTGTCGAACTTGAATTGACGATGCGGGTTCTCACCAACGGGGTTCTCGAATGCGAATATCCCCAGGGTAAGAAAGTGACCCTGATGAAAGAAACTAATCAATAATCAGTTTTCTACAGGTTTAGCTTTGTCCTTGATTTTGATATGCGCGAACGAATGAAAGAAGAAGGCGGAAATATACTGCTTATCGGGGTATTTTTCGCCCTTTTTCTTTTTCTTGAGGTAGGAATTGATGACTATTTTTTCCTTCGTGCCTTTTTTAACAAACGCATGCGTCTTGGGATAGTACAGGTTCATCGTATCGCGGTCGACGCCCTTCGATGTATAATGAATATAGCTGATCGTACCGTGCTTGCCGATCGATTCCACTATCCCTACGTGGGATAACGGGTCGTCCCATTTCTTGTTCTTATTCACATCGTAAGTATTATCGAAGAAAATGATATCGCCGGGTTTTGCGATCTGAGCCTGATAAACGAAGTTATACTTTTCCAGCCCGTAAAAGAGCGCGTCCACACCCCTGTTGCCCTCGCCGTACACCTTCTGCAGGTCGATACCCGCCTTATAGTAGACATAGTTCACAAATCCGATGCAGTCGCTTGTAAAACCTTTACCGCCGATCTTCGGAATCTTTTTTACTCCCATCACACTCTTCGCGTAATCGACGACCAGCCCGTAGAATTTTGCCTCCGTGGGGTTAGAGTAGGTGATTTCGAGCGCCGCGTGGGATACGGAAACTAACCCGAAAAGGATGACGAGGACGAGACGATACATGCTTCTTCCTTAATATGACGCTATAGTATTTATCGAACGTGAAAGAAAAAGGTTGAGATTATAATCATAGAAAATTTATTCATTTCTAATAGAGCAGGCCTGACGCGCGAGCTTATCCACATGGGAGTTCCAACGGTCTCCCGAATGCGCGGCGACCTTGACCCATTTGACGCGGACGGTATTCCGGCTGAAAAATCCCGCATACGCCTGCGAAACGGCGTGATTGGCCTTCCATTCGCCGGACGCCCATTTCTCGATACCGGCGTAATCGTAATGCAGTTCGATTTCACCGATACCCTGCGCGCGGCACCATTCCACCGCCTCGGTCGCGGCGCGAAGCTCTCCGGCTATCTGCGCGCTCTCCGCCGTGAGGGTTTCGTCGACAACCCCCGCGTGCTCGAACACTACCCGGTGGTCTTTCACCACCGCGAAAGCGTACCCCGTGATATTGTTACAGCGCGACCCGTCCACATAGATACGGTAGCCGTGCTCCCCGGAGTGCCCATGCCATGCGTCCTCGAGCGCGGGGACGGCTGTTTTATCGGTAACCTCGCCGAAGTCCGCGGTAAACGTGCGCTTCGACGGCTTATAGTATATCTTCACCGCGCCCTTGCCGCCGATACGCACCTTCACCAGATAATCCCGGAACGAGGCTTCGTCGAGGGACGAGCTGATTCCTTCTGTGGTTAGTCGAGCGATATATTCTCCCGCGCGGGCGCGGAGTTCGTTTTGTCCGATAGCCGGCATTGTTCTCTCCGGCGGTAAGTATAAGCGGGAAAGCGGGATTTGTCAAACCCGCTGCGCCGCGCATGGGAGAGTGGTATCTTTTTATCTACCTGCGGGAATTCATATTAGAAGAGCTTGCCAGAACCCGTTCATTTGACAATATCCCGGACATATCTTAATATCATAGCGGATTATTTCAGGAGGCCGTATGGATTGGTATATTTGGATGATTATCGGTGTAGCGCTGATCGTGATCGAAATATTTACGCCCGGTTTCTTTATGCTCCTGCCCGGTATTGCCGGGATTGTCGCCGGGGTTGTCGCGATATGGGTACCGTCCCTCGCGATTCAGTTGGCTGTGTTCATCGTACTGTCGGCGGGGCTGATTATCTTCCTGCGTCCTTTGGTACTGAAAATGAACGGGAAGAACCAGCAGGAAACCAATGCCGACGGGATGATCGGGAAGGTCGTTCTGGTCACCGAGGATATCGATAACAAGACGGACAAAGGATATATCAAGTGCTACAGCGATCATTTTCCCGCGCGTTCCGAAAGCGGGACATCGTTCGTGAAGGGTGAGATGGTGCGGATCGTTCGTATGGAAGGTATCAAGGTGTTTGTCGAATCCGCCGGAGCGGGCGATACAGCGGCTCTGGAAAATAAATAGGGCGGTTCTAAAAACTCGAAAATAATGAAGTATTATGGTCACTTCTAAATACTCAGTTAAGGAAGTGACCATTGGGCGTTTTATAATCAATTATACTTTGATTTGTTAGAATAATCAGAGTTTTTAGAAGTGCCCTTATTAAAGATGAGAGAAATTGCCTTGTCATTGCGAGTGTAGCGAAGCAATCTGTTTTTTTTATTTAATAATCAATTACACAGACTGCTTCTGCCGCGCTTTAAAAAATTATTGTAGCGCGGTATCGCAGTGACAAAAATATGCTTTATTCTGTTCTAAAAACCGTTTTTTATTCATTATGATAGAGTTTTTGCGTCAGTCCCCGCAAGGGGGGAACCGCCCATAACCTGTATATACTATTTGATCGAGGAAGAGATGGCTGATAAATTTTTACCGACGAATTCATATATCGGGACGAGAGATTTTTATCCCGGGGATATGCGCGTACGTAACTGGTTTTTCGCTAAGATGCGGAAAGTAGTCGAGAGCTTCGGGTACGAAGAGATGCTCGGCCCCATTCTGGAGCCGTTCGACGTATTCGCCGCGAAGAGCGGCGAGGAGATTGTCAACGAGCAGGTGTATCACTTCACCGACCGGGGCGAACGGCATATCGCGATACGCCCGGAGATGACCCCGACTGTCGCGAGAATGGTAGCGGCGAAATCCGGGGAAAT
>MIBD01000198.1:0-1243 GCA_001829395.1 Spirochaetes bacterium GWF1_49_6 | reverse complement strand
GCTGCGTGAATTCTGGCAGTTGAATGTCGATCTGCTTGGAGACAGCGGCCGCGAATACGACTATGAAATCCTGTCCGCGATCGTCTCACTGATGAAGGAATTCGGCGCGGATGAGACAATGTTCAAGGTGAAGATTAATAACCGGCGTTTCTATAACGATGTCATGCGCGAAGTGGTGAAGGCTACCCCCGATGAAATGAAGGTTATTTCGAAGGCGGTGGATAAGCGTTCGAAACTCCCGCGCGATAAATACGAGGCATGGTTGAAGGATTCCGGCATACCGGGCGGGAAGATTGAGCTATTGGAAACGGTGTTCGGGATGAGTTTGCCCGTCCTCGCGGGGAAACTCGCGGGAGATTCGCAGGGTGCGAAGGAACTGACCGGCCTGTTCGCTTTGATCGATCAGACGGGGCTGACCCCGTACTGCGAGTTCGATTTCTCGATCGTGCGCGGCCTGGATTATTATACCGGCAACATCTTCGAGGTGTACGACCTCGATCCGGAGAACCGCAGGGCGTTGTTCGGCGGCGGGCGTTACGATAACCTCATCGGGCTATTCAAGAAGGCCGAGGTATCGGGGATAGGGTTCGGGTTCGGCGACGTGACGTTCCAGAACTTTCTCGAATCGCACGGGTTGATTCCCGCGGGTATCCATGATAACAACGGCGTACTGATTACGGTGTTCGACGACGTCGACCACGCGGAATACGTGAGACTTTCGGACGAACTCCGCGCCGCCGGGATAAAAAATATGATCTACTTCGGCGGGAATAAAAAGATGGGGCGGCAGTTCCAGTATGCGGAAGGAATGGGGATGAAGGTCGCTATCGTCATGGGCGGTAACGAACTGGCTCAGGGAAAGGTGATACTGAAGAACCTTGCGGCGAGCGAGCAGACGGAAATATCCCGTGAGAAATTTGTCGAGGAAATCGGGAAAATAATCTGATAAATAAATCGTGAATAAATTGACATATTCGGCGGTATAAACTATACTACTCTTCGCCGAAAAGGAATGGGTCGGACGAGAAACAGCTCGAAAGATAAACCCGTAATTTTTTGTTTGATAATTGGCGCGAGAAATTGGCAATAATTTGACACGTGCGTAAGAATATGATACAATAATATTACGCTTTTATGTCTGAAGACATCGGAAGCGATACAATCGATAATAGTACAAAGGTGAGTGGGAAGAGAAAGCGACGTACTGAAAAGTACAGTAAACGAGCAAAAAAGCAAGCAAATA
>MIBD01000197.1:27012-28428 GCA_001829395.1 Spirochaetes bacterium GWF1_49_6 | reverse complement strand
TGCGAAATATGCTTGTAGAACTCGTGATATTCTTCAGGTTTAACTTCCGTCTCGGACTTCGCCCATATCGGCTTCATGGAATTGAGGGTCTGCTTCTCCTTCTCATTCATCATCGTGATGGGATAGCTGATAAAGTCGGAGTAGCGTTTGACAATCGTCGACACGGTCTGAAACTCGGTATAATCCTCGATACCGTTCTCCTCGTCGGCGGGCTTCAGGAGCAGGGTGATTTCAGTACCGGGCGCGGCTTTCTCCGCCTCGGAAACGGTGAACTCGCCCTTTCCGTCGGACACCCACTTGGTGGCGGTCGTCTGCCCGGCGAGGCGTGTAATAATGGTGACCTGATTTGCGATCATAAATACCGAATAGAACCCTACGCCGAATTGGCCGATTAAATCCGCCGATTCTCCCTTCTGGGATTCCTTGATCTTCTCCAGGAATTCCTTCGTACCGGATTTAGCGATAGTCCCGATATTTTCGATAATCTCCTCGCGGCTCATCCCGATACCGTTATCGCGGATAGTCAGCGTGCGGACTTTCTTGTCCGTTTCGATTACGATCTCCGCCTCGCCCGATTCCTTGAGGAAGTCGGGGAATTGAATGGCCTCGATACGGAGCTTATCCAGCGCGTCCGATGCGTTGGATATCAGTTCCCGCAGAAATATTTCTTTGTTGGAATAGATGGAATGCACCATCAGATCGAGAAGCTCACGGCTCTCGGCTTGGAACTTGAATGTCTCGGAAGACATAATTCGTTTCCTCCCTATCGGTTAGTAAAAGTATCAGTAAATTAATCAATTCGGGCGGAAACGTCAAGAGAGGAATTCTACAATTGTTTCATACGCGGCCCGCCGGATATCGTAGGTCTCGTTCAGTACGTCGTGCTTCGAGCCGGATATCACCTTCAGCCGCATATTTGGGAATTTTTCCGCGAGGAACGCAAGATTGTACTTATAATCGACTACCCAATCCTTGTCGCCCTGTATGACGAGAATCTCCTTATCGTTACGCGGCAGCCGTTCGATCCGTTCGTTCCATCGAATGAGCGCCCCAACCCATGACATCGGCAGCGTCCATTCCATCAGCGGATCGCTCATATAGCGGCGTTTGAAGTCCGGGTCGGACGACGCATAGGACGGGAATTTCGGCACAGGAAGCGCGCCGAACCTTTTCGCGACAAGGTTATAGCTGATCTTCGACGGTTCCCAGAGGAACGAGCGGATCAGCGGGGCCACCAGCGCGGTTTTATCGAATAATTCATCATTATTCCGCAGGAGATAGTCGAGATAGCACGAGCCTCCCGTACTGAACCCTGTCAGACGATAGGGGGGCTTCCATTCCTTTCGGAACGTCCCGATCACCTTCATCATCACATCGGTATAGTCGGAGAAGTCGCCGATAGCGAAACGCTCACCG
>MIBD01000197.1:24878-26923 GCA_001829395.1 Spirochaetes bacterium GWF1_49_6 | reverse complement strand
ATGATTATAAAGCCCGTGATTGAATAGGATATTCCCCTTAGAACGCGGCGGTATGAAGACATTCGCGAATATCTGGTACTTCTTGCAGTCGATATATCCATAATAATGGTCGAACGTATCGGACAGCATGCCGTAGTAGGAGATGTAATCGATCATCTCCGGGGTATACCGTGACGCGTGACGGGTATCGAACTGGGGCTTTTTTTCCCGGATCATCTGGATCGTATAGAGGTCGAACATTTATTTCCCCGTGAAATCGATGAGGTTCAGTCCCACACCGTTATCGAACTTTCTATTGACTTCGCCGTCTATCAGGTGCATGACTACTTCGCACGTGCCGCTGATGACGGCGCGGTTGAGATGCCCGCCGAACGCGTGAAACTCCTCGTCGCTCACCGTGATATGCAGGTGCAGGTAGATTTTCCCGTCCATCCGGGTAATCGTCCCCTCCATCGCGGTAATCTCATACTCTCCGTTGAGATCGAGGGTGGTGTACTTCTTGGTACGGGTGTCGAATAGCCCGATCGTAAGGCTATCCGCGGCGCCGACAGCGGAAACCTGCGCGAGACGGATATTTTCCTTATTCCCGGCATCCGTCAGGCACTGAATCACTTCTTCCCCCCGGTCGATGCGTAAAAGCATGATGTTACCGTACTTTCTATAATCCATACTTTCTCCCGACGGATATTATAATACACCTCCGCGGGATTGACAAAGAATTATGTATTTACAAAAACGGAGTTCGATATTAGAATAGTCATTATTCGAATGGAGGGTATATGACTGAGTATTGGAAAAAGCTGGCTGAACAGCTTGAGTTTCAGTATGACGAAAGTATCGATGCGCTGATCGAATCCCCCGTATTAATTCAATTATCCGGTCAGCAGTATACCCAGCAAAACCTGGATAGAATCAGAGAAATGCTCAACCAGCCTATGTTCAAGAATTTTTACCATGAAATGTTTCCCTGCCTCCTGAGCGGACAGTCCGGAAAGTATCCAGTATTCATCTACCCTATCCGTTTTTCTACTCAGGGTACCGAATCGTCCAATTATACGGTGAACGTCATGATGATGTTCCCGACTCATTATAACTTCGAATTGTCTATTAAAAAATCTTCGTTCTTCGGCAGGCTTTTCCGTACGGGTATTAAATCTCACGACCCGGAATTTAACTCTATGGTAACAGTCAAGGCAAAAAATAATAAAGAGCAGGTCAAGACGTTCCTAGAAAATATGTCACTCGTCTATGCCGCGAAGGACCTGTTCAGGCAGTTCCCCAGTGCGGAGATCGGGGATGCCGGAGTGAAGAATTCCCTGCCGGCGGGGGAACCGGACTTGCACGAGGTAAAGCAGCTCCTTGATACTATGAAAAAAGTTCTGGATTGTTTTTATTAATTCACTATCCGAAAAACGGTGATTTTCTTTAAATATTTACTAAATAGTGTTATGATATATGAAATCCTAACAAAAACTATGGAGGGAAATAATGAAGCGAAGCGCATTGATTTTATCCGGGCTAATGAGTATCCTGCTGATGTCGTGCGGCGGAGGCGGCGCGGCTGTTAAAAGCGGCAATAGCGCCCCTGTAAAAGAGCCCGATTGGGCGCTCAACCCGCCTACTTCTTCTCAGTACTACTATTTCGTGGGTTATGCACAGGACTTGGGTACTGGTGTCGAGGTAAAGGATAAAGCGTATAAGGACGCGACCGCGAAAACGATCGAGTTCATTTTCCAGGAATCGGAAGTTTCCAGCGCGTTGAAGGTTTACGGCTCGTTGAACGATCCCGCCCTTCAGAAAGACTATGAGCAGAGTATTAAAACCAAGGCCAAAGCGAATATAGGCGGCCTTGAGGTCGAACAGACCGCCGCGGTCCCGTTCAGCGAGGACGGCTTGAGCGGTTATTCCGTCTGGGTGCTTTGTAAGATCACCAAGGCGTCCGTGGACAAAGAACGCCAGAATATCATCGACGAATTGATGCGTAAGAAGAAACTGGTCGACGACCAGATCAAGAAAGCCGAAGCGTACATCAATGAGGGTAAAGT
>MIBD01000197.1:22224-24839 GCA_001829395.1 Spirochaetes bacterium GWF1_49_6 | reverse complement strand
CGCCGCCAAAGTCGACGAACGCAAGGATGAGGCGATTATTTATATCAACCTCGCGGGTAACGTCCTGAAAAAGATTTCCCTCGAAGCGGTCGACGGCGTCAAGGAAGTCGATACCTCCAAGGGCGGGGAATTTACCTATTATGTCTATTACTCCGGCGAAAAAGGCAAGATCGCGGTATACGGCGCGCAGGTGCTTTTCACCCTGAATAACAACAAGGGCGACTATAACCGTACCGCTGTCTCCGACAAGGACGGTTCCGTCAAGTGTAAGATCACCGGACTGAAGAGCGTCGGTTCTACCAAGCTCTACGCGAACCTCGATATCACATTCAACGAACTCTCCACCCTCGGCGGGGATTTCCAGAAGTATTATATCGACCTCAAGAATTATGTCCAGAAGTCGATGGCGACCGCGTCGTTTACCGCAGGCAACAAGGCGAATTATGACATTCCCACCGCGGTAGTCGCGATTGTGAATAAAGACGGCAGTATGGAGCTGATTCCCAATATGGCTTCCGATATGCTTTCCTATATGAAGAGCAAGGGCTTCAAAGCGGTCAAGTTCCCGTCGGGTGTAAACCTGAACAAGATTCAGGAAGCCGACGACGCCGCGCTCAAACAGCTCGCAAACCAGGGTATCAAGAGAGTCCTGATTCTTTATATCGATACCGACTCCGCCCCGTCTTATAACACCACCATTAAAAAGTGGAAGGGCGTTTATTCCGTATCCGCGCAGCTGGTAGACACCTCTACCGGCGAAATATTCTTCGCGGATAACGTGCGGATTATGGCCGCGGCCGACAGCGAAGGAGAAGTATTCGGTTCCTTCGTCAAAGGCTCCGCGACCCAGTTAAAAGCGCTGATCGATAAGTTATAATGGGTTTTATCAATCTTCATACCCACAGCGAGTATTCGTTCTACGGATCGCTGATCAGGCTTGAAGATTTGGTCGGCTTCTGCGCGTTTCACGGGTATCCCGGGGTCGCGCTCACCGACACCTTATCGACTTACGGTTTTTTCGAGCTGACCAAGCTATGCGAAAAGGAAAAACTGAAGCCAGTCTACGGAATTGAATTATTCATTAAAGGGGATAGCGGCAAAAACCGCTATCCCGTTCTTTTAATCGGGCTGAACAACACCGGCCTGCACAACCTGTTCAAATTGAACACTATCGCGCCTCATACGTCGTTTACAAAGAAGCAGTATGTCATCTCGCAGGAAACTCTCCGTAAATTCTCGCAGGGTAACGCTGTCCTGCTCGAGGCCGAACTGCTGATGCATATCGACGATATGAGCTACCTGACCGGGGTCAGGGATAAATACCGCGATATTTTCGGCGACCATGTCTATATGGAAATCAACTACACCGGGCTGAAAAAAGTCCCGCAGATAAAACGCCTCATCGAGGTCAACGAGACCCTTGGATTGACACCGCTCGCCGCATGCGAGGCGCGCTACTTCAACGGCGACAAGGACGCGTTTCTCTTCCTGAATAGCCACCGCCTCAAGAGCCATAGCGGGAACGAGCGCGGCCTTCCTATCGATCTCGATGCCGATTTCGTGCTGAAAAAACCCGACGAGGTGAGTCACATTTTCAGGAACCACCCCGATTTCATGGAAAACGCGTCCGATCTGATCGAGCAGATCGATATCCGTTTCGATATAAAATCGTTCAAGATACCGTCGTTCAGCAAAAACGCGAACAAGCTCCGCGAGATCACCAAATCCCGGTGCGCGCGGCTCGGCTACGGCAAGGAGTACGACGACCGTCTGCTGTACGAACTTTCGATTATCGAGAAACTCCAGCTCCAGAACTTTTTCCTGATCGTCTGGGATATCGCCCGCTTTATGCGGAAATCCCGCATCCCGTTCGGATGGGGGCGCGGCTCGTCGGTATCGTCCCTCGTCCTGTTCCTGCTGGGAGTGACGAAGGTCGACCCTGTGGCGAATCATCTCATGTTCGAGCGGTTTCTCAACCCGGGACGGAAGCAGCTCCCCGATGTGGATATCGACGTATGCTGGCGGAGGCGGCACGAGGTATTCGAATACCTGACGGAGCGTTACGGCGCGCTGAATGTCGCGCACCTCGCGGCTATCGGCCGGATGATGGCCCGTTCGTGCATCCGTGAAATCTCGAAGGTGTATCAGTTACCGAAGCAGAAGCTGGAAAAACTCCTCTCGATTATCCCGTTTTCGTTCACGTCGGAGCATCTACTGTCGAAATATATCCACGATAATCCGGTGCTGAGCATGCTCTACCAGAACGACCCTGAAATCCATAACTTCCTCGATATCGCGCAGAAGATCGAGGGTATCGCGTCCCATACATCCGTGCACGCGGGGGGGATAATGATACTCCCGCGCGGCATCACCCGTTACGCGTCGATGGAGCATTCGCGCGACGGTCATCAGGTCGCCCAACTGACCAAAGACGACCTCGACGACACGGGATTTATTAAAATCGACGTGCTGGGACTGCGGTTTATCACCATTATCCACGACACCATGCGGATGGTGAAGATAAAAAAGGTACGCCCGGACGACCGCGCGGCATACGAGCTTCTCTGGGACGGCGACACCACCGGGATATTCCAGCTCGAGAGCGGGGGGATGAA
>MIBD01000197.1:21893-22136 GCA_001829395.1 Spirochaetes bacterium GWF1_49_6 | reverse complement strand
GATCGACAAGCATATCGAGGCGATTACACAGGATACCTACGGGCTTTTTATCTACCAAGAGCAGGTGCTTGCTATCGCCCACGATATCGCGGGGATGTCATGGGAACGGTCGGACATCCTGCGGAAGGCGTTATCGACCCGGAACTCGTCGAAAATCCTCCCTCTCAAGGAGGAATTCATCGAAGGGTGTCTCGCGGGGAAAATCGATACCGAATACGCGGAAAGTCTCTTCTCGATACTGAT
>MIBD01000197.1:21633-21815 GCA_001829395.1 Spirochaetes bacterium GWF1_49_6 | reverse complement strand
GGCGCACTACTCGCTCGAGTTCTTCATCAGTTCGCTGAATAATAACCTTGACTTCATCTCGCGGCTGAACCAGTACCTGAACGACGTCAAAATGCACCATATCGAGATTCTCCCGATTGATATCAACCGGAGCGAATTAACCTTCAGCGCCGACGGAAATAAAATCCGCGCAGGACTCATTC
>MIBD01000197.1:16055-21546 GCA_001829395.1 Spirochaetes bacterium GWF1_49_6 | reverse complement strand
ACCTGCGTTCGCGCGAGAGGGGAATTAATATCAAGGCGATGGAGTACCTCATCAAATCGGGCGCGTTCGACACCCTTCCAGGGACGCCGCGGCTCGAGTTATTGTCGATACTGGACGAGGTTTTCGCTATCGGGCTGAATAAGATCAAGTCCGCCCGCCGGGATAGCGAGAGTTCGCTTTTTAAGGAGGAAGCGCAGGAATTCTCTATCGAAGACCTGATGCCGAAGAACCGCGAACCGGTCAAGCCCGAGAACCAGAAGAACGATCTCGAGATGGAGATGGAGGCTACCGACCTTTTCCTGACGCATCACCCTCTCGATATCTACGCGGAGGATATCGGGCAATACCGTATCGATAAAATTATCGATGCGCGGTATATGGAGCAGGTTTCGATCATCGGGTTTTTCTATAAACTGCGTGTGATTAAGACCAAGCGCGAGAAGGAACAGATGGCGTTCGGGATGTTCTCCGATCAGACGGGGAATCTGGAGGCCATCATTTTCCCGAAGGTCTACAAGGAATACTCCCATCTCCTGAGAAACAACACGGTCTATCTCGCGAAGGGTAAGATGGAGGAAGGAAAAATGATAGTCGAGGAACTGTTCCTATTCGAACGCCTGATACGCGACCATTCGTAATTATCCGTGAAAAAGAATAACTATAGGGCGGTCCTAAAAACTATTAGCATTTATAACTCTTTATATCACGCCCAATGGTCACTTCCCTGCCACCGAGAATCGGTGGTTATTAGAAGTGCCCTATAAACATAAGATTCTTATCGTCTAACATATTTGTTAAAACGCTTTTCCTTTATCGGGCTGCCGAATATTACTATTTTTGTGTTTTTTCGGGTTACCCGTTAAAATAATATCCGAATTCTTCAGGAGCATAACGTGCAGCATATATTGAATATTTTTCGCGGAATAGCAATCGGTATAGCGAACGCGATACCCGGCGTATCCGGCGGAACGATTGCGTTTATTCTCGGTATCTACGATAAGATGATGGACGCCATCGGGAATTTTCTCCTGGAATTAAAAAACGATAAAACCAAGAGCCGTTTTATATTTCTTCTTTTTCTCCTGATCGGGATCGGGATCGGAATATGGGGTTTTTCCCGGATACTGAATTTCCTATTGCAGACGGTCTATAAACAGCCGGTCTATTTCCTTTTCGCGGGATTGATCGCCGGTTCGCTGCCGTTCGTATTCAGGATACAGAAGGATATGAAAGCCACATTACCCCGGATCGCCGCGCTCGTGATCGGTATCGCGATAGTGGTATCGATGACCATATTCCGCGGGACTGTCCCCGAGACTAAACCCCTTACGTCGCCTGCACCAACCGATACGGCGATGGTTTCCAATATCGCAATCGACCAATTAACCGTTACCAGCGATACACCGTTAACGAATGTTTCGAACGCCGCGCCGACAGCGCTTGCGGACTTTACCCCGCCGCGTACATGGGATTACCTGCTCTGGATCGGGATATGCGGTTTCTTCGCCGCGACCGCGATGATAGTCCCGGGAGTTTCCGGATCCGCGCTTCTCATCGTTCTCGGCGAGTACTATCATGTTATTAATATGGTGGCGAGAGTTTCCACTAATTTTTCCGATGTTATCCTGACACTGGGGGTTTTCGGCGTGGGGGCGGTTCTCGGCGTATTTGTCGCGTCGAAAGTAATCGACTTCTTCCTGAAAAAGTACCCGTCGGGCACGATGTACTTTATCATCGGACTGATGCTCGCGTCGTTCTACCAGATTTGGATGCAGATACAGGGCGGGTTCACATTCGACGCGCTGATATTTACGCTCAGTATCGCGGCGTTCATCGGCGGATTCGCGTTGGCGTTCTTTATGAGTAGAATACCTGTTGAACCGAAAAAGGCGGAAGTAAAAAAGTAAATTGGGGCTAAGACGGTTCGAACGTCCGACCCACGGTTTAGGAAACCGTTGCTCTATCCCGCTGAGCTATAGCCCCAATAAATGATAAAATGAATGGATATTTCGAAAAGGTGAAATTCGGGATATTATACCGGATTATCCCTTTTTCGTCAAATAACGATATATAAATTAGTTTAATATGACTTCAATGGCTGAACCATTTGCTTCTACCGATTTGACAATATTTAATATTCTTTTATAATATGTAATGACATCTTTCTTGCTAAGGGCTTACAATAAAGGAGACTTAATATGGACAAACTGAAAGTTCTGATTGTCGACGACGAACCCCCTATTTGTAATATGGTTCAACGTTTCCTTGGAATGAATAACTATGAAAGCGATTCCGCATGTAACGGTAAGGAAGCCCTGAATAAGATACAGAACGGTAAATATGATATAGTACTTACAGATATAAAAATGCCGGAGATGGACGGACTGACGCTGATGAAACTCGCGAAGAGCGTCAAACCTGAGATCATTTTCGTCATCATGAGCGGATATGGGACGCTCGACAGCGCGATAGAATGTATGAAAATGGGTGCGCTGAACTTTATAAAAAAGCCCATCAGTATCGTGGAATTGATCGCTACGATAAAAAAAGCCGAAGAACTGATTATCACGAGAAGTGTCCCCGTGAAAATGAAACCCTATCTGGTTCATATCGATAAAGAATTAGTAATATCTACCAGAGACCTGAACAGTAATCTTGAAATGATCGTTAACTACTTGGTATCCGAATTAAAAGAACTTGGAAGCGCTAAGTTATCGGTCGATAATATGACGATGGGACTTTACGAGGCCTTGAGCAACGCGATTGAGCATGGGAACCTCAGCCTGAAGAAAGAAATCTCCCGCGAGAATAAAGTGGATGTTCTGGATTCGTTTATCAAGGAGAAAATGGAGAAACTAAAACTCCCCCAATTCGCGAATAGAAAGGTTTCTATAAAGTATCTTTATTCTCCTGAGAAATTCGAATTTCATATTAAGGACGAGGGCGACGGTTTCGATTATAAGGAATTTCTGAAAGTAATAGACCAGAATATTTACAACGATAGCCTGAATAAAGGACTATTCTTAATTAAGAATGTCGTGCATGAAGTGGGTTTTAATGAAAAGGGAAATGAAATAAAACTAATATTTTATCACGATAAGGAGGACAAATGAAAAAAATATATACCCTTTTAATCTTATTAGTAGGGTTAGGGGCAATTTTTGCCCAGCAGGGCTCTGAATTACCGGGGCCGACTCAATCCAAGCCTGCTTCATTAGAAAAACAATACCTTGACGCTATTGACGCAAACCCTAAGAACGCGCAGGCGTACTGGGGGCTTCTCAAGCTCTATAAAGCTTCAGGAAAGGAAGACAGCCTGATAAAAATCGCGCTCAAGGCTATCCAGTACCTTGGGGACGACCCGGAACTATATGCCATTATCGGGGATACTTATAAAGATAAAGGTGATTTTTCAAAATCCCTTTCGTATTACCAGATGGCATTAAAGATATCCCCAATCTCGTCCGGGCTTTATAACCGAATGGGTCTGACCCTGCTGAAGATGGAAAACTACCATCAGGCGGAGGTCGCGTTTAAGGCTGCGATCTTCTTTGTCGGTAACGAGAACAATGTCGCGAAGGGGCGGTATTACAATAATCTTGGAGTTTCGTTCGAGGCGCGTCAGGACCATGAGATGGCCGCGGTATTCTTTAAGAAAGCCCTGAAGCTCGACCCGTCGCATCCCTATGCGCTCAGTAATTTGCAGAGAATCGAAAACTCGCTCTCGCAAAATACTCCGCAATGACGGAAATATTTAATACCGAAACTTTTATCCTGAAGGCCGATACTGAGCTTCAACCGATTATCGATTACATTTCACACAACGATAATCTCGGTATCAAATTGTATTTTTACAACGACGGCGTCATATATAAAATAAAGGCGATCATCGATGAAATTCTCAAGTCCGCCGGAAGAACCGATTTCCAGAGTATGCTTTATAACGGCGTAAAAGAAATCATTATCAACGGTATCAAGGCAAACCTGAAGCGCGTGATTTTCAAGCGAAACTCGCTCGATTTGGACAATTTGGATCATTACGCATACGGGATGAAGCTTTTCAGGGATTTTCTCTCCGCTCATACGTCCGAGGAGATCGAAAATGCACTGATAAACGAAAGTTATGAATTGATTATTCTCTTTAAGTTAATGGATAGCGGTATTCGGATCGAAGTATTGAACAATTGCGAACTTTCCTCGATAGAGGAAAGCCGTATCCGTGAACGCTTCCGTCTCGCGATGGAATATAAAGACCTCGTTAGCTTCATCAGCGACCACTCCAATCAAATCGAAGGTTCCGGACTCGGAATATTTCTCCTCGTACTCATGCTCCGCGAACGGGGCATCGATCCCGGATATTTCCGGGTCGGGCGTAAATATGCCGGATATACCGCGTCCCGTATCGAAATCCCATTCGATTCGACTTTTCTCGGGATTCGCGAGCAATAAATTTAATATTTAGACTGAAAATATCGACATTAATAGAGAGTCTAATTACGGAGTATATTTTTGAAAAAGAAAGGCGGAATCAAGGCCCGGCAGGATATCACAGAACTCATTCAGGTAATGACGTCCCTGACCAGCGAACACAACCTCGAGCGGCTTCTCAAACTCATCGTTCAGTCCGCCATGGATATCACCCATTCCGACGCCGCAAGCCTTTACCTTCGTGAGAAAGATCTGTTACGGTTCGTGATTACCTCGAATAAAACCCTCGAACGCAGGATGGGCAAAAAGGTATTCGAGTCGACGATTAAGGCGTTCACGGTCGCTATTTCCAAGAAAAGTATTTCCGGCTTCGCGGCTTATACCGGGAAAATCGTAAATATTAAAGATGTTTATAAGATAGACGGAAAGCCCTACTCGTTCAATAAATCATTCGATGAGATCAATCAGTACCGTTCCAAAGCGATGCTGACCGTGCCTCTTATCAACCGCGAGGGTTCGGTCGTGGGCGTACTCCAGCTTATCAATAAACTCACCCATAAGAATAAGCTATCCACCTATAAAAAATATGACGAAGAAATCACGATTTCCCTCGGGGCGCAGGCGGCTGTCGCGCTCGAAAACGTGAAGCTCCAGGACGACCTGCTGAAAGCTCACTATGACTCGATTATGCGCTTATCCGCCGCCAATGAATTCCGCGATAACGAGACGGGATTCCATGTCCAGCGGGTCAGCTTCTACTGCGAACTTCTCGCGCGCGCGTTCGGACTGGACGAGGAATATGTGAAAAACATCAAGTACGCAAGTCCATTGCACGATGTGGGGAAAATCGGTATCCCGGATAATATCCTGAAAAAGCCCGGGCGTCTTACTGAAGAAGAGTACGAAATAATGAAACAGCACACCCTGATCGGCGGGAAAATATTAGTCAACGCGGATAACGATATTATGAAGCTCGCGCTGGAACTCGCGATATCCCACCATGAAAAGTGGGACGGCACTGGGTATCCTAATTCACTCAAGGGTGAAAATATCCCGTTATCCG
>MIBD01000197.1:3005-16046 GCA_001829395.1 Spirochaetes bacterium GWF1_49_6 | reverse complement strand
CCGCCCTCGCGGACGTGTTCGACGCGCTATCCAATAAGCGCGTCTATAAGCCTGCGTTCCCGCTCGATAAGACATTCGCCATCATTGAGGAACAAACCGGGATACATTTCGACCCGCAGCTCGCGAAGGTTTTCCTGTCGATTAAAGACCAAGTGGCAGAGGTTTACGAGCGTCTGAAAGACAGTGATTAATAATGGAACTGTGAGTCGAATATCCGTAAAAACTGCAGCATGATATTGGTATAGACCGCGGCGATCAGGTCGTCCAGCACAATCCCCGCACCTCCCCCGATATTTAACGCCCTCTTGATGGGAAACGGCTTCCAGCTGTCGAATACCCTGAAAAGTATAATCCCTATTACAAGAAATTTTATGCTCGATAAGGTTACCGAATCGACCGGGCCGCCCCATTTTGCGATAAAAGGAAACGAGGTCATCGCGACCATAAAACCGACAATTTCATCGATAACAATATGCGGGCTATTCGTCTCTTTAAAGATATGCTTTTCCGCGTAATCGGATAACGGAAATGCGATAATCAATAAAAGCGCGGTCACCGGATAGTAGACATAGGCGTATTCGCTGAGCAGGACGTAAATTCCCGCGCCCATCAGCGTACCGAACATCCCCGGAAAGAACGGAATATAACCGACGAAAAAACCGGTTACTAAAAATTCCCTTAGCTTTTTAAAAAACACTCCCTTAGACATCTTTTTCTCCCCGTTCCGTTTTACGAATTTGAATATAATAATCTAAGCCTGTATAAAGAGTAAAAAGAACTATCAAAGTTGTCAAGACTACGGGGAAATAAATCAGCCAGACCATCCCTTCGCCCAGTAGGTCGATGACGATCGTCTGATACTCCAACGCGGTGATATTCACCGAGTGCGCGCCCGCCCTGAAAAACAGCATCGCCATAAGTATCAGCGCCGCGCCGATCATCTGTACGAGCGTCTTCGCCTTCGCGATCAGCGATGTGGTAAACTTGATGCCTTTTTTGATGCATACCGAACGGAGCCATGTAATCCATATATCCCGAAGGAGAATGAGCAGCACGAGCCAGAACGGTATCCTCAGCTCGGGTTTCAGCGCGAATACGGCGTAGCACCCGATCACTAGAAACTTATCCGCGAGCGGGTCTAAGTACGCCCCGAATTCGCTCTGCTGGTTCAGCATCCGCGCGATCTTTCCGTCCAGCGCGTCCGTAATAGCGGATATCCCGTACAGTATCAGCCCGGCTATCAGGGAGACCCAGTTATCGAGATAGATCATGATTAATATCGGCGGGATAAGAACGATACGAAATATCGTCAATGCATTGGGAATCGTCCATACGAATTTCATGGGGTTTTCACGGCTCAATGATGACTCCTTCCAAATCGTGCGGGGGCAGCACTTTAGTGATTCGTACCTGATAGAACGGCTCGTCGGGGACATCCCCCGCCCCGATTACGGCGACAATGCTACCGTCGATCTCAGGGGCTTCGTACTGGCTGCGGAATACCGCGGTCATCGCATCCCCCCGTTCCATCATCGTCCCGTCGTTAATGCATTTCAGCCTCATTCCCACCCGTCCCGCGAGGCGTTCGGCGGAAATCCCTTCCTGTATCCGGCTCAGTTCTTCTATCCTGCGGCGGACTACCATGACGGGCACCTTCCCCGTCATCTCATGCGCGGGAGTCCCTTCCTCATCGGAATACTCGAAAAATCCCACCCTGTCGAAACGGGCTTGTTTCAGGAACTCCGCGAGAGCCGCATGGTCGCTTTCATCCTCGCCGGGAAACCCCACTATAAACGCCGTCCGTATCGCCGCGTCGGGGACTTTCGCACGGATACCGTCGATCATCGATAGGTACGTGTCCGCGTCTCCGGGACGGTTCATCGCGCGGAGAATCCTTCCGCTCGCGTGCTGAAGCGGTATGTCTATATAACGGCATATTTTATCGGAAATGCTCATCATTGCGGCGATTTCACTGACTATTTCGTCAGGGAAAAGGTACAGCAGGCGAATCCAGTCGAAATCCATTTCTATCAGCTTTTCCAACAGGGTGATGATACTTTTTTTTCCGTACCTGTCCTGCCCGTATGCCGACGTATCCTCAGATACGAGAATCAGCTCCCGGACGTCCCATTCGTCCCGCAGAAATTTCGCCTCTTTGAGGATATCCTCTATCGAGCGGCTGCGTAACGGCCCCCGGATCGAGGGGATCGCGCAGAAGGCGCATTGCCGGGCGCATCCCTCGGAAATCTTGAGATAGGCGTACTGACTGCCGGAAAAAAGAGGCGTCCGCGCCCCGTCGAACTCATACTCGCGGTAATCCCCTTTATCGAGGATATCCTCGCTCTTCAGAGTCAGCGCGTCGAGAATCTTCCCGATATCGCGCGCACCGATCATCGAATCGATCTCCGGGATACTTTTCCAGAGTTCGTTCCGGTAACGCTCGGTCAGACATCCCGATACAATTACTTTCAAGCCGGGGTTGTCTTTCTTCATCTCGGTATATTCTAAAATGGAATTAATGGATTCCTGCTTGGCGGTCTCGATAAAACCGCAGGTATTTATTATGATGACTTCTGCTTCGGCTGGGGATAAAACGATTTCATTTTCGGCGTTCTGGACTATCGACGCGATCTTCTCCGCGTCGACAAGCGCCTTAGGACATCCTAAAGCATCGAAATAAACACGCATTATTTCAGGAACGCCCTATTGAGGGAGAATTGCCCCTGATTGTTCTTCCAGTAGAATATGGATTTATTGATTTCGCCGAAACTCCCGCCCGGTTCGGTTTTATCGCCGATCACCACTTTTACCGCGCCGGCGTTACCGAGAAGCAGGGTCATCTCGTTCTGGAACTCGATCGGCACTTCCATCCCTTTCTTCAGGACAAATTGCTTGGGTTCCGACCCGTCGGCGGAATACTCCATCCATCCGGTGGCATCCGCGACTATCTTCATGTCGATTTTAGTCTTGATCTTCGACGACAGCAGTTCGTTTTCAGCGATGACAGCGGATTTATATTTCTGAATAGTCCCTTCGGAAATATTGGTCTTATCGGTCACATCCTCTTTCAGGATAAAGACGCTGATATAGATCTTCCCGTCGGTGATGCGCGTGAGTTCCACGCCCATATCCTTGATACTGTTACCGTCGCTATCGATATTCAGTACGTCGCGCTCCTTAATGGTATAGTTCATCTTATTGACCGCGATCTGGAGGCTCTTCGATGCGCCGAGTTCTTTAAGTTCCATATGGATGAGGGAGGTGCCGTTAGAGATATAGATCATATCTCCGAGGCCATACTCCTGCTTGGTGATTTTATCCAAATCGGTCAGGTTATAGGTATAGGACTTGTTCGAATGGGGTATCGGGTTATTTCCGCCGCTGGGAACGCGGATATTCGATATAATGAGGATGAGCAGAAGGAGAGCGCCGAGAACACCGCCGATAATACCGACCGACTTCAGGTCGACCTGCGGGAGTCTCGATTTTTTCTGCGACGTACCGACCAACTGCTCGATAGGCGCGTCCTGCTCGATACGCATCTGACGCTTATAGATCGAGATCACCGTGTTGCGGTCGAGCTCGAGGGTATCGGCGTAGGTCGCTAAAAACCCCATGAGATAGGTTTCCCCGGGGAACACGGAAAGATCGTTCATTTCCAACGATTCGAGATACTTTTTCGATATGTTCGTCTCGCGTACGATTTCATCTATCGAGATCGCTTTGGCCTTACGCGCATCCTGCAGGTACTCACCCAAAGTCACTTTTTCATTTAGCGGCATCCTATTTTCTCCTTCCCGTTTCTCATAAATAGTTTGTATTGAAACATATACCCGCCGCTTCTAAGATATACGGCACAGTATAATGTCATTTATATTATAAAGAAAAAAGCTATAATTCACAAGAAATTAACCGTTTTGTTTAACAAGAAATTATTTTACGGAATTGTTGTTTATCTTGTGTTTTTCGGGTATAATATTAACAGTACAAAATGTAAGCGGAGTTCCTTATGAAGATAAAAAAAGAGCGTTCTACCAAAACGGGAATTGACATGACCCCGATGATCGACGTTGTTTTCCAGCTCCTCACTTTCTTTATGATTACCTCGACCGTGATAAAAACATCCGCGATCAATGTCGATCTTCCCAGCGCGAGTACATCCGACGCCGCTCCCGTGCGTGTGGCGGTGGTCACCCTCTATAAGGACGGAACCGTCAAATTGAACGATCAGATTATCGACTTCAATAATCTCGGTATAGAAATCGCCGCGTTGAAAACAAACAGCAGCGATATTGTTGTAACCATACAGGGGGACAAGAGCGTCCCCTACGAAAAGGTAATCCAGACGATGGATATCGTCCGCTTTACCGGAGTAAAGAAGATGAGTCTTGCCACCATGCTGAAAGAGAATAAACCCTAAGGATAATTTATGAGGGTGAATCTGAAAGATATCAATATCAATCAAAGTTTCTTAGCTTCATTTTTGATCCATGTAGCTATATTATTAATCTTATCGATTCTTTTGTTGCAGAGCAATCTCTTTAAGACCCCCGAGCCGATGCTGGTTATGATCGATTCGCCTGTGGAGACTATCGCGTCCTCGCTGGATAATATGCTGAACACCCCCGCCCATACTCAGGCTCCCCAGTTGGAAGACCGTGTTTCCCCGGTGTTGGAGAAAAACGCTATCCCCGATAAAACGGTTCCTAATATGCCCGCTATCAACCCGAATCAGAATTCACAGGCTGAAGTAAAGGAATCCATCAAGAATAACCTGACCGCGAAGGACCCCGAAGACCTGTATAAAATCGACCCCGCCAAGATAAAAAACAACCAGAACCAGAAGGAAATGGATCAGCTCGCCAAGAAGAACAATACCCCCGCCGATACCCTCGATAAGATGTTCGAGGAGCCGGCGAAGGACAATAACCCGTCCAAAATACCCGCAAATCAGGTCGGCGATCTTTCGCATAAGATACTGAGCGAACTATCCAACCAGCAGAACAATAACACGGCCCTAAACAACCAGAATAATCAGCCCGACGATTCAGGCGATAAGATCGACAAGACCGACCCGTTGAGCGACGCCAAATGGAACGGACAGCCCCGTAAGACGATCAAATTCCCCGATCTGGCATCGAAGATACCCGACGAGTACAAGATGAAGGGACTGAGCTATAAAATCACCGTCCGCCTCACGATCACCCCAGAGGGCACTGTTAAAAAAGTGAATATCCTCGAATCGTCCGGGGAAATCGAATTAGACAGTATTTTCCAGATCGAGCTCCAGAATATCATCGTGGAATCGGTGCCCGCATCGGTAGGCCCCGTGACCGTAGTCAAGACGTTCACCATCAAGGTCAAATAACCCGCCTGATACATTCCGCCGCTTCATCAATTTCGTATACGAAAATTTTTTCTATTACAGAGATACGGTGATTTTTTATCCGGGAATATTTTTTTGACTGCTTCGCCAATCCTGCGGATTAACTCACTATGACAATTATATGGGCGGTTTTAAAAACTATTAACATTTATAACAATAGTATTTATAAATCTTTATATCACGCCCAATGGTCACTTCCTAACTGAGTATTTAGAAGTGACCATAAATAGATTGCTTCGCCCATCATCGCGGATTAACTCAAAATGACAATCATTTCGTACAATCAAACCAGTTTATGTTTTCTTTTTCTTCGTCTTAGCCGCCGGGAATAGAATATTGTTCAGGATGAGACGGTATCCCGGAGAATTGGGAAATAGATCGAGATTGGTGGGCGGGTCGCCGACCTGGTGGGCATAGTCCTCGGGGTCGTGCCCGGCGTAGAATGTAAACGTGCCCTTACCGCGGTCGCCGTGGATATAATTCACCCAGCTTTTACCGTCGATACCCGCGAGTATGGTAATATCTTTCTTAATCAGGCTCTTCTGGAACCCCGTCGTCTGCCCTAAAAACCCTTTGATCATGTTCTTATGATCCTGTATCAGCATCGTCGGGATCACATCGTACTTCGCGGAGAAATCGTTCAGGCGGAAGTAAAACGGCGTGGCGTAGATATTTTCGACCGTCGGGTCGATATCGATATCGGAGAACTCGTAGATATACGGCTCAGTAATCAGCTGAAATTTATCGAACGCGAGCGTGCTCTGGTAATCGATCTTCTGCGGCCATGCGGAATCGAACGGGGTGCCGTCGATCTGCCCCGGGACGATATCGAATCCCTGGCAGGCGAGCGCGATATCGAGGGTATCGGTCGCGGAGCACATGGCGAACATGAATCCCCCGTCTATCACGTACTGGCGGATTTTCGCGGCGACCGCTTTTTTCTCCTCCTGCACGCTCTTGAAGCCCAGCGACCCCGCGATCTTCTGGAAAAGCGCCACCTGTTCGATGTACCATTTTTCCGCGCTGTAATTGAACCAGAACTTCCCGTACTGCCCGGTGAAGTCCTCATGATGCAGGTGAAGCCAGTCGAAGTTTTCCGGGGTAAGCAATCCCCCTATCACTTCCTGATCCCAGATGCGGGTATAGGGTATCTCCGCGTACTCGAGCACCAGAGTTACCGCGTCGTCCCACGGGGCCGTCCACGGAGGCGCGTATACAGCTACAACAGGGGCTTTATCGAGGTCGACGATATTCATGTTCTCCTTGTCGATCACCGCTTTGATCGACGCGAAATCCGATTCGCCGATTGGCTTATTGGCGACATTCCGCAGGAGGCCCCATTCGGCCAACTCGGGTGAATCGCTCATAATAATAAAACTGCCCCCGCGATAATTCAGGAGCCATTTTACCTGCACGCCTTTTTTCAGGGCGAGGTACGCCAGCCCGTAGGCTTTCAGGTGGTTGGGTTGCGCGTCGTCCATCGGGATGAAGATCATGGCATTCAGGCTCAACGGCGCCAGTAAAAGGAGTAGTACGATTGTTTTCATAGCAGACCTTGCATCGCGTTTAGAATAATATAACAGTAATTTGTGTTTTCATCAAGTGGCGGGTTCATCTGCGTAAAATAAATCCATAATTTATAAAACGGTATTTGACAAATATAATTATCTCGGTTATAATACTTCACCTGATGAATTAATAAAGGAGCTGTTTTGCAGCTCCTTTTTTGTTAACGGGAGTTTTGCCTGACAAAAGTCGGGGTATTTGTCATCCTGAGCAGGGCGAAGGGTGATGATACGGAAAAGGATGAAAAAATGTTCCGTGAGAAACTGAATAAACTGGTATCGGAAACAGTCGAGACTTTAGGGTTTATCCCTCTCGAGTGCCTATGGGTATTCGGGAAAAGCCGCAGTACGCTGAAGGTGGTCATCCATCACAGGGAGCGCGATATCTCGTCTACGGATTGCGAAAAAGTCGCGCGGGTGTTATCCCAACGACTCGATGTGGACGATTTGATCGCCGGGGCGTACCAGCTAGTGGTCGAATCCCCCGGACTGGAACGCGAGATCGGGCACAAGAAGGAATACACCTATTTTACGGGCAGACCCGTGAGGGTAGTAGTAAAAAACCCCGCGAATTACGGGATGAAGGATAACATTATTATCGGCGATCTCGAGGCCTATGACGGAACCGAGCTCAAGCTAAAAGTGAAGGGCGGGGAAATGACTATTCCTGTCGCCGATATCTCGAAAGCAGAACTATATTTGGATATAAAAAAATACCTATAAAGGAGGAAAACGGTGGCACTAGGTGACATAATCGAAGAATTCGCTAAAGAAAACAAAATATCGGAAGAATTAGCAGAACAAATATTAAAAGAGGCCATGAGTACGGCCTATAAGAAGAAATTCGGTAAGACCTACGAAAATGTCGAAGTAAAAATCGATAAAAAGATTTATATGTTCCAGTTAAGAGAAGTCGCCGAAACAGTCGAGGACGAAGTGCTTCAGATATCGGCGGAAGAAGGGATGCAGTATACCAAGAAAAAGTCGCTCGAACCGGGAGATACCGTAAAAATCCCGATCGATGTCTCCGAATTCGGCAGACAGATCGCGCAGATTGTGAAGCAGGTGCTGAAACAGCGCGTCAACGAAATACAGAAGGATATTTTATATAACGAGTTCGCGAATAAGACCGGGCAGGTCTTTATCGGCAAGGTCAAATCGATGACCGACTCCCGTTCGGGCGGATACTTTATCTCGCTCGAACCGCGCGGCGTCGAGGCGTTCCTCCCGTATAGCGAATGTATTCCGGATGAATCGTTCGATACCGGCGAGAATGTAAAGTTTTATCTTCTCGAGGCGAAACAGTTCTCCCGCAAGGGCGAATCGCAGCTGATCCTTTCCCGGAAGCGCGAAGAGTTCGTTAAGGAGCTCCTCCGCCTGAATATCCCGGAAATCAACGATGGGACGTTCACTATCCGCGCGGTCGCGCGTAAACCCGGCGAGGTCAGTAAGGTCGTCATCGATACGGTAAACGACTCGATCGACCCGATCAGCGTGACAGTCGGTAAGCAGGGCGCGCGTATCAAGCCGATCCGCAGCGAACTGGGCAGCGAACGCATCGAGATCATCCGCTGGAACGAGGAACCTCGTCAGCTGATTTCCAATGCCGTAAAGGCCAGCCGTGTACTGAAAGCCCGTATCGCGGAAGTATATAACATCGATTTGGATATGGATAAGCACGAAGCGCACATCGTGGTAGCGGACGAGTTTCTCGCGCCGTTGATCGGTAAAGGCGGGTCGCATCAGAAAATGATCGAAAAGGTGACCGGGTGGAAGATACATTTCCGTCCCTATTCCGAGTTCGAGGTCGAGATACAGGAGAAACAGCGCCAGGTCGACCAGATACTGGGTATCACTTCCGAGACAGAGGAAGTCGAGGTAATCGAAGAGGAGAAAATCCCGATCGATATGCTCCCGTTCACACCCGAACAGATGGAGATACTCAGAAGCGCCGGGTTCGAGGATGTGGTGGAGATCGTGGAATTCTCTATCGAGGAACTTGCGAACCGCTGCGGTATCTCGCTCGACAGCGCGATGGAATTATGGAAAGTGATCGAATCTAATGTTGAAATAGAAGAAGAGGAAGCGTAAATGACGCTGTTTTTTGTATAATTAGGAGGATGTTCCATGCCTGATAACGGCCAAGACCCAAAGAAGAAAAAAATAATCAAGCTGAAAGTAAAATCGGATTCCAAAGCGGCACAAAACGTCTCGGATACCAAGGAGACAAAGCCGCCTGTCAGTCCGCTGCCGGAGAATCAGGTACCGGATACTACAGTCCCGGATACCCTTCCGAATAAACCGTTCACGCCGACTCCCCCCGCGCGTGATGGTCTTGGCGTAAAAAAGACCCAATTTTCAACAAATAAAACACCTTATCCCAGACCCTTTACCCCGCGTCCCGGAGGACAGGGCGCACCCGGCGGTTACCGTCCCGGAGGACAGGGCGCACCCGGCGGATACCGTCCCGGAGGACAAGGCTCTACCGGCGGCTATCGTCCCGGAGGACAGGGCGCGCCCGGCGGATATCGTCCCGGCGGACAAGGTGGTTACCGTCCCGGAGGACCCGGCGGAGCAGGCGCGCCCGGAAGCACTCCAGCGGCCGGAGCGGCGGCGGGTAAGGATCAGTCCAACCGCAACCGTCATTTTAGTAATGTTACCGCTAAGAAAAAAGACGCTCCTTTGTCGAAGGAAGAGATCAAAAAGCGACAGGAGGAGATTTTCCTCTCCAAGATGCAGAATTCCATGCTCATGCGGCAAAAGAAGGGAGAGGTCGTAATTCCCGATGAAATAGAGATCGGGGAAGTCGTTAAAATTTCCGATATGGCACGCAAGATGCAGATGAAAGCCAGCCTCCTGATACAAAAACTGATGACGCTCGGTGTGAGCGCCACTATCAACGACAATATCGATGCGGACACCGCTTTGATTCTCGCGTCGGAATTCAACTGTAAAGTCAAGATCAAGAGCCTCAAAGAAGAGGTCATTGTTAAAGAGGAAGAGGATACCGATGCAGACCTGATGCAGAGGCCGCCGATCGTTACGGTTATGGGGCATGTCGACCACGGTAAGACCAGTCTTCTCGACGCCATCCGTAATACCAATGTGGTCGAGCACGAGAGCGGCGGTATCACCCAGCATATCGGCGCGTACCGTGTCAGCACCCCTCGCGGACAACTCGTATTCCTCGACACCCCCGGCCATGAGGCGTTTACCGCGATGCGCGCGCGCGGAGCCGAAGTCACCGATATCGTCATATTGGTCGTATCCGCCGCAGAGGGCGCGATGCCCCAGACGGTAGAAGCGATCAATCATTCCAAGGCCGCAAAAGTACCGATTATTGTCGCTATCAATAAAATGGACCTTCCGGGCGCCAACCCCGAACGTCTCAAGCAGCAGCTCGCCGAACAGGGTCTGTTGTCCGAGGAATGGGGCGGCGATACCCAGTTTGTCGAGGTATCCGCGTTGAAAAAGACCGGTATCGATACCCTGCTCGAGGCCATCCTGCTTCGCGCGGAGGTGATGGAACTGCGCGGCAATCCCAACAAACGCGGCGTAGGCTTCGTAGTCGAGTCCGAGATGGATATAGGAAAGGGTGCGATCGCCACTGTGGTTATCCGCACCGGAAAAATTCAGATCGGCGACTGTTTTGTCGTCGGTACGACGATGGGAAAAGTACGCGCGATGTTCGACGATATGGGAAATAAAATCGAGATAGGGCTTCCCTCGCAGCCGGTCGAGATCATGGGCTTCAACGATGTTCCGAGCGCGGGCGATAAGTTCTTCGTGGTAGAAAACGAGGAGATCGCCAAGGATATTTCGTCGAAACGGAAGAATCTCAAGAAGATGGACGACAACCAGAATATCAAGAAAATACAGATTCAGCAGGCGATGGACAAACTTTCCACCCCTAACCTGAAGGAATTAAAGATTATCGTGAAGGCCGATGTGGACGGCTCGGTGGAAGCGATCAAGTACTCTCTCACCAAGCTCCAGAACGAGGAAATCGATATTAATATCATACACGCGGGAATCGGCGCTGTGACGGAGAGCGATATTATGCTCGCGTCCGCGACGGCGGTCACCGAGGAATCCCGCACATTAGTGCTGGCGTTCCGCGTCCGTGTGGACACGATGGCGAAGGAGAAGGCCGAATCCGAGGGGATTCCCATCAAACGCTTCGCGATTATCTACGAACTCATCGACTTCGTGAAGGCTATCCTCGAAGGGATGCTGACGCCGGAGGTGATCGAAAATGTGATCGGTACCGCGGAGATCAGAGAAGTCTTCCGCATTAAGGATATCGGTAAGGTCGCGGGATGCTTCGTCACCGAAGGATTTATCCGTAAGGGCAACCTTGTCCGCCTCTACCGCGACGACGTCCAATACTGGGAAGGTAAGATATCCGCGATGAAACGCTTCCAGGAAGACGCGACCGAAGTCCAAATGGGTTTCGACTGCGGTATCAGTTTCACGAACTTCGATAACTTTAAGAAAGGCGATATACTCGAATGCTACACGTCCGAGAAAAAAGAGAAAAAACTCTTCACCTCTCCCGACGGCAAAAAGCCCGCGAGCAGTTAGGAGGACGGCATGTCGAATAAAATCAGGATGCAGCGGCTGAACAAAACGCTGATAAAAGAAGTCAGCCAGGCCGTCTGCACCGAAGTAAAAGACCCCCGGCTTCTATCGATGGTCACTGTGCTGGACTGCGAACTCTCCAAGGATCTGCACTACATGAAGGTCGAGGTCAGTCTATACAGCTCCAACGAGGTTCATAATATCAAGACTCTGGCGGCATTGAACAACGCCGGCGGATTTATCAGTTCCGTTGTCAGTAAAAATCTCCGGCTGAAATTCGCGCCCACCATCGAGTTTAAACGCTCGCATATGATCGAGGATACTGTACGGATAACAAACAAAATGAAGGAGATAACCGGTGACGATTCAGTCGATGAATCTCAACCTGAGTGATTCCCTTGCCGATGAATTAAAGCTCCTGAACGCACATATACTCGCGTCGCGCGGGATCATCGTCACAGGTCATATCAATCCCGACGGGGATAATATCGGCAGTCAGCTTGCGTTGGGGGAATACTTCGAACGCATCGGGAAAAAATACATCCTTCTGGACGAGGACCCGTTGCCCGCTTTCCTGCGCTTTCTGCCGAATACGCACATGATAAAAACGCTCAGTGAGAATAAGATAAACTCCTCAGAGTACGATCTGGTCATCGTGGTGGATTCCGGCGACCTCCCGCGTATCGGCGGGGTTGCGGATGTTTTTACCGGCTCGATGAAAATCGTGAATATCGACCATCATCTCGGCAACACCCTTTTCGGCGACATGAATATCATCCATGAGAACGCATCGAGTATCGGGGAAATACTTTATTATTTCTTCCGCATCAATAGTATCGAGATTTCCATGGATATGGCGTCCGATTTATTCGTATCGATTGTTACCGATACGGGATTTTTCCGTTACGACCAGACCTCCCCGGAGGTGCATATGATCGCCGCCGACCTGATATCCCGCGGAATATCCCCGAACTACTTCCATATCCAACTGAACCTAATGAAATCGCTCGGGTATACACGGCTATTAAGTCTGTTGTTATCACGAATGGAGCTTTTCGAGGATAGTTCTATCGCATTCAGTTATCTCTTAATCGATGATTTTACCGGTTATTCGGATATAGATACCGATACGATGATCGAGCATCTCGGGATGCTTGACACTGTATCGGTGTATTTCCTGATCAAGGAGAAAAAGCCCAACCTCTACGGCGCGAGCCTGCGAAGCAAGTACGACGTCGATGTCGCGAAGATCGCATCGGTTCTGGGAGGCGGAGGGCATATGCGCGCGGCGGGCTGCCGTACTCAGGAAATGCCGTTCGATGATTTCAAGGATAGGCTCTTAGGGCTTATCAAAGACGAAGTTCAGGCTTATCAACATTAACTTTGGGAGTAGCCGATGTATCTCAGTAAATCTCACCGTCCCGTCTGGGCGGAAATCAATATCGATGCAATCCGCGCGAACCTGCTCTATGTGAAGTCCAAATTACCGGCTGAGACAATGATAATCGG
>MIBD01000197.1:2727-2863 GCA_001829395.1 Spirochaetes bacterium GWF1_49_6 | reverse complement strand
AGGAACTCAGCGAATCCTACCGTTACCGCGGAGTCTTCCCGAAAGTGCATATCAAGATCGATTCCGGTATGGGTAGATTGGGGATACCGGTCGACGACGCGCTTCTCGAAGTCGAGCAGATTTCCAAAATCGAGGG
>MIBD01000197.1:0-2690 GCA_001829395.1 Spirochaetes bacterium GWF1_49_6 | reverse complement strand
TCGGATGAGGATATCGAGTACTCCGAACAGCAAACCCTTAAATTCACTAAACTGATTGCCGATATCAAACGACTCGGGATAAAAGTACGGCATTTCCATATCGCGAACAGCGCGGCGATATTCAACCTGCCGGCATCCTACTCCGATCCGTATACTATGGTACGTCCGGGACTATGCCTGTACGGCTACAGTTCGCAGAAAAACCCCGAAATTCAGAACTCGATGAGCCTGAAGGCGCGTGTTTCCGCTATCAATAAAATGAAACAAGGTCAAACCGTCAGCTACCTCCGCACCTATAAAATCAAAGAGAATGGCGAAAATATCGCCGTACTTCCCGTAGGGTATGCCGACGGTATCCCGACTATCCTCTCGAATAAAATCAAGGTGAAGATAAAAAATAAACTCTATCCGAATGTCGGTAGAATCTGCATGGATTATATGATGGTCTCGCTCGGACAGAATCCCGAGAAGATCGAGGTGGGAGAAGAAGCCACTATTTTCGGCGAGGGAGCGGCAAGTGTGGAATATTTCGGAAAGCTTTGCCATAGAATACCTTACGAAGTAACCTGCGCGGTTTCTAAACGTGTACCCAGGATATATACCAGGAAAGAAGATGAAAGAAAAACAATTGAGTGATCTGGTTTTTGAACGAATTTCGCTCTATAACCGCTGTATCAATAAAATTGTAGAAAGCACCGATCGTGAGTTTATCGACTCGAAAGAGATGTCTAAAATACTCAATTTGGATTCCTCATTAATCCGCCGTGATCTCAGTCTGATCGGAAAGATCGGAAAACGCGGGTTCGGTTATTCGCTGCCTGTTCTTCAGGAAAAGATCAAGGAATTTCTGGCGAAACAGCGGATTTGGAATGTCGCCATTATCGGGATGGGTAACCTCGGTAACGCCATTCTCCGTTACCTGATAAACTCCAAGAATAATTACAGGGTTTCCCGCCTTTTCGATAAAGACCCCGCTAAAATCGGGAAATCCACCGCCGAACGAACTATCGAAGATTTCACGGTATTGACCCCGGGATATAAAATCGAACTTGGGATTATCACAGTCCCCGCGGACGACGCCCCCCATGTGGCCGACAGGCTGATCGAGTGCGGCGCGGAGGGGATACTAAATTTCGCCCCGGTTCGCCTGAATCTCCCCTCGCGTATCTATTACCGGGAAATTGACGTTATCCGTGAACTGGATATACTTGGCGCGATGATTTCATTTTACTCCAAATAAATCCGAAAAGGTATTGACAGTAGGTAGGGATAGTGATACAATAAAGTGTGGGGAGAACTGCTAAATCTAGGAGGTCTATATGAACAGGAAGTTCGTGTTGTTTATCATTTTGGCGTTTCTCGCGATGCCGCTTTTCTCATTCGGCGTCACCTTCAAAATGGATACCTTTCCGTATAAAAAGTATATTTTCCGTATGCTGAAGGTTCCTCACGATCAATGGGAGACGATTTCGGTAACCAAAGAGGGTGTAAGAGATCTGGCTTTTTCTTATAACGGTATAAATTACACCTGTCAGTCGCTTAAATGCGGTGAAATCTATATGACCAGTTCGGATAACAAAAAACTCATCATCTATATCCCCATCTTTCTCTACAAGTATAAAACTATCACGGTTGCTGTTCCGAACGAACATAAATGGTAAGGTAAGGTAAGAAAAATAAATCAGGGGTTGCTTTCCGCAACCCCTGTATTTTTATTTATTATATGAAAGGAACGATTTGACGGGTTCGTTTACTTATCGAACGCTGACCCTTCCTGCCAATTCAAATTCTTTATCGCTTCTTCAGCTTTTTCCTTCACTACAGTCAGAAACCCGCCCTGGGTTACTCTTAACAGGTGTACGAACGCGGACTTGTCTCCGATCTTCCCGAGCGCGATACAAATATCGTAAGCGAGGCTATTGTCCTTTGTCTTCTCAAGCATATCGAAAAGATAGGTCAAAACTTTTTTATTTTTCGCTTTAGGGCCGAGCGATGCCAAGGCCTGAACAGCGGCCTTCTTTACAGTCGGTTCTTCGTCCTCGTAGGCGCGAATGATCAATGCATCTACCGCATCCGCACTGCCGATCTCGGCAAGAGCCAACGCCGCGACTACCCTGACCTTCCATGGATACTCTTTCTTAGTACCGCCCTGAAGAATAATCGTCTCCGAGCCGTATCCGAGAGCATCGATCAATATCGGTATTGCCTCGACAGCTTTCAGCTTGCCGAGTCTCTGTATTGCCTTGATTTTAATTTCTACATCATCAAGATCCTGCGACTTGGCGACCTCCATCAGCTTCGGAATCCCTTCCGGGCCTATCGTATCGATCGGGTCGATTGCGTCTGTCGCGACATTATGCGCTCCGAATCCCGAAAGCACTCCGGTCATTATCAGCGCAATTACCCACACCAGCCACTTTCCTTTCATTTTTACACTCCTGATTTTTTACTACCTATATTTTGAAGTATTTTTATGATTTGTCAATCTTTCGATTGATTCATCAATATTCTATCCAATACTTCGTCAACAAATTCCACATAATATATGGTCAGGTTCGATAGAATCTGGGGCTCCATCTCCTTGACATCTTTCTCGTTCTTTTTAGGGACAATCACCGTGAAAATTCCCCCGCGTTTCGCGGCGAGGAGCTTTTCACGAAGCCCGCCTATCGGCAGAACATCCCCTTTCA
>MIBD01000196.1:12708-19107 GCA_001829395.1 Spirochaetes bacterium GWF1_49_6 | reverse complement strand
CCAGATTTATTTGGGTAAAAAGAAAGAATAGCGAACTAGCAGAAGTGTTTTTTGAAAAAGCTTTTCAGATTAATCCCGATATGCCTTTTCACATGAGGACATACGCCGATTTCCTCGAACAAATACACCACGATAAGAAGAAAGCCGACGAACTCCGAAAGCGCGCGGACGAACTGGATGGGAAGTAGTGCCCCGATAGCGCTCAATCCGGCAGTCATGCCAAGTTTGACGAAGCTGTGGGGAATTTTATTCCCGCTTTCTATTTTAACTTAAAACTTTTTACTTATTATAGTAACCATTTCCGCAATTCCGACTCCAATATTCATGTTACCCGCTGTCATCGCGGATACCGGCTCAGGCCGCTGAGCGGCGGCAATGATGCCTGCGCTTAATCACGGGCTGGGAGTTGACGGCGGAAATCACCTTGATATCGGGGATGGCCTGCGCGGCAGTCGGGTTTAGCTCCCACAACCGCATGATTTATTGTCTTTTTATTGGTTTTGTTATAAACTATAACCTTATAAATCCCCGAAAAAGGAGATAAATGTTATGTCTTATCCTGAAATGAATTCCAACGACAAGAAAGACTGGAATGTTCTGACCGTTGTTGTTTCTTTTATAGTCGTTCTGATCGCGCTTATCCCGTTCGTAAAGAACTTTAAATACAACGATTATCACCTGAACTGGCTGAACCATGATTATGGTAAGAACCTGATGATATCCACAGAACCGAACTCGGTGCTGATGACCGAGGGCGGCGACAACCAGGTGTTCGCGACCGTGTACTTCATCTACGCGGAGAAGCTCCGCCCGGATATCACTCCTTACGACCAGAAGGGGAATATTTTCAACCGTATCTACGGCGACATGCGTTATATCACCCCGGAAGTCCTCCAGCACCGTATGAAGCTGGTCGATACCTATATCTTCGCGGGCTACGAACCGTTCTATAAAGATATCCGCGATATGAAAGACCCATACTTTATCCCCTACTGGATAGGGACGCGCCCGGTGTACCTGACATGGGAACGCCCGGAACCGTGGACACTCGGCGACTATTACTATCACCGTTACGGTATCATGTATAAAGTACAGCATATCGAATACGCGCTGGTGGATTACCTCGAACTGGTGCATGAAATCCCGTTCGCGGCCGCGCAGAAGAAATTTTCCGATTGGCTCCACAAAAGTGTGGATATGAAATATACGATGGATCAGATAGACTCCCTTGCGGCGCAGGGGTATGTCGCGAAATCCGGCGGGATGGTCAAGTTTGTTAAAATGTACCCGTCCCCGCACGATACGGACTATTTCAGCGACTTCCTGATCCGTTGGAAAGATATCAAGAACGCGCAATTCCTCGATTATCTTACCCGAGAAATCGTCATCAACTACGATTACCAGATGGGCGAAATATACCTCGACCGTATCAACGAACTCCAGGTGATTAAATCCTCCGAGACCCGCCCGGACATTATCAAAGAACTGGATAATCATATCTGGCAGGCATGGACGAACGCGCTGACCTTTTTCGAGGAAGCGTTGTATTACGGGCATGATTCCATATCGGTACTGCATAATATCGCGGTCATCTACTTGAATAATAAGATGGACGAGAACCTTATCCCGAAAGCGGGCGAGATGCTTGAAAAGGCGCTTACTCTGTATCCCAACTCCTTCGGCACTTACTCGGTCATGTTCAATTACCTGATACGCGACTATCTCCAGCATCCCGAGAACGAGGAGAAGGACAGAAAGGAAATCGATAAATGGCTCAATCAACTGAAAGGACAACTCAAGCTCTATAAGGGCTCGACGGAAGATTATGCCAAGAACCCGATTTGGAAGAATTTCGCCGGGATGGAGAATTTCCTCCAGCAGACGATGGCTATGACCACCACCAACCTGTTGACACTCGCGTCCAGCCTGGAGAAGCAGATCGCCGCCAAGCAGACGAATATCGACCTGAACACGGTCAAGATGGTGATGGAGAACCTGTTCTTCAGGGGATATATGTTCCAGTTCCAGCCGTATATGCAGAGGGCGGACGAGATGTTCTCGAAGCTCGTCGAGCTGAAGAAGGCCGACGCTTATTTCGATGCGTGGGCGTTCAGTATAGCGATGCAGTTCCAGAAGAACGACCTATTATACTCGATCGGGCTGAACCTGCGTAAGGCCATGCCGTCGTTCGCCGACCCCGGGTACTTCCTGACTATGGGACGGCTCGCGTTCGAAAAGAGCAATAACAAGGATACCGAGGAATATATGACCAATTTCCTCGCGATTATCGGCAAGGATATGAAGGCCAATCTCGCGCAGAAGGATAATGTCTCTCTCGTCAACGCTATCCTCGACCTGATGAAGATGGAGAATATGGTGAAGGCCTCGCCCAATCAGGTAACGCTGGATATGATAAAGACGACTATCGGGAGTGTTTTCACTAAGGCGAACCTCTCGCAGTATAAACCGTATATGGCGCGCGTAGGCGATTTGTTCACGAAACTGGTAAGCGTCAAAGCGAAGGATACCAACTTCAATAATTGGGCGTTCCAGACCGCGCTCCAGCTCGGTAAAAAGGACGAGGCATATACGATTGCCAAGAATATCGAGGCGCTTACTCCGCCCGCGAACAACTACAGCTTCTATTATACTATAGCGATGCTCGCGTACGAGAAGCAGAAATGGGGCGAAGCCGAGAAATATATGAATAAGTTCCTCGAAATTATCGGGAAAGACCCGATGGCATCAAGTCAGCAGAAAGCCGCCATCCAGCAGGTTCAGGGCTTACTGAAACAGGTCGCGCAGAAAAAGAACTCCGGGCAATAGTCTGTCCGTCATGGGATAGCGAAGGTGGGAACCGGCCGCGGGAGTATTTGGGAGAGGATGGATCGCGTCATTTTCTTCTGCGTGGTGGGGATGATACTCGTCGGCATCATTTTCGTGATGAGCGCGAGTTTCTACGCCGCGAAGACCTACGAGGTGAGTCCGTACTACTTCTTTATCCGTCAGGCCATTTGGGCGTTACCCGCAATGGGCGTGCTGATATTCTTCATGATGTTCGACTATACCCGCCTAAAGGACTTCGTTAAGCCGATTGTCATTATTACCATACTCCTTCTGGTCGCGGTGTTTATTCCCGGTATCGGGAAATACAGCGGCGGCGCGCGCCGTTGGATAGACTTCCGCCTGTTCCTGTTTAACCCGTCCGAACTCGCTAAAATAACGGTTATTATCTATCTTTCCTATATCCTCGCGAAGAAACAGTCCAAGCTCGAGGATTTCACATTCGGGATACTTCCCCCGCTGTTACTGGTCGCCGCCATCTTCTTCATTATCCTCATGCAGTCCGGCTTCTCGACAGCCGTGCTTCTCCTTGTGGTCGCGATGATTATGTTTTTCATCGGGGGCGCTTCGGTTAAACACCTTTTATCCATACTCCTCCTGAGCGTACCGGTCTTGATCATGTTCATCGTGCGGGTGGCGTACCGTCTCGACCGTATCTTCGCCTACCTCAACCCGTGGGACGACCCGTCGGGGAAGGGCTATCATATCATCCAGTCCCAGCAGGCGTTCGTGAACGGAGGGTTTCTGGGGCTGGGGCTCGGCAACAGTATCCAGAAGATCAAGAAACTTCCCACCCCGCATACCGATTTTATCTTTTCGGTGATAGCGGAGGAGACCGGGATGCTGGGTTCGATGATACTGATGGCGGCGTTCTTTATCTTCTTTATCCGGGGTATGATGATCGCGGTAAACTGCAAGGATAAGTTCGGCCAGCTCCTCGCGTTCGGGATCGTTTCGCTGATTACCCTGCACGCCCTCCTCAATATGGCGATCGCGACGGGGATTATCCCGACCACCGGGGTATCGTTACCGTTCATCAGCTACGGGGGATCGTCGATGCTGATGATGGCGGTGGGGGTCGGTATCCTTTTAAATATCTCCGCGCAGAACGATATTCGCCCGAAAATGCAGATCAGGGAACTCGAAAACATCATCGATGAAGGATTTTCTTCAGAATAATAATAAAAACCTTTTCAATTTTTTTGTTTTACCTTATAATATCTAGAGTATGGGGAAATCTGTATCTTTGAAATGTAGGAGGGGACAATGAATATCAAGGATGTGATTACCGGGAATGTAAACCTATCGGCGTTATACGAAAAATCCAAGTACAAATCGCCAGCGGTTTCCGAAAAATCCGGCAAAGGTTCGCAGATTGGGGAAGACAGTTTTGTATTCGAGAAAAATCTTGAGAAGGACATGATCCGGCTTCAGGAAGTCCAGAAAGATTATATGAAGAACGACATAGGCGTCAAAGGCCTGAACGATATGCAGAACCTGATTGGTTCGCTCGACGGGAAAGACCCTGAGAAGATCGACTGGCCGGGTATGACCAAAAAGATGAACGCGATAGTCAGTTCCACAATGTACGAGGGTCAGAGTGTGATCGGTTTCCTCAGCACGAAGGTCGAGGATGAGAAATCGCTCTATACCTTGAAGATGAATGTGACGAAGGAAATCAGCTCCATGCAAGCGAAGATGGACGAGAGCCGGAAACAGATCGCGAGTTATCTGGTCAAACGGGAAAATATCGAGGTATTCGCGGGATACACGCCGGAAAAGAATGTGCAAAGTATCATGGATGTTTTGGATATTGCGTCGGCGCAGGGGTTGTATAAGAATATCGGGAACGTGAATTCCCTGCTGAAAGCCGAAAAATAGAGATGGAGCCGCTTGAGAGCCTTTTTGCCGGCGGCACTCATCCCGTCGTCATCGCGGCGGAGATCGGGATCAACCATAACGGAGACCCCGAACGCGCGAAACGCCTGATCGAGGCGGCTAAGGAATGCGGCGCGGACGCGGTAAAGTTTCAGGTATATAGAACGGAGAATTTTTATAACAGGGCGTTACAGCCCGAGGGTTTTCGGATATTCAAGGAGTACGAACTTTCGTATGACGCGTTCCGGGAACTCAAGGAATTTTCGGAAAGGGTAGGGATCGGTTTTTTTGCCACCCCGTTGGATATGGAATCGCTGGAATTCCTCCACGGGCTATCGGTAAAAGCGGTTAAGGTCGCGAGTTCGGATATTACTACCGAACCGCTGCTGACCCGTATCAGGGAACTGAAACTCTCGGCTATCCTTTCCACCGGATTTGTGGCTATGGACGCAATCGAGCGCGCCGTGTCGATATTGGACGCCAAGAAGACCGCGCTTCTCTATTGTGTTTCAAAGTATCCGGCGGGGAAAGACGATTTCGATTTGAATTTTATCCCCGCGCTTCGGGAAAAGTTCGGATTGCCCGTGGGGTTTTCCGACCATAGCCTGAATATTTATTTTTCGGTCGCCGCGGTTGCGTTGGGCGCGCGGATGATCGAACGGCATTTTACTATTGATAATAATTGGCCGGGCGCCGATCACGCGATTTCTCTGGATAAAGCGAAGTTCTCCGAACTGGTACGCGCAGTCCGGGAAATCGAGAGTACTATCGGGCCGGGCGTGAAAAAGATAACGGAATTCGAGCGAAAGGTTCGCGGGCTGTCTATGCGGGGTATGTACGCCAAACGAAATATCCCGGCGGGCGGTCGTATCGGAAAGGAAGATATTGCGTTATTAAGACCGGGCGGCGGCGTTCCTATGGAGGAATATTTGTCGCGGATCGGTAAAACTGTCGATAAGGATATCGCTGAAAATGAAAAAATTTAGTGTACCTGTCAAGACGCAGATATGTGATTATTCCTGCACTAAAGATATTTGGATAACGTTTAATCATGAATGCGAATCGCTCTATCATCCGGTCAATATTCATTATCCCCACGCGTTAACGGTCGGGATCGATAAACAATACCCTTATGTCCAGCAGGTCGAGACGCTGGATGAGATGATGAAGGCGGGGCAGGACGTGTTTTCCGGCGACCCGGCGCGTTCCGACGTCGTATCCATGTACCCCCTCGACGGATATTTCAACTCCGTCCGGTGCGACAATTATTTCTGGGTGGTTATCAAGCGGAAAGAGAAAAAGCACTTGATTATTTCCGGGGGCGCTCCCGAGAAGTGCAAACTGGATTTCGACGATACTATACTGGTGTTCGAACGCCCGTTACCGAAGGACGCGCTGGAGACGATTATCCCCCCGTTCTATAAAGAGACCCGGATTTCCTACGCGATGATGAACGATCTGACCGACCTGATGGAGAAGCATAAACTGGACGGCAAAGTATTCGGTGTCTTCGATCATTCCGCGAACGAGTCCAGCACGATCACCATCAAGTCTACTCTGAACGCCGTATCGATGACAATCGACCTGGTTAAGAACAAGGTGCTGAAGTACCATTACGATAAAATCTGGAAGATAGAGACCGTTCTGCACGAGGCTCTTGTCAACGCTATCACTTAT
>MIBD01000196.1:10141-12666 GCA_001829395.1 Spirochaetes bacterium GWF1_49_6 | reverse complement strand
GAGATCGGCTATAAGGGGATGCGTCTATGGGTGCGCGATATGGGCGACGGTTTCGATGTGGATAATATTGCCGTGCCGATGGGGAACGAATCGCTCGACAGGATTTCCGGGCGCGGGATATATATTATGAAGAAATTTTCCGAGGCCTTCTTCTTTAATCGAAAGGGCAACGAGATGCTTTTATTTTTTGAATTTTGATTTTTTCACCGTTCCATTTTACAATAAGGGCAGGTTCCCCCTGCGGGGACTGACGCAAAAACTACTAGCATTTTTAACATTAATAATGATATATCTTTAAAATATGCCCAATGATCACTTCCTTGTCCTCTTTTTCTTCATAATTTGGTAGAAAAGAGGATTATTAGAAGTGACCATAAACACCCAATCGTAAAAAATGCAAGGAGAGATAGATGAAATTCAAAGTGCTGGTAACCGACAAACTAGAAAAAGAAGGGATCGACATTCTGAAGAAGTATAAAGAGATCGAGGTAATCGAGAAGGACACGATGACGCCCGAAGAGCTCAAGGCCGACATCAAGAACTACGACGCGATCATAGTCCGCAGCGCCACCAAGATGAAGAAAGACATCATCGAAGCGGCTGATAACCTCAAGGTGATTTCCCGCGCGGGTGTGGGCGTCGATAATATCGATATTCCCGCGGCTACCGCGAAGGGTATAGTCGTGATGAACGCCCCTATGGGCAATACCGTATCGACCGCGGAACTCGCGTTCGCGTTGATCATCTCCCTCGCGCGTAAGATACCGTTCGCCTACGCGTCGATGAAAGACGGCAAATGGGAACGCTCCAAGTTTAACGGTATCGAGCTGAAGGGAAAGACCCTCGGCGTAATCGGGCTGGGACGTATCGGCACCGAAGTCTCCAAGCGCGCGAAGGCGTTCGAAATGAACGTGCTCGGCTTCGACCCGTACCTCTCCGAGGAGCGTGCGAAGGATTTGGGGATCGAACTCTCCGACCTGAACCGTATCTATAAGGAAAGCGACTTTATTACCATACATACCCCGCTTACCGACCAGACCCGCGGGATGATCGGCAAGAACGAGTTCGCGATGATGAAAAAGACGATGCGGATCGTTAACGCCGCGCGCGGTGAAATTATCAGCGAACAGGCTCTCGCCGACGCGTTGAAGGAAGGCGTGATCGCCGGAGCGGCGGTGGATGTGTATGCTAAGGAGCCCCCGTTCGAGCCGCGTAACCCGCTTCTCGACGCCCCCAATCTGATTACCGTGCCGCATCTGGGCGCATCGACCGAAGAGGCGCAGTTCAATGTCGCGATGGAAAGCGCCGAAACTGTGGCGAATTTCCTCGTGCACGGCGTTATCGTCAATTCGATGAATATGCCGTCTATCAATAAGGAACTTTTCGAGGAATTCAAGGTATATATCAAGCTCGCGGAAAGCCTGGGTTCGCTCATTTCACAGGTGGTCGAGGGACAGGTCGAGGAAGTCACGGTGAGTTACGAGGGCGACATATCGCACAAGGACGTATCGCTTCTGACACGCGCCGCGCTGAAAGGGCTGTTCCAGAGCTTCATGGGCGAATCGGTGAATTATGTCAACGCGGTGTCCATGTCGCAGTCTCAGGGCATCAGCGTGGTCGAGAAGAAAGACCCCGATTTCTCGAGCGAATACACGAACCTCATCCGCCTGAGCGTACGCACCACGAAGGAAACTATGGAACTCTGGGGATGCGTCTACTCGAGCAATGTCGCCAAGATTGTAAAATTCAACGATTATTTCTTCGAGATGAAGCCCGAGGGTATCTTCCTGTTCATCTATAACGAGGACAAGCCCGGCGTAGTCGGGAAGATCGGCACCGTACTGGGTAACAACAGCGTCAATATCGCGGGACTCATGCTCGGCAGGGACTCCAAGACTAAAATCGCGCTGTCGATGGTGCATATCGACTCCGAGATCAGCGATAAGGTGAAGAAGGAACTGGAAGCGATAGACGCGATCAAGAAACTGAAAGTAATCAAGCTGTAGGCCGATATGAATTCGAAAGAACTGAAAGAACTCGTCCGTTCGGAACGGCTTGTCCCTATTCTTCGGACGGACAGCGCGAAAGAACTCGAAGGGGTAACCCGCGCGGTCAGGGAATCCGGGATCAAAGTGATCGAGTTCACGATGACTATTCCGGGTGTGATCGACGAGATACCCGCGTTAAAGGCGAAATTCCCCGAACTGGTGTTCGGGCTGGGCACCGTGTTCCGCGCGGAAGACGCGACTGCGGCGATCAGGAACGGCGCCGATTTTATTGTCAGCCCTATTGCCGCTCTCAATCTGGTCGACGCGGTCAAGGGTGAGGATAAGCTCCTCATGCTCGCGGCGTTTACCCCGACCGAGATATATACGGTTTACCAGGCGGGTTCGGATATCATCAAACTATTCCCCGCGAGCGCGGTCAATCCCGGGTACATCAAGGCGATCCGTGGGCCGATGCCGTTTGTGGATATACTGCCGACCGGCGGGATCGACCTGATCTACGGACTGCAGTTCCTCGCG
>MIBD01000196.1:7917-10131 GCA_001829395.1 Spirochaetes bacterium GWF1_49_6 | reverse complement strand
TCGCGGTGGGGATGGGCGAAACGGTATTCAACAAGGAAAATATCAAACGCGGCGAGTTCGATTCGATCACAGCCGCGTTAAAGAATGCCCGTGAACGTCTGCGCGCGGCGGGAAAGAAATAGACCGGAATTGATATCATAACTCCATTATCCTCTTGTCAAGCGTAGAACAGGGTGTAATTCATTATTAGAGTAGAAATTAGGGTAGTTTTCAGCCATAGTTATTTTACTCTCCCTAATATCGATTATTAGGAGGATGCATGAAAAGCATAATTATTGCAATAGCGATTATGTTTTTATTTGGGTCTTTTGGGTTTACATCGACAATGAAAATTAAACCTACCACTATCGCGGGGTTTGTGAATAAAGGCGACAAGTCTGACGACAATATTAACGTTTTACTGACCAAGTCGCTCATCAACCTGTTATCGCTGATTCCTGATGTGATTATCACACCTTTCTCGGATGTGGAGACGGCAGTCAAGATGAATAAGCTCTGGTTCTCGAAAGCTATTGATGTTGAGAAAGCTCTCGCGATGGGGATTCTGTTTGAAACGAAGCAGGTCGTGGTCGGGGACTACAAAATAATAAAGAATAAGGTGACTATCAACCTTTATGTTTACGATGTCGTCACCGGAGAATTGACTCTTCAACGTAGTTTTAAGGATAGCCCCGCCGGTAAAGATATTTTCAACACTCTGGACGATGTTGTTAAGCAAGTATCCTACATTCTTGTGGGTCAGGCTATTACACTCGGTAAAATTAATGTAAATGTTGATGTGCCTGATACGCTTTATAAGGTTTACATCAACGGGCGTTTCGTCAAGGAAATCAAGAAAGGTGATCCGTATATAGGCGACATTATCGCAGATGAACCGATCGAGGTCTCTATTCGCGTGGGGGGAGGAAAAGACGAGCAGGAAGTATTCAAGAAGACGGTCACGGTTATCGAGGGCGAGACCGCTAATATTCAGTACATACCATCGGATGCTAAAACGGAGGATAAAATTTCTAAAACAGTCGATTCATTTGAAATTTTCCCCGGTCAGAAAATTTTAATTAATTTAAAAAACGGAGGATCGATAGTAGGAATATTTATTAAGCAGGATGAGAGCAACGTTTTTGTAAAAACGTCTGATATAGAATCAAAAATACCCAAGAACAAAATAACAATAGTTGCAATGATTAACGATTCAAGCGAAAAAATAAAGAAAAGCGATAATTTTGATTATAATGCAAAGGCACAATTAGAAGATTTAATAAAATCTTCTCCATTTCTCGATGATAATAATTTTTTGAACATAAAAAATGTCGCCGCGACAATACCTGATGACGCTAAATATTCGATTTACAAAAAATATCAAAAGAGCGGTTGGGGAGGTTTTGTAATAAATTTCTTAACTATTGGCCTTTTTGGTAGCTGGGCTATAGGAGATTATACTGATGCGATTATTCAGAACAGCCTTTTTATTGGTAGTGTAATATTATTAGCAAGTGCCAACGGCGATGCGGGAATGGCGGGGGTTGGAGGATTTATCTTATCAGCAAATATTATTTATTCATTGATCTCACCATTTACTTACTCGGCGGGTTATAACGATAAATTAATGAAGGCGTTAGGTCTAATTTATACATATAATAACAGTCCCGTGTATTATGTTAAAAAAGATTTACTGTATCATGAGCCGGACGATACGTTAATACATATTGATTTATTAGCTTTTAGTTTTTAAAAATACCGGTGCGGGTTAATTTTTAGCCCGCGCTAGATTACGCGCGGCGGGAAAAAAATAATGTAACCGGATAGGCGGATTTGAGGAGAGTTATATGAAGACGGCCTTTATATTAAAGGGTGAACTCTCGGATCACGATACGATCAAGCTGAAAGAACCCGTCCCGATCGAGGATGGGGAAATCAATGTGATTATCGAAAAAACTTCCGGAAAAGAAGGGAAAATTTCGAGGAAGAGTTTATACGGCGTATTGCGGGGCGAGATAAAGATGGCGGATGATTTTAACGCCCCGTTGGAATGCTTCTTGTAATGTTCGTCCTTTATCGAAATTTATTAAAGATATTCGAAAAGAACAAGGCTTATAATTATAAATACTTATCTTTAGCCCGCGCTTTCTTTATCCGCCCGATATTCACGAATACCCTTACCAGCATTGTAACAATAGCTATAATGACTATCCCCGCGAAGACCGCGAACGGGAC
>MIBD01000196.1:0-7869 GCA_001829395.1 Spirochaetes bacterium GWF1_49_6 | reverse complement strand
CCAAACCATCGCGATCAGCCCCGCTGTCAGCCATATCATGTGAAATATGCCCCACCCGATACTCCTCCGCAGACGGATAATAGCTTCGTCCGGCCCCCTCTCTACCGATTCGTCGGGGCGGCGGATTTCCCGCACCATCAGGAACGATACCAAGCCGATCAGCGCCGCCAATGGGATGAGGATAATCACGGCGGCCGGCATGGTTTGCCCGTACGGGAAGAGGAACAGGAGATTGCATACGGTCAGGAATATGAACACCCCCAACAGCCGGATATATAGCCCGATCTTCGGTTTTTTCATTCGTCCCCCTTTTGGGTATCCTTGAGCATCGCAAGTCCCGCGATCAAATCTGCGATTCGCGGCCCGGGACGCGACAAGGTATCGGTGTCGATAAAGTAAATCTTCGCGTGCAGGTGAAAGTTTTTCACGAGGCTGTCGAAATAATCCTTCTCTTTCACGAAATCGTCCGCGATAAACAGGTAGTCCGGGTCCATCCCGGCGATCATCTCCTCGGACAGCATCGGGTACGCCGCCGCCGATTGCACCGTGTTGCTGTAGCCCGCGATACGGAGCACGTCCCCGATGAAGCTCTGGGTCGACGCGCTGAATACCGGCTTCATCGATATGACGATCATCGCGGAGGGTTTTTTATCGAACACCGGCAGCGATGATAATGTCCCGTTAATAGGGGCGAGTATCCCGGCGGGGTTTTTACCGAACACCTCGGCGAGTACCGCGAGGTTGGTCAGGATATCCGCCACAGTGTTCTCCTTCAGGACAAGCACCTTGATACCCAGCGATTCCAGACGTTCCACCTTATCCTTGGGATTTCCCGACCATGACGCGAGCACGAGGCCGGGTTTCAGCGATACCACTTTTTCCATATCGAAGTCGCTCAGCCCGCCGACTTTCGGCAGGTTGGTTACTACCGGGGGGTAATCGCAGTATGAGGTCACCCCCACCAGCCGGGAGCCCTCGCCGATAGCGAACATCATCTCCGTCAGAGACGGCGCTAGGCTGACCACGCGGGCGGGCGGTGTATTGGGTTGATTGCTTTGGTTTGGTTTGCCGCAGGAGACGATGGAAACGAATAATAAGATAAAAAGGGTGCCGTTTACTTTCAATGTAATACTCCGCAAGAGATATTAAATACCCGTCACTGCAAGTATATCGAAGCAGGCGGTAAACCCAGTTTCAATTATCAGTACCGATTGCTTCCCGAACTAAAAAGTTCGGTCGCAATGACGGAAAATATTCATAGAAGAGGTGATTCAAGACCTTCAATTATTTATAATTTCTTCATAGCGCGGTTGGGTTTATCAATCTTCCACTCCCGCATATCTTCGATAAACTCGTCGAACAAATAGTAGGAGTCGTGGGGGCCGGGCGACGCCTCGGGATGGTATTGCACCGAGTAGGCGGGCGCGTTCTTCAGGCTAAGCCCCGCCACCGTCTGGTCATTGATATTGACATGCGTGATTTCGACATTATCGGGGAGGCTGTCGGGATCGACCGCGAACCCGTGGTTATGCGACGCTATCTCGACCTTGCCGGAACGGAGGTCTTTGATCGGGTGGTTCGCGCCCCTATGCCCGAATTTCAGCTTGTAGCATTTTCCGCCGACCGCGAGCGCGAGAAGCTCGTGCCCGAGACATATCCCGAAGATGGGGATTTGCCCGATCAGTTCGCGGATAGCGGTGATCGCGTAATCCACCGGTTCAGGGTCGCCGGGGCCGTTGGATACGAATAACCCGTCGGGGTTCAGCGCCATGATCTGCGCGGACGTATAACTCGCGGGGACAAGGGTAATATTGCATCCCCGGTGGTTGAGGATACGCAGGATATTGGTCTTGATACCGGCGTCCAGCGCGACAACATGATAAGCGCCCGGATGGCGTTCGCCCCACTGCATGGGAGTATCGATAGTGACTTCCTTCGCGAGGTCGAGGCCGACCATATTCGGTACGCGCGAAAGTTTAGCGCGGAGGTTCTCCTTACTGAAATCCGCCGAAGAAAGGATACCGTTCATCGCGCCGGTGATGCGGAGGATTCGGGTCAGCTTGCGGGTATCGATACCCTCGATACCGACTATCTTGTTCCGGTCGAGGTAACTGCCGAGCGACTCGGCCGCGCGCCAGTTCGAGTAGGTCTTCGAGTACTCGCGGACAATAAACCCCGCCGCCTGCGGCTTGCCGGACTCCGCATCGTCGGGATTAACGCCGTAGTTGCCGATCTGGGGATAGGTCATAGTGACGATCTGCCCTCTGTACGAAGGGTCGGTGAGGATTTCCTGGTATCCGGTCATCGAGGTATTGAACACGACTTCGCCTGCGGTTTCGCCGGTATGCCCGAACGCTTTCCCCTCGAAGGTTTCGCCGTTAGCGAGCATCAGGATAGCTTTAGACATATTGCCTCCGTTCTGTAAACAGCTAATTATAAGTCAAAATCCTAAAAAGGGCAAGTACCCGCTGCGCGGGGGCTAGACCCGATATCATACAAGTATACGATACCGGGATATAGCCCGTGTTCATTAAAAAAACTATGGCGTGGATGCTAGCCCTATTACGGCAACTTGTAATAGTATCTATAGATAGCCTGCGGCGTGGCTGGAGCCGGGATATCGGAATTAGTCTGCGCAGCAGCCCGTGATGGAGTGGAAATGAGTGCCGCCCTCATCACGGGCAATATCTGTATAATGATACTAAGACTGGTATCGGGGTTAGTGTGCGAAGCACCCTGCGCGGGGGGCTAGACCGATTTTTTGTATTTGTCACTGCGAGACGTTAGCGTCGAAGCAGTCTATCTGTCATAATTGTTTCGGCAACACCTAGCAATAAAAAGGAGTATCCTACAATCCGATTATTAATATTTTAGTTATAAAAATCCTGCAATAGTGTTGCATATCCCGGTAGGCAAGAGTAAAATAAGTATGTTTTTTATAGGGGGTATTTATGAATAAATTATTCGTGTTTTTCGGTGTGGTTTTCGGGGTATCTCTGCTGTGGGCGGGGCCGTCGATCCGGCGGCTTGCGGAATCTGGGTCGGTGAATGATGTCAAGGCGTATCTGGACGCGGGAAACCCTGTTGACGGCGCGGATAGCATCGGATGGACATTACTCCATCACGCGGCGCACGGAGCGCAATGAATAAAAAAGCCGGGTTCGCCCGGCTTTTTTTTATCAGGTGAGTCCTTGTCGATGGACGGTTTGTACATCTCGAAAAAGAATGCTTCGTACCCCAAAAAACTACCAAGGATTATAATCGAGTATATACATATTGGAGATTTTTTGCCATAGTCCGCTATCGACGAAATTATAATTATTGGTACTGGTGATACTGGAATACATCATCATCAGGTTGTTGGTTTCGTCAACCGCGTAGGTGCCGGTATTGGTTAAAAAATCCCCTCCGTTAGTCCGGCTGAACGACGTATAGGTTTTATTGGAATTGAATTCATAGATAGATACTGTGGTATCTTTCGTATATTTTGTCCCGGGAGGAGTCTGTTCGGATAAGAACCATTTTCCGATAAAGGCTTCTGTCTCGGTAATCGTTTTCGGCTCAAAATTGAGTATACATGCGGAAACTGTAACTAAAATAGCGAAGCTGATAATACAAACCGGAAAAAACTTTTTCATGTTAGCCCCCTTCTGTATCATAGATATAAATTATACACCTATCAAGCGAAATTTCAAGTAAAAATCTATAATTCATTTGGAAGCCTCTCAGTAGAGATTAGTCACTTCGCCAAACGGTAAGAGACCGCCATACTCAATGACTAGTACAGAGATGTATTACATATGGTGTTATCCCGCGATCTCGCTTCTAAGCACCGTATAAAACTCTTCACGCGCGGCGCGTTCCCTCCACGGGGAATGCCCGCAGTCCTTCAGCAGAATCAGTTTGAATTTTTGGAGGATGCGCGATAACGGTATCTTGACCCCGTCGGCGGGATGCGGGTCGTAATCGCCGTGGATAGCGGTCACCGGACAATGGATGCCGCGCCCGATATCGAGAAGCGCGCCGCTCAGACGGAGCTCCGCCGCCTCCGGCCAGATATCGTCGTACTGCGCGAAATCGAACCCCGCCTCTTTCGATTCTTCCTTGATCGGGTCGAAGTTATCGGTCTTTATCAGGATATCGTCGAACTTCTCGTAAATGCGGGCTTTTTCCGCGGGTGAGGATTTATAGGATCGTTTGATTACCGCGAGGAAATCCTCGCGTTCCTCGCCGGTCAATCTGCTGACACGGGTTTCCTCGATCATCGGCACATACCTCCGTTCGAACGGCCCGCTTCCGACGAGGATCAGTTTTTTTACCGAGTGGGGGTGGCGTGCCGCGAATATCCATGCGAGCCATGCTCCCCACGAGTGCCCGATCAGTACGACGGGTTTCGACGCGTGAGAGTCGAGCACGTCGGCCAGTTCGATGACAAGTCCGTCGATCGTATCGGCGTTCTGCATCGGTTCGAGTACGCCGTGCTCCTTAGAAAGCTCGCGCGCTACCGGGGCCATATCGCCCTTCGCGCCGGGGCCGCCGTGCAATACCGCGATCTGGAAGGGGCTGGCGCCCCATTTTCTCAGAGTTTCCATAGTTGGCACCTCATATTTTTAAGCCGAACCCCGCGTAAAACTCCGCGCGAAGCTCAGTGTTACGGAAATTGTAATACCCAGCGAGATGAAAGTTCGGGTGTATGGTAAAGAATAGGGTATCGCCGAGGCTGAAACGGTAGTCTTGTATCAGCGACACCATCCACCCGTCGGAATAGAACCGGAAACGCACCACGGCCTCGGGATTGAAGAACCCTAACCGCGCCGCGATCCCCGCGAGGATGACCGGCTGGAACGACGTCATTTTCAGGGGGAAGGACTGGTAAAACACCCCGCCCGCGCCCGCGTAGATATGGAATACGCTGCCGGAATACAGCCCGTATTCGCCATGCGCCCATATCTCGTAATTCCCGTCGGAGATGATATAGAGCGAACCGTACCCGGCGATACCCGCGCCGATACGCAGGGGAAGCCCGAACAGGTCGGGAGTCCTGTAGATGATTTGCGACGAGCCTGTCCAGTAGAGGGTATTCCACCGGCCGAGGAGGACGGTTATCTCATGGGTATTGGCCGCGGCGTAAGCGGAGGATACGCATAACAGAAATCCCGCTATCAGGAGTTTTTTCACGGCGCGGCCTCCGCGTAGGTTTTCCCTATCTTTACTTCGTCGTAATACACGATATTCGTCCCGATAGCGTCCTCGTCACGGTACAGCCCGATTTTCAGGTAATTGCCCACCCGGTTGACGACAGTTTTCGAGTATATCCGTTCGGGGTAAAGGTTCGTCCCGTTGACCCACCCCTCGACAAACCCGTCGCCGTACATCGACCATTTGACATGTACTACCACATCGAACCAAACCCCGTACGAGACGGTGGCGCCGTTCTCCCACATGATCCTCGACTGGATGCCCGAGTAGAGGATGTTGAGGTAGACTTTATTGGAGATGTAATTGATGGAAATGGGCGGGGAATTGCGCGGGAAACTCGACCATGAATCGTTACTGAACGGATCCGGCTGGTCGTGCCATTGCCCGATAATCTGCCATTTCCCGTTATCGGTATATCCCGGCGCGAGCATACAGCTCCACCCGTAATACACCTCCTCGACGTAGGGGTCCATGTTGAAGTAGGCCATCTCGGTACGGTTGCCGGTATGCCATGTCACATTCGGGAGGATGGTGAACTTGACCGCGTAATTCCCGGTACGGACTAAGTTCGACTGTACCTCGATAAGTCCGGGGAGTCCCTGTTCGAGATTCCATACGCCGGTGGTGCCGTCCTCGAACCCGGAGACGAACGGCTGAAAGACGCCTGGGTTGTAGATCGGGACAAGCCCGCAGGAGGAAACGCCGATGAGGAATAGTAGAAGCGGGAAATTTATTTTCATCCGACACCCCACAGATATATCATAAGTTACAGGGAAATAAATATCAAAAATAATAGGATGTCCCGTGAAGGGAAGGAATGATCATAGGTCTGATGATGATTTATACCCTATTGGGATTTGCACCGGGGTAACAGCAGAGTACGGTATCCAGATATTCCAATCCGCAAAAATATTCGCAGATAGAGGTATTCTTAACCGCGCATTGATGGCTATCCGTCTTCTCTTCCTTATTCCACGGGCATTGCTCCTGTTTCCAATCGATATTACCTCCGCTTGTGAGGTCGATATCGCAGTTTGCGCCCTTCAGTTTCAGCATAATTCTCTCTCCCATGATCATAAAACAAAAACAGGCAGTTCGCAAATGCTTACTGCCCGTATTTCTTTACTTCGTCAACACGCCCCCATGGACGGGGAAGTCCCGCGATGACAGGGATGTCAGGGAGCGGGGCGCCCCCATGGACGGGGAAGTCCCGCGATGACAGGGATGTCAGGGAGCGGGACGCCCCTCTCGGAGACGGCAGATCAGGTTATTTTCGTTCGCCGATCGATACCCACTTCTTATCGAGCTTTCCCTCATAACGCGAAGTAGGACGAATCAGCCGGTTATCGGTGAGCTGCTCGCGGATATGCGCGATCCATCCGGGAGTGCGGGACGCGGCGAATATGGTGGTATAGTACTCCTTCGGGATATCGAGCGCGTACTGCACGACCGCCGAGTAAAAGTCCACATTGGGATGAATCCCCTTCTTTTCCATCACCAGTTTCTCGATACGCGTGGCGATCTGGAAAAGTTTCTCCTGACCGCGTTTCGCTGCGAGTTTCTCCGCCCATATCTTGAGATGTATGGCGCGCGGGTCTTCCGTCTTATATATTCTGTGACCGAATCCCATTATCTTCTTTTTCTCGTTCAACAAACTGTCGATATACTCTTCCACATCGTCCACATTACCGATATCGGACAGCATCTCCATCACCTTCTGGTTCGCGCCGCCATGCAGCGGGCCCTTCAATGTACCTATCGCGGAAGTCAGCCCGGAGTAGATATCCGACAACGTGGACATTGTCACGCGCGCGGAGAACGTCGACGCGTTGAAACCGTGGTCGGCATGCAGGACAAGCAGGGTATCGAATGCCTTCGACTCTTCCTCGTCGGGCCATGTGCCCCGGAACATATAGAGGAAGTTTTCCGCGAAAGTCCTGTCGATATCCGGTTCGAGCATCGGCTCGCCGCGCTTAATCCGGTGCATTCCCGCGACTATGGACATCACCCGCGCGATCAGCGTGATTGCCTTCTTATCGAACGCGCGCCCGCTGAGTTCCTCGGCGCTCGGGTCGAGACACCCCAGCGCGGAAACCGCTGTGCGCAGTACCGCCATCGGATGCGAATAGTCCGGCATCGACTTAATTAACTGGACTACTTCATACGGGATATGCATGTTCTTGATCAGTTCATGCGAAAAACGTTCCAAATCCCGTTCGTTGGGCAAATCCTCATGATCGTGCCAGAGGAGATACGCGACTTCTTCGAACGATGTACGTCCGGCAAGCTCGTGAATATTATAACCGCTGTATACCAGAATCCCGTTCACTCCATCGACATAGCTGATGGTAGTTTCCCCCGCGGCGACTCCTTCCAGACCTCTCACGTAGCCCTTTTTGTCGGCGATTTCCTGATCCTTCATAGGATACCTCCTCTCAGTTAAATAATTACCGCCCCGAATTCTTCGGGTGTATTCAGTCAAAATGAACACCCATTATGATAACATAATATCCGGCTTTTGTGAAATTTTAGACAACGGGAGGTGTTTACACTGCAAACGTACCGGAAACAGCGAGAACTTAATATCCTGTCAGACTATTACGTAAAGAAAACATAATTAAAAAATCAGGTTTCATTTTTATAAAAAACATGGTATAATAACTCGGGGTT
>MIBD01000195.1:3781-6027 GCA_001829395.1 Spirochaetes bacterium GWF1_49_6 | reverse complement strand
CTCCGCGTTCTGGCTGAGCGCCTTGGCGATCTCCACCATCTGCTGTTTACCGACGGTAAGTTCCTTCACCGGCGCCATCGGGTCGATCTCGTTAATATGCAGTTCTTCGAGGAGTTTCAGGCATTCGGAACGGAGACGGTCCCAGCCGATCAATCCGAACTTGTTCACCGGCTGACGGTCGAGGAATATATTCTCCGCGACCGACAAGTCCTGTATCAGGTTGAGTTCCTGATAGATAATCCCGATCCCGGCGCGCTCGGCGTCCCCGGTACTGTGGAACATCCGGGTCTCGCCCTTGACCTTAATCTCGCCCTCGTAGGACGGGTGCGCCCATACGCCGCTTAATACCTTCATCAGCGTGGACTTACCCGCGCCGTTCTCGCCGACCAGCGCGAGGACTTCGCCCTTCCGCGCGGTCAGCGTCACATTATCGAGCGCGCGTACCCCAGGAAATTCCTTCCCGATATCCTTCATCTCCAGTATTACTTCGTTCATCTGCCTGCCTTCTTATTTACCGTATACCTGTTCTTTCGTATAATATCCTTCTTTAATAATCGTCGCATCGATATTGTCCTTCGTAATCAGGACGACTTCCGTCACGATAGTGGGCACGTCCTGAAATCCGTTATTGATCATCATATCGATCTTGACGACATTGGTCACCGGTTTGTCCATATTCATCGCGAGCGCCACCGCGACCTCGGCGGCCTTTTCGGCTAACGGATCGATCTTCTTCCATATCTCGACCGACTGTTTGCCCTGCGCGACATAACGGATATTCGCGAGATCGGCGTCTGAACCGGCTACGAATACCTTCGTACTATCGGCTAAGCCCTGCACGTTGAGGGCGGAAATCACGCCGCGCGCAAGCCCGCTGTTGTTGCAGATAAACGCATCGATCTCATTATTGTACTTGACGAGCGCGTTCTCGGCGGTCTGGCGCGACTTTTCGGGAGACCATCCCTCGTGCGCCTGCTCGACCACCAGTTCCAGCCCGGGGTTCGCCTTGATCACGTCATAGACTCCCTGACTCATGGTACGCGCGTTGGAATCGCCCGGCTGGCCCATGATGAGAGCGACCTTACCTTTGACCTCGCCCTTTTTCTTCTTCAGCCATTCGACCATCGCCTCGGCCTGGAGTTTACCGACCGCCCAGCTATCCTGCATGACCATCAGGTCGAGGGGGCCGTTCTGGAGCATCGAGTCGTACCCGATCACCTTCACTCCCTGCTCGTGCGCTTTCTTCACCATATTGCCCGCGGTACCGGTGTTGACCGGCTGGAGCACGATAACCTTCACGCCCTGCACGAGCATATTCTCGAAGTTCGCGAGCTGGGTCTGTTCGTTATTATTCGCGGAATCGAACACCACCACCGCGCCGAGCGATTCGGCCTTCTTGATGAACGCGGCCTTGTCCTTCTGGTAACGCTCCTCCTGCATGGTTTTCAGCAGGAAGCCTATCTTTACCTTTCCGGTCTCTGTCTGGTTGGTGCCGCCGCCGTTGCCCTTGCCGTCACACCCGTTGGATAAAAACATCGCCATTACGGAAAGGGCGATGAGAATTTTTCTGGATTTCATGGAATGCCTCCGAAGATTTTTTATATTGTAAAATAAATCCAATTTTAGTCAAGGGTTTTTTATTATCTATGATGAGATGATGAGTATCATTTATTAGTTTTCAATAACTCTCATAAAGCAATTGACTTTTTCGTAAGGAGTTATATAATATTCGAAAGTATTCTTATTGGGGTAAATTTATGAAGAAGATGTTTTTATTATTAAGCTCCCTAACGTTAATGTCATTATTATCACTTTCCGGTTGCGCGATAGTACCCGCTGAAACACCGCCCGGCGGCGATCCTGCTAAATCTTATACGGTAATCTTTGACAGCCAGGGTGCAACTATTCCCGCAAGTCCGTCCACTAAAATTGTGATTTCCCCGGCATCAAACATCGACGTATTACCAACCTCACCGATCAAAACAGGTTATAACTTTTGCGGTTGGTACACGGTGACTAACGGTGCCGGTACGGAGTTTACAATCAGCACAATAGTCGATTCGGATATTACGGTTTACGCCAGCTGGCTCGCTGTCTATACGGTAACCTTTGATAGTCAGGGTGCAAATACTGAGGCAAGCCCACACAGTAAGACTGTAATATCCCCCGCGACGACAATCGACTTATTACCGACGGCGCCGATTAAAACAGGGTATAACTTTGGCGGATGGTACACGGTAACAAAC
>MIBD01000195.1:181-3754 GCA_001829395.1 Spirochaetes bacterium GWF1_49_6 | reverse complement strand
TGCGGGATCTGTCTGGACACCCCAGATACTTCCAAGTTCAGCCAATTGGATGTCGGTTACCTACGGGAACGGCGTATTTGTCGCAGTTGCTAATGGCAGTACAAAAGCGGCAACATCCCCCAACGGGATAACATGGACTGCCCGAACTCTTCCATTTTCCGCAAATTGGCAGTCAGTTACCTACGGGAACGGCGTGTTTGTTGCGGTTGCCTCCGGAAACGGATCAGTAGCGATTTCAACCAACGGCGGAACGAACTGGACTGCGCACAGTCTTCCAATCTTAGCTGACTGGTGTTCAGTGACCTATGGAAACGGTGTATTTGTCGCAGTTGCAAATGGCAGCACAAATGCCGCGACATCACCCGACGGGAGGACATGGACGGCTCGTACCCTTCCAAGCTCCTTCCCATGGTATTGGGTCACCTACGGTAACGGAGTGTTTGTTGCGGTTTCCGCTAGCGCAGTCGCGGCGACATCAACAAATGGCGGAACAAACTGGATAGAGAGAACCCTCCCAATCTCTTTAGCATACTATTCAGTCACCTGGGGAAATGGTTTATTTGTCGCTCTAGCCTATTCCAGTACAAATGCGGCAACCTCACCCGATGGTATAAATTGGACAGTCCGAACCCTCCCAAGCCTCGGCAATTGGTGGAAGGTTGCTTACGGGAACGGGGTGTTTGTCGCAGTTACTTTAAATGGTAACTTAGCGGCAACTTCACCTGATGGAATAATCTGGACGGCTTGTAACCTTCCTATCTCAGCCGATTGGAGATCGGTTACTTATGGAAACGGTAAGTTTGTCGCAGTTACCTCTGGTCCTAGCGCATCTGCGGCGACTTCTCCGTAATAGTAGCATAGTTTCTATCTAACAAGCCTTCGTGAATCGGAGGTTTATTATTTGTTCACTTTTTGTATAACATACATAGCATTCATTGAAATAATTACCCCCTTCTCTTATAATATAAAAAACATTCGGAAGGCCCCATGAAAGGAATCATCCTCGCGGGCGGAGCGGGAACCCGTCTCTATCCGCTGACTATGGTGGCGAGCAAACAGCTCCTGCCCGTATACGACAAGCCCATGATCTATTACCCGTTATCCACCCTGCTTCTCTCCTGCATCCGCGAGATACTGATTATCTCCGACCCCGTGAACCTCCCGCGTATCGAGGGACTCCTCGGCGACGGGCGCCGGATCGGGATTGATATCACCTATAAGGCCCAGCCCAGCCCCGACGGGCTCGCGCAGGCGTTCACGCTCGGTAAGGAGTTTATCGGGAACGACTCCGTGTGCCTCATCCTCGGCGATAACATCTTCTACGGCGATAAGTTCGAGGACGCGGCGCGTTCGTGCGCTACGGGTATGGACGGGGGTCGTATCTTCGGGTACTGGGTCTCCGATCCCGAGCGTTACGGGGTGCTTGAGTTAGATCAGGATAAAAAGGTGCTGTCGATCGAGGAAAAACCGAAGGCGCCGAAGTCCAACTATGTGGTGCCCGGCCTGTACTACTACGATAACGATGTCGTATCGATCGCGGAGAATCTCAAACCCTCCCCGCGCGGCGAGTATGAGATCACCGACTTGAACAACGTGTATCTCCAACGCGGCAAGCTCAGCGTGGAGCTTCTGGCGCGCGGGACGGCATGGCTGGATACCGGGACGCACGACAGTATGATCGAGGCCGCGAATTTTATCGAGACTATCGAGAAACGGCAGGGACTGAAGATCGGGTGTATCGAGGAAGCGGCGTTACGGATGGGATATATCTCGGCGGAGCAGTTCGAGAAAATGCTCGCGGGGCTGCCGGACAATTCTTACCGCCAGTACCTCAAGTTCGTGTTAAAGACATCGACTCAATTACAATAGAGGAGCGTCCATGAAAGTTCAAGCCGGCGCAATCGAAGGAACACTCATTATCACCCCGGATATTTTCGAGGACGAACGCGGGTTTTTCCTCGAAAGCTATAACCGCGATAAGTTCGCGCAATTCGGTATCGATATCCAGTTCCCGCAGGACAACCACTCCAAGTCGGTGCGGAACACCCTGCGCGGCCTGCATTACCAGACCCACCCCGGCCAAGCGAAACTCGTCCGGGTAATCCATGGCGCGATCTGGGACGTGGCGGTCGATATCCGCCCCGGCTCCCCCACTCTCGGTAAATGGTTCGGGCTGGAGCTCTCCGCGAAGAATAAGCAGATGTTTTTCATCCCGGCGGGGTTCGCCCACGGGTTCTGCGTCACGAGCGAGACCGCCGAAGTGCTCTACAAGGTCAGCAGCGTGTATAACCCCCAGACCGAAGCGGGCCTTATGTGGAACGACCCGGATATCGGGATCGAATGGCCTTCCGCGGAACCGGTACTGTCGAACCGCGATATGAATAACCCAAGTTTCAAGGAATATAAGAAGGGTTTAAAGAAATAGTCACTGCGCGACGGCTAATCCCGATATGAACGTTTTTAACGGGAGTTAGCAAGCGCCCGTTATGAAAGCCCGCCGCCGTTCAGGAATTGCATGATAGTTCTTTTAATTTACTGTAATATAAATTTAGGAGATATGATTTGATTTGGTTAATCGGCAATAAGGGTATGCTCGGACGGGAGATCGGCGAACAGTTCGCCGCCGCCGGGATACCTGTGATAGCGAGCGACCGCGAGGTCGATATCGCCGATATGTCCGCGATAGAAAAGTTCGCGTCGGCGCATAACCCCGAATGGATCGTCAACTGCGCGGCCTATACCGCAGTCGATCAGGCGGAGAGCGAGGAGGATATCGCGGCAGTCATCAATTCGGACGGTCCCGCGAACCTCGCGGGTTACGCCGCGAAGACGGGCGCGAAACTTATCCACCTCTCCACCGACTACGTGTTCGACGGCGCCAAGCGTTCGCCGTACACCGAGGACGATAAGCCTAACCCGCAGTCCGCGTACGGGCGGACGAAGCTCGACGGGGAGCGACGTATTATCGACGCCCTGCCGCGCCATTTCATCATCCGTACCGCGTGGCTCTACGGCCCCTACGGGAAAAATTTTGCCGCGACCATGCTCCGATTGTTCTCCGAGCGAAGCGAAGTACGGGTGGTGGACGACCAGTCCGGCACCCCGACCTACTCCCTCGGACTCGCGCGGAATATCGTCGATATGGTGCATTCCGATAGCGATAAGTACGGTATCTTCCATTATACTGACGATGGCGAGACGACATGGTACGAGTTCGCCCGCGAGATATACACGATAGCGCGCGGTCTTGGGATGCTCGCGAAGGAGGTGGAAATCCTCCCGGTTACTACGTTGGAATACCCCACGCCCGCGAAACGCCCGCAATACTCGGTACTGTCGAAGGATAAGATTATCCGCGAGCTCGGTTTCACTGTGGCGGACTGGAAAACGAACCTCCGGGCGTACCTCGAACGGGTATAACCCGCCCCAATGGGAAATAATCTCAAAGCGGAAGAATTTTAAGAAAGTTTCATAAGGGCGGTTCCCCCCTGACGGGGACTGACGCAAAAACTATTAACATTTATAACAAATGGCTTTATAGTTTTATAAAATAAGCCCAATGGTTACTTCTTT
>MIBD01000195.1:0-152 GCA_001829395.1 Spirochaetes bacterium GWF1_49_6 | reverse complement strand
TCTTTTCCTAATATTTCATTGTAGAAAGAGGGTTATTTGAAGTGCCCATAATGTAGGGGTTGTTGACGAGGACGGAAATTCAATTATTTTCCGTCACTGCGATGAGCAGTCTATATAAAATTATACACATTAATAAAATAGATTGCTTCGCA
>MIBD01000194.1:4350-5354 GCA_001829395.1 Spirochaetes bacterium GWF1_49_6 | reverse complement strand
TACGCTGTAATCGAAAGATATCCCGCTCTCGAATTCCTTCTTCGTATAGATGGAACCATTTATCTCAATATCCGATTTATCATAATACTTGCAGTTATTTATCCTGTATTTTTTACTTACACCGATAACCAGTCCTCCCCCGTTATTTTTAAACTCGCAACCGTCAATAAAAAGAACTTGGATACTATCGAGCATTAGGCTGGAATCGACATGATTCAGGAATTTCGTATCTTTTAACTCGACACTGTTAAAACCGCTTAGCCATAATCCCCAGTACCCCGAACCGTCGATCACGCAATTCTCAACGGTGAGGGAACCCGAATTATAACCAGAAATCACATTCCCGGTACACATCATCTCCTGCGGCGGATTGTAATGCTTGAGGTGGAGGTTCTTCAGCACTATATTTCCGCAGTCGGATATCTCCATTACGTTCGCGTTCTCGTCCTTGATATAGATATTGACCTCGCCCTCGCCGACTATAGTCAGATTATTCTTCGATTCAATAGTTAAGGTTTTACTGATAGTGTACGACCCGCTCGCGATAGTAATCACATCGCCGGAACCGGCATTCTGCACGGCGTTCAATAATTCGTTCGCGGATGTGATCTTGCTCTTTCCCGCTTCCGGGGCGTCGGGCAACCCGTTCAGCACATTTTTCAGGTACGGGGCGGGAATCCATCCCCTATACCCCAATGACGTTTCAACCATCACCCAGACATCCTGCACGGTCTTCCCGGCGATTTGGAACGGGGTTTTCACACCGGTCTGATATTCCTTATAGGTGACTACATCACCCTTTTTGCACTCGGTCAGGACAAGCCCCTTGAGATCCGGGTCGGCGTAGAGTTTTGTTTTATCGGCAGTCACTTCCATCTTGTTCTTTTTCTTCAGCCCGCCCGCGAATACCCATCCCTGCGTGCCGTTTTTTGCCTGCACCAGAACCCACGGCGCCGTATAATTCGTCTCCCGGAGTTGGATAGTAACTTCCTCCTTCGTCTTCT
>MIBD01000194.1:3242-4342 GCA_001829395.1 Spirochaetes bacterium GWF1_49_6 | reverse complement strand
CGCCCTCGGTAAGCTGGTATACCACTTTCGACGTGAGGTTCGGCTTATCCCGCAGGTTCAGCTTATCCACCCACGCATAATAGGCCTTGTCCATCAGGACTTCCTTCGCGAAACCCGCGCCGGATAACAGGACGATAAAAAGAATCCACAATGTCTTTTTCATAGTACTCCCCTATTTCAATACTCGTTTGCTTCTGATAGTATCAATAAAAATCGCTAATCCCCGGTAAATCGACGCCGGGATTTATTCTGACATTATCGGGCATTATTTTCAATATTCGGCGAGGTTAATTTCAGGAAAGGCGGAAAATTCCGTATCGATACGCGGATAATGAGAGGATTTACTCGATATACCCCAAATCTTTGAGATGATTGATGATCACCCTCATGGGCGCACCGACCACGTTATCGAAATCCCCGGAGAGTATCTCGATCAGCTGGTCGTTATCCTGTACGCCGTATCCCCCGGCAAACCGGGTCACGGGATGGTTTTGTACATACTTTGAAATAAACTCGTCGCTTATATTCTTCAGGTTCAGCACCGTTTCGACATAGTCGTTGATCTCCAGTCCGAGCCTGATATTGACAATCGCGTACCCTGTCAGGACAAGCTGACGCTTCCCGCGGATTTGCTTCAGTATCCGTATTGCCTCTTCTTTATCGCCGGGCTTGCCGATAATCCTCCCATTGCAGACAACAACAGTATCGAACCCGATCGTAATATCGTCGGGATACTTCTTCGATACCTCCACCGCCTTCATCAGCGCGAGGGTGCTGACCAGTTTCCGGGGGTCGTCGATAGCCACAGCCTCCTCGTCGACCTTCGACACGGCAACCGCAAAATGTTTGATATGAGTCTCAAATAAACGCTTCCGTCCTTCGGACGCGCTCGCGAGAATCACTTTATTCATCATCGCTCCGTTTCAGTATTTCCACAAACGCTTCCTGCGGGATATTGACGTTCCCGATAGTCTTCATTCGCTTTTTTCCCTCTTTCTGCTTCTCGAGCAGCTTCCGTTTTCGGGTGATATCCCCCCCATAGCACTTCGCGGTCACATCCTTACGTAACGCGGAGATATTCTCGCGCGCGACTATCTTGC
>MIBD01000194.1:829-3226 GCA_001829395.1 Spirochaetes bacterium GWF1_49_6 | reverse complement strand
GATGGGTATCTGGAACAAATGCCTCGGTATCAGTTCGCGGAGCTTCTTGACCACCCCGCGCCCGCGACGCTCCATTCCCTCTCTATGCACCATCTGCGATAACGCATCCACCGGCCTGCCGCCGACGAGGATGTCCATCTTGACTACCTCGCTGTCGCGGAACTCGAGGAATTCGTAGTCGAACGACGCATATCCCTTAGTGAACGATTTCAGCTTATCGTAGAAATCGTAAATAATTTCCGCGAGCGGCAGCTCGACGAAAATCTCGATGCGCCCGGTATCGATATAGATCAGGTTGGTCTGAATCCCGCGCCGTTCCTGCACCAGCTGCATCACCTGCCCCATAAAATCCTTGGGCATGATAATATTCGCTTTTACGTAGGGTTCTTCCACCCGCGATATTTTACTAATATCGGGAAATTCGGTCGCATTCTCAATAGTAAATACTTCGCCGCTCGTCAGAGTAATGCGGTATTCTACCGACGGGACGGTCGAGATGATGTTCAGGTCGAACTCCTTCTCCAGCCGTTCCTGTATAATCTCCAAATGGAGAAGCCCCAAAAATCCGCATTTATATCCCATCCCGAGCGCGGCGGAGTTCCATTTGATAAACGACAGGGAGGCATCGTTCATCTTCAACCGGTTCAGCGCCTCGGTGAAACCCTCGAACTCTTCCCCGTCGGCGGGGAAGAGCCCCGCGAATACATACGCCTTGGGCTCCTTATATCCGGGAAGCGCCTTCAGGCAGGGATTTTCCGTATGGGTGATAGTATCGCCGACGCCGAATTCGCTGACCGACTTGATGCCCGCGATAATATAACCGACCTCTCCCGCGCGGAGGGATTTACGGGGGAACAGTTTGAGCTGATAAACCCCCACCTCTTCCAAATCATACTCTTTCCCGGAGCGCATAAAACGGACTCTTTCGCCGGGCTTGACCTCGCCCGCGATAATCCGTACTTTTACCACAACTCCGCGGTAAATATCGTAATAGGAATCATATACCAACGCCTGCAGGGGGGCGGTCTCGTCCCCCTTAGGCTGGGGAATACGAAGCGCGATCGCCTCGAGGAGTTCCGGGACACCTAGTCCGCTCTTCGCGCTGACAAGTATCGCTCCCTCGGCGTCAAGCCCCAAATCCTGCTCGATCTGCTCCTTAACCATCTCGAGGTGCGCGGTTGGCAGATCGATTTTATTGATGACCGGTACGATTTCCAAATCGTTTTCGAGCGCCACGAAAAAGTGGGAGAGGGTCTGCGCCTGTATCCCCTGCGACGCGTCGATCAGCAGGAGCACACCCTCGCATGCCGCGAGACTGCGCGATACCTCGTAGGAAAAATCCACGTGCCCGGGAGTATCGATCATATTATAGGTGTACTGGGTATTATCCTTGGCTTTATAGGGAACCGATACCGTCTGCGCCTTAACAGTGATGCCATGCTCCTTTTCGACCTCCATCGAATCGAGCACCTGCGTTTCGCCCTTCGATGCGTCGTACATTCCGTTAAATTCGAGGATACGGTCCGCGAGAGTGGATTTACCATGATCGATGTGCGCGATGATAGAAAAATTCCTGATTGTATCCCTGTATGATGGCATAATAGCTCCGTTTAGATAATCGAAATATTATAAGGTATGACGGAAAATTAATCAATAGACAGTCCGCACTCAAGGGCGATAGACGCCGAAAAATACCGTAATAACAGATGGTTTTTCGATTTAAAAGATCGTGAAATCAGGCAGGTGTAATATTAATGATAGGTTACTTCTAATAACCCTCTTTTCTATAATTGGGTATTAAGGAAAAGAGGACAAGCCTCCGCACTTCGCGCGAAGATAAAGAAGTGACCATTGGGCGTATTTTAAAGATATATCATTATTAATGTTAAAAATGTTATGAGTTTTTACGTCAGTCCCCGCATGGGGGGAACCGCCCGATAGATAAACCGGGACTATTCGCTCTTATTAATCGTTTTAATAGCGGCGATTAGCTCCTTCTCATTAAGAAACCCCATTTCAAGCAGGACAACCCCGAGCTTTTTTTGTTCGCCCGCTTCTTGTTTCGCCAACGCCTCATTCAACTGTTCCTCGGTAATCATTCCTTCCTGAATAAGATATTCTCCAAGTTTCATAAATACCCCGTAAAAGTATTTTCCCTTGCGATAATAAGGATAGAATGAATCTAAAAAATGTCAATAGTAAAGGAGTTAAAAATAAAAAAAGGCTGCCTTTTTCGGGCGTGATGACGAACTCATAATGTCATTGCGATGCCGCGCAACAAAAGATATTTGAAGCGCGGTAGAAGCAATCTATTTTATTAATGCGTATAATTATATATAGACTGCTTCTTCGCTCCGCTCATTGCAGTGACGGAAAATAGTTGAATTTCCGTATTCG
>MIBD01000194.1:624-690 GCA_001829395.1 Spirochaetes bacterium GWF1_49_6 | reverse complement strand
ATCTCGGCGGGATTCTCATCCTTCTTATGCTCGATCAGGTGTATCTTATGCTCCTGATGCTTTGCC
>MIBD01000194.1:0-602 GCA_001829395.1 Spirochaetes bacterium GWF1_49_6 | reverse complement strand
TTCTCCCCCGCCTCGTTGAGTACCTCCGACTGGCTCAGGAGTTCCTCTCCCGCCGCCGCCGTCTCTTCCGATGTGGACGCGGTCTGCTGGACGACCGTATTGATCTGGCTTACCGCCTTCGTGACCTGGTTCGCGCCCTTCAGCTGTTCCTGCGACGCTTTATGAATCTCGTCCATGATTACTTTCGTTTTTTCCATTATCTGAGCCGCTTCGCTCGCTTTTTCTAAAACCAATACTCCCATATTTTTACCTTTTTTTACACTGGTAATCGCATCCTCGATCAATTGCGCCGTCTCCTTCGCCGCGTCCGCGCTCTTCTGCGCGAGGCTCTTCACCTGATCGGCCACCACCGCGAACCCGCGTCCGGCGTCCCCGGCGCGCGCCGCCTCGACCGCCGCGTTCAGCGCGAGGATGTTCGTCTGGAACGCGATATCGTCGATTACCTTGATGACCTTCGCGACCTTCTGGCTGTTCTGGTCGATCTCCTCGTGCGCTTGTCCCAATTCGGTCATCGCTTTCGCGCTCTGATTGGCGTTATCAAAAACCTGATTAACCATATTATTGCCTTCGATCACGCTTTTCGTATTCGTTTCGATGATGGA
>MIBD01000193.1:3476-6069 GCA_001829395.1 Spirochaetes bacterium GWF1_49_6 | reverse complement strand
GAACTGACGAAGATTCCTTATATCGACGCAGTGGGAGGTTTGGGAATCGCGATTTTCTCTTTCCGGGAAGGGCGGGAAGCGTTCGGGAAAGCCGCCGGAAAGAAATGCGCCTGCGGGCACGACGACTGTGAAACAGAAAAGGATTGAAGAGAAAAGACGCCATAAAATTTGATTATTTGATATGATATAATTAATATACATAAGAGATAAGCGGAAAGAAGGAAAATATGAAAAAAAGCGGGAACGAAGTAATTTGGAGCGAAGAAGCAAGGAAAAATTCCGGTATATTTATCGAGAAAATAAAAAGCGGCGCGTATAAGATGAAAAAAATGCCGAACTCTTCCTCCGATTTTCCAGAAAAGAAGGCGTTTGAAAGCGGAAAGGCGCTAATTGATAACGGTTTTATTAAAAAAGCAGTGGACCGGTTTTAATGCCCGAGTTTCAACAAATCGATTATCATTATATTTTAGATGAATTTGGTGAAAATAAGCTTTCCGAACGGTTTAAATCGGTTTATGATCTCGCTGTATATCTTATCAAAACAAGTACCTTGACGAACTATGTCAGAATTCATACCGAGTCTTTAGATGAAGCAATCCTCGACTATTTTACCGATATTCACCGTTTAAAAAAATTTCATGGTATCGATAAATGCAATGCGTCGAAGGTAGCCGCATATTTATCTTACTGGATACTAAAGCACAAACCAATTCAAATAAATGAAACGGTCAATCAAGCTGAAAATGGTATCAAGAAGCGGGCAATGTTTATTAACGAATCGCTAGCGTTAAGCCTTCTCTACTCATTTTCATTCGATCTAAGCACGATAATAAATAGAGATTCTTCGGTTTTATCAAGATGGAACGATTTAACGGATAATCTTCTTTATACTTTTAAATTCCGGACTATTAATCCGGGTCATCTCGAAATGATTATCTTAGCATTATACGCAGATCCAATTTATGAAAAGATTGATTCTGGAGAATAAAAAAAGCCCCGCTTTCCGGCGGGGCTGATTTTTTATAAAACTATTACTTCTTTTCGAACATCGAGCGGATTTCCTTACCGACAATTTCTATCGGGTGCTTCGCCCATTCGGCGCGCTTCTTGAGAAGGTTCGGCTTGCCGTTGCGGGCTTCTTCGAGCCACGTCTTGGCGAATTCGCCGTTTTCGATCAGCTTGAGGGACTCGCGCATTCTATCCTTCACGCTCGGGTCGATGATCTTAGGCCCGTTGTAGTATTCGCCGAACTCAGCGGTATTAGAGATAACCGCGTTCATTCCCTGGATACCGCGTTCGAAAACGAGGTCGACGATCAGCTTGAGCTCGTGCAGCACCTCGAAGTACGCCATTTCCGGGGGATATCCCGCTTCGGTGAGAACTTCGAACCCGTACTTGATGAGATCGACCGTACCGCCGCAGAGGACGTTCTGTTCGCCGAACAGGTCTTCGTAGGTTTCCTGCTCGAACGTACACTTGAGCACACCCGCGCGGGTGAAGCCCATCGCCTTACACATAGCGAGCGCGATCTGTTCAGCCTTACCGGTACCGTCCTGCGCTACCGCGTAGAGGCCGGGAACTCCGAATCCCTCCAGATAAGCCCTGCGTTCTTCAGTGGCGGGAGACTTAGGCGCGACCATAATCACATCGACGTCGGCGGGGGCGACGATCTGCTTGTACACGATGTTGAAACCGTGACTGCAAGAAAGAGCCTTACCTTTCGTCATATGCTTCTCAATCTCAGCCTTATAGACAGGCCCGTGAAACTCGTCCGGTAAAAGGATATGGACGATATCGGCTTTGGCAGCGGCCTCGCCGATGCTATATACTTCAAACCCTTCTTCTTTCGCGCGTTTCCAGCTGGGATTCTCACTGTTTTCGAGTTTTTCCGTTTCGCCGATAATTACGTTCACCCCGGAGTCGCGCATACAAAGCGCCTGCGCGCTTCCCTGACTGCCGTATCCGATGACCGCGATCGTTTTCCCTTTCAGGACACTTATATCCGCGTCGGACTCATGATAAATTTTCATTACTGCCTCCTAAAAACTATTGGTGACCGATATTATAACAAGATTCGGATAATCTGTCCATTTCCGGCTTATTTTATTTCCATCCCGCGATATACGAAATTCAGCTTGCGGAATCGGCGAATTACTATAGAATCAATATATTTCCAATACCGGAGGATATATGTTCAGAAAGTTTTTCGTTATCATGTCCGTCCTTTTCACTGTCGGTAATCTTTATCCTCAGAGCATCGCCCCGTCGAAATGGAAGTCCGAATACTACAATAATCCCTATCTGACGGGTACTCCGTTCCTCTTGCAGAATGAGGCAGCCCCGATAAAATACAAATGGGGGGCGTCCCCCGTACCCGGGATGTACCGCGACCTAATATCGATCCGTTGGACGGGACTCTTCGACGCGCCCGCGGACGAGGTTTATGTCATGAAGTTTTCCTCCGACGACGGGATACGGATATATATCGACGGGAAACTCGTCGTGAACCGTTGGTACGAGCAGAAGGCCGACGATAAGGAAGAACCCATATTCCTGAAAAAGGGTAAGCACGAAGTAAAGATCGAGTTTTTAG
>MIBD01000193.1:3144-3310 GCA_001829395.1 Spirochaetes bacterium GWF1_49_6 | reverse complement strand
CGGATATACCGTGATACCGTCAGGAAAGAACGGCGCGGCGTATAGCGTACCCATCCTCCCCGGCGGAAATAAGACATTTACCCTCCTCTACGAGTGCATGCCGGATATCTGTACCGGTAAGGGGTATTATTCTCCATCCGGGACCGCGGCGCTCATGAAAGACGCG
>MIBD01000193.1:2252-3048 GCA_001829395.1 Spirochaetes bacterium GWF1_49_6 | reverse complement strand
AGTGCCGCGCCGTCAGGAGGAATCCCTGTCTGGGTGAATATTGTGCGCGATAACGGCGATGAATATGTACTTCCTGTCACAATACCCGCAGGTAAAAACTCAGTACAGTATTCCGTCATGGTTCCTAAATCGGCGGATATTTCGCTGTATCAGGTCGGGTACGCGCTCATGTATGAAGGATATATGGATTGGGGATACTATAACCCCGAACGTACTTTTTCCATGAAAGGCGAGGCGAAATGGCAGCGGATTACCGGTAACAACGTAAAAAACCTCGATATGGAGCTGATCAAAGCCGGTATCGTATCCGGGACTATTTCGCTCGAGAACGGGGCTAAGGCCGAGAAGGAAATGTGGCTGACAGTGCAGGGCATCAGTGTCGATAACCCCGATCAAATGTACTCCCGTTATTGGCAGTATGCGCTTATCCCGCAGGGTGAAAACTCCGGGCAGTTTTCGATTAAGCTCCCCGTCGATTCGGTGGAAAATACTTACTATATCCGCTATATCTGCAATCTGCACGGTATCCAGAGAACCGGATACTATTCGAAGGGCGGTACGCTGAAATTCGCGGACGCGAAGAAGGCGGCAAGTTTCGATCTCTATCAGGGAAATTTCAACGGAATCAACTTGATTATCAAAAAAGACCCGAATCAGCTTTCATTAGATGAAGAGAAGGAGCTTGGAAAGCAGAAGGCGAAAAGTATTGTCAAGGAACTCATCAAGCCTGGGATGACGGATTATGAAAAATTACTGGTTCTGCACGATTATCTCTGCCAGAACTCGGTGTACGGAT
>MIBD01000193.1:0-2242 GCA_001829395.1 Spirochaetes bacterium GWF1_49_6 | reverse complement strand
GTCGTCGGTCTATACCATTCTATGCACCGGGGTCGGCGAATGCGGTTCGCATGCGGCGGCGATGTACGAGATGCTGATCGCGGCGGGTGTGGAATGTAAGATAGTCGGCGGGGTCGGGCATGTATGGGATATTGTGAAAATCGACGGTAAATGGTACTACCATGACGCTACCTACGACGATAACGGGGAGGATTACCTCGAATATAGTTGTTTTCTCCTGTCGAAGGATCAACTGATATACATGGGGCATTCGTGGAAGATACAGGAATTTCCGGACAGCCCCGATCCGTTCGTTTTCAAGAAGGAGACCCTGCCGAATAAGAAACTCGTACATAACGATCAGTTTTACCGGATCATGGGAAATATCAGCCTTCCCGACGGGGAAGTCGCCGGGGAAAACGGCGTCGAGATCAGGTTTTGGGGGGATTATTTCTTTATCCCGCCAGGAAAAAACTCCACCCCGTACATTGTCCCCTATTTCAAGATAGATAAAGACGACGAACGCGTGCTCGGCATGTCGATTAAGAACGATCAGGGATATATCTCATGGGGATACGCCGGGAAAAACGGGTATACCCCCTATAAAGATCAGGCTATCATGTTTAAAAAGGACAATAATGAGGATATTATCGGGCTGAATCTAACGCTCCAGAAGGGTGTGACGGTTTCTGGGACGATTTCTCTGCCGAAGGGGATGACCGCGCCGAAAGGGGGGGTGCAGGTATGGATGAACGTATTCGACTCGGACAAACGCGCGCTCGGTTGGCCGGGTTTCACTATTCCCTACGGCGAATCGTCGGTCGGGTATTCGATGGGGGTCGCGCCGGGGAGTTATTATTTCGGCGTGCAGGATACTTCCCTGCCCGCGCTTTTCCCCAACTCCTACTATACCAAGAGCGGGCCGGTCTTTGTCATCCGTGACGCGGGATTAGTTAAAGTCGGGAGCACGCCTGTGGACGGTATTAATATCGTTCTCGCGCAGGGGGCGGCGGTCGAGGGTAAAATTTCCCTTCCGGCGGGTGTGAAAGCTCCGCAGGACGGGTTTCCGCTCTATGTAAAATTCTATGACATTACCAATATCTCCGCATACTCGAGAAAAGTGGTAATCCCGGCAGGCTCGAATTTTATCACCTTTAAGGTGACCGCGCCCCCGTTCGATTTTAAAATCGGTTACGATTGGGCGGGCGGCGATTATTGCCCGCAGGGGTATTACTCCAAGAAGGGCACGGTGTACGACTTCAAGGACACCCCTGTATTCAAGGGAAAGCCCGGAGCGCTCAAGGGAATCGATATGATGCTGGTGAAGGGGGATGTAGTATCGGGAAAGATACTCCTTCCGGCAGGGATGACCGCCCCCGAAAAAGGAGTGACGGTGTGGGTGAGTATTTATAACGAGGCGAAAGAACGCCTGAAATCGCCGTCGTTTAAAATTCCCGCCGGGCAGAACTCTACGGAATATAAAATAGTGATGCCGAAAAAGAGTCCGCCGCCTAAATACTATGTGAGCTATAACTGGGTCAAGGGATTTGTCAGCGCGGGATATTACTCGAAAGGCAAGACCGTACCCAAGATAGACGACGACTCTTTCTTAGATATGTCGAAGGGCGATTATAAAAATATCGACCTCACGCTGGTCAAGGGCTTCGAGGTATCGGGGTCATTTATTCTCCCGAAGGGGACACCTGCTCCCGAGGGCGGGATTACCGTGTACTTCGCGCGCTATGAGGAAGACAAGAACCACCAGAACTGGTGGCCGCATACTATCCCCGCGGGGGAAAACAAGCTCGATTTCTCCTATAACTTCCTGCCCGGCAAATACTACTTCGCGTATAACTGGGCGGACGGGTATGTCAATCCCGGTTTCTACTCGAAGCAGGGGTTTGTCAATAAGATCGACGCGGCCGAACTGGTCGATTTGACGAAGCAGGACGTGTCGGGAATCAATCTCTACCTGACACCGGGGAAGGAGCTATCCGGTACGTTGTCGCTCCCGGAAGGGGAAAAAGCCCCGAAGGGCGGTATCAAGGCGTGGGTCAATATCTACGGGACGAACCGCAAGGCGGTGGTATGGCCGGGCTTCACGATCCCCGAGGGGCAGAACTCGGCGCCGTTCAAAATATATATGACGGAGGGAATGTATTACGCGGGGTATAACGAGGTGGTGCCTGTCAACTATGTGAATAAGCTGTTATACTCGAAAAACGGGATGACGCCTTATTTCGATCAGGCATCTATAATCGAT
>MIBD01000192.1:7645-8965 GCA_001829395.1 Spirochaetes bacterium GWF1_49_6 | reverse complement strand
TCTACGTTACACTGTTGCACTTTTCCCTTGAACCCGCCACATAAATTTTCTATACCGTTTAATTTAATTCATACAAACTAGTTGTTTATTCTGTATCGCTACCGTAATCACCTGACAGTCGACCATAAAGAAGTGTTCGAACTCCCTCCGCGCGAATCCGTACCATCCGTGATAATCCGCGCGGAATGGGGTCGTACAATCCCCACTATGCCGCCCTTCGATCCGGCTCAGGGTGATAGTCCCCCCGCAAATCAGCGCGACCCCACCTCCCGCATCGGCGGAAGGCAAGCGGACGGCAAAGGCACTTTACTTTCTTTCCCGCATGGGAAAGAAAGTACCAAAGAAAGCATGCCCCTCCTGAATGCCGCTTAAAAGAAGAAAGTCGTAAAACGGGAAATGCCGTAACTCCTTCTCCGCGTTGCGGAGTCGTCGAACAACGGCATTTCTTTTCCGTTTTACTAAGAAAAAACGCGGCATAAAGTCGGGGGTGAAAGCCGAAAGCAAAACGCATGAAACAAAACAGCCGAAGAAAAAAAATATAAAAATGGTGGACTATCCATATTATCTTTATTTGTTTTCCGGCTGTTCTGTATTCTCCCCGCGTTTTTGAGCGCCTTTACTTCCCGCGATAACGACAAAGGGCGTTTGTCTGAGCAAGCCTTCCGCGACAGCGGGAGGCGATGCGAGTTACGCCCGACTCGTTATTGCGGGCTCTTCTACCAAGCGAAATCGCGCGGGGAACATCTTTCTTTGTTACCTTTCTTTCTGGGTTCGCAGAAAGAAAGTAAACTCCTAAAAGGTGTGCCTTGAGGAAAGAAAGTATGAGGATTCCCCCCTCGATTTGACATCTTCCCCTTATCGGTGTACGATATACGCGTTACTATAGAAAGAAACCAATTTTATAGGAGGTGCGTATGAAAAGAGTTTGGGCGTCTGTCATGGTGGCGGCGATGGTTATCGTTGCGCTCGCGGGATGCGGGGGCGGCGCGGACTGGAAGGCGAAGATGTCACGGGTCGAACAGCTCGCGGCGGAAATAAACGTGATGGTCGAGAAGATGATGGCGGGCGAGACTATCGACGAGACAAAGGCTGACGCGATGGAGGATGAGATCGATAAGATCGGCCAGGAACTGGATAAGATCTATCCCTCTCTTTCCGACGCGGATAAGAAGGAGTTCGACGCCCGGAAGGACGCGGTCGAGAAAATGTTCGAGAAGTATTAATCCGCCGGCGGCCGCTTACCCCGCGTGAAGCGCGGGATGGTTCGATGCTGGAAGGGCTGTTTTGTATTTGACCCCGCCGATATGCCGCGATTCTTCA
>MIBD01000192.1:3919-7466 GCA_001829395.1 Spirochaetes bacterium GWF1_49_6 | reverse complement strand
ACGCCGAGGTGAGGAATGTATCCCTATTCGGTGGCCGCGTTACCGCTTGCCCCGCGTGAAGCGCGGGATGGTTCGAGGCCGGAAGGGGATACCGCGAGATTTTGACACTTTTTTTCCGCCCGTATATAATATAGCTGCGTTTCGATAAGAAACGTCAATCCTAAGGAGGCATTCATGAAGAAAGTTTTTGTTGCTGTAATGGTTATGGCTCTGGGTATGGGCGTTCTCGTAAGCTGCGGAAGCGGCGCCGCTAAGGGCGGAGATTGGAAGCCCAAAATGGCGAAGATGGAACAGTTGAGCAAGGATATGGTCGGCCTGATGATTAAGATGCTTTCCGGCGATACCAACTCCGTCGCGCAGATGGGCGAGCTCGAAGCTGAAATCACCAAGCTCGGTGAAGAACTCGACTCTATCTATAAGGATCTTCCCGAAGCCGAAAAGAAACTGTATGATGCTGAAAAAGAACGCATCGGTAAGGAACTTGACCAGATGTAATCTTTTCCGCTAACAATGCAATTAACACGGGCTTCCGGCAACGGGGGCCCGTTCTTTTTTATCCCCCGCGCTCTTATTATAGAAGACAGTACTCACGTACTTTAGTCCGTTTGACAAATCCCCGCTTTAGCATCATAATACAGACAAATATATTATCATTGAGGTGACTATGAGAAGAATGGTGTTAATCGCGGCGATCCTTGTCTCCGGGACCGCGATGCTTCTTTCATGCGGTAACTCGTCCGGGAAGCCCGCGACGAACCAGAGTGTTACGGCGGCCGCCGGAACGAATCAGTCTCCCGATGCCGACTGGAAGACCCGTATGGATAAACTCGCCGAATTGAAACGTCTTTGGCTGAAATTGACTGCCGGCTCGGAGAACGCGGACGATGTACTCGCCAATAAGGCGAATCTGGTGGAGTTCGATATGCAGGCTATCGCTGACGAACTCGACCTGATCTATCCTACCCTTTCCGACGCGGAAAAGAAGGAGTTCGACGCGCGTTACGCTGAAATTGATAAGATCGACGGGGATGAAGACTCCGAATAGCCCCTATCATCCGGTGTCCCCTCAAGCCCTGCACGATTTTCGCCCCGTATCGCGGGCAGACTATTAACGGTTAATGATCGATAGGGTCATCGGAAGAAGAACTGTTACTGCTAAGGCCGGTTGATCGATGCGTTCGACGAAACACGGCGAAGCCGTTTCGGGGGGCGCCCATGCGTTGACGGCGAGAGGCAGACTGATCAGGAGGCGGATGATCGAGAATACTTTCCTCATTTTCAATGCTCCTACCTATATAACCCAAAAATCCCCGAAAAGCGTCACTTTTTACATAAATAATTTGTAATCCTATTGATACTATGTTATATTAGGATAGAATAAACTAAGAGGTGCGATATGAAAGGTTGGATTTCAGTATTGACTGCGGTTATTGTGATAGCCGGTCTCGCGTTCGCGAAAACGGATGTGCCGAAGAGTGTTTCGCTCGATAAAATTCCGTCGACCATCGAGGAATTTGTCGCCATGCGCGATGAAATCGCGGTTACCCCGTCGGGCGGCGCGGCCATGTTCGTTGCCGCTATGATTAATTACACCAAGGATCAGGCGCTCGGCCTGCAGTGTTTCACCGCCATCATGGTAAACGACGGCAGCCTGCTTGGGGACGACCCCAAGGGATACGGCGGGAAAGCGCCGAATAAGAACGCGATGTACCTGATCGAGCAGCTCGAGAAATACCCGTATGCTCCATTCTCCTATATATCCGGGACGACGGTCGACGACGGGTATGCCCTGCCCTCCGCTCCCTATACGCTCACTATCACCACGAATAAGTATAGCGCGAACAATATCGGCAAGGGCGAAATTAAAGTATTCGTGGCGACCACCGGCGGTAATATGCCCCGTCCCTTAGCTCTCGTCGTCAATAACAAGGGTATCTGGAAGGTGAAAGAGTTTTCCAGCCTCGTGCTGGGATTGTCGAAAGTCCCCGTGAATAAGAATAACGACGACGACCTATAGGAAAGTTTTCAGATATGGTCACTTCTAAATACTCAGTTAAGGAAGTGACCATTGGGCGTTTTATAATCAATTATACTTTGATTTGTTAGAATAATCAGAGTTTTTAGAAGTGCCCATATATAAAAAGGCTTCCCATCGGGGCTTGATGACAAAGAAGGAATTTTGGCTCTTTTTTGTCACTGCGAGACGCGAAGCGGCGAAGCAGTCTATTTTTATACCATCTAAAGAAAAAAATAGATTGCTTCGCCCCGCGCATCGAAGAAATATTCCATCGCGGGGTATCAAAGAGACAGGAAATAGTTGTTTTTCCTTGTTCGTCAACAACCTCCTGCCGGGAGCTTTCTTATACCGTCACCCCCGGTTAGATTGGTTATCTGGAATACCTTGCATAATCTCCTGTCCGCGCTTCCATCACGGGCTCTATACATATTATATTATAAACATCGATATCGGGATTAGTCGTACGCAGGTCACGGAGTGACGTCTATTCCGGCTCAACCCTCATCACGGGCTATATCTAAATACTGTGTAACCCCTGATATCGGGATTAGCCGTACGCAGTACTCGGAATTAGCCGTACGCAGTACTCGGGTTTAGTCTGCGCATCAGCTTGACAAAAACCCCTTTTTTCCTTATGATAAACCCGGTAAAATCGAATCTCGTTATGTATTTTTATCAAAGAAGGACTGTAGAAATGGGAAACAAAAAGCGCGTGGTTATTACCGGGATGGCGACCATTAACCCGATAGGCGACAATCTCGAAGACTATTATAATAACATGATAGCCGGGAAATCCGGCGTAAAGAAGTGGCATACTATCGACGTATCGAAGGTCGAATGTAAGATCGGCGGCGATATGGGGGACTACGACTTCGGCGCCGCGCTCGAACGGCTCAAGAGCCGGCTGACCGAAGAACACTACAAGAAAATCCGCAAACTTTACCGCCTGATGACCTTCTCGAATAAGTCGGCGGTCATTACCGCTCTCGAGGCTTATCTCGATGCCGGTCTCGTCGGTTACAAAATCGACCCCTACCGTGTCAGCGCGATGGTCGGCGGACATAACTTCAACACAAAATATGTCATGGAACAGATACACCAGTTCGACGAGGAGCCCGAGTACATCGATCCCCTCTACGGTATCGAGGCGCTCGATCCGAACATCCCCGGTACGATCTGCGAGGTGCTCGGTATCAAGGGCCCGGCGTACAACCTCGGCGCGGCCTGCGCGAGCGGTAATATCGCCCTCCGTGACGGATTCCGTGATATAGTCACCGGCGAATGCGATGTATCGGTCGTCTCCGGCCCGATGTGGGATATGAACGAGTCCGATGTGCATGCGATGGGTTACCTGAGCGCGCTGGTGGTCGACCCGCAATGGCTGGATTGCCCTGAAAAAGCGTCCCGCCCGTTCGATATACAACGTTCCGGGTTTATCGCGTCTCACGGCGCGGCAACTGTAGTAATAGAAGACCTCGAACATGCCAAAGCGCGCGGCGCGAAAATATACGCCGAAGTCCTCGGTGTCGC
>MIBD01000192.1:0-3830 GCA_001829395.1 Spirochaetes bacterium GWF1_49_6 | reverse complement strand
AAGATGGCGTTCGGCGATCATGCGTACAAGATGAAATTCAACGCGCCGAAATCGCTGATGGGGCATACCTGCTGGGCGGCTCCCATCGTGGAACTGGTGGGCGCGGTGCTCCAGATGAATCACGGTAAACTTCACCAGACTATCAATATAGACGAACTTGCGCCTGAAATCGATCTCGACGTCTGCAAAGACGGCCCCGTCGATTATCCTTTTAATGTCTTTCTCAAGAATTCGTTCGGGTTCGGCGGGTTGAACTGCTGCTCCCTGATAAAAAAATATGAGGGATAACCTATGAACGCTTTTGTGACGGGCGGTTCCCGCGGAATCGGGAGAGCCATCGTCCTGAAGTATATTAAAGAAGGATGGGGCTGCGCATTTACCTATGTCGGTAACGAGGACGCGGCAAACGAGACTATCAAGCTTGCCAGGGAGATCAATCCCAAAGCCGAAGTCCGTGCCTACAAACTGGATGTAAAAAGTTCCAGCCAGATAGAAGATGTAGTCGAGAAGGCGATCAACGATTTCGGAGATATACGCGCTGTTGTGAATAACGCCGCGGTCGTACGGAATAACGCCGCCGCGCTGATGAGCAACGAGGAATGGGACGAGGTGATCGCCGCCGACCTTTCGGGGCCGTTCTACGTCATCCGCACGTTCCTCATGCACTTCATCTCCAACCGCGACGGGCGTATTATCAATATATCGTCTCTCGCGCAGGACGGATGCTCGGGACAGGCAAACTATTCCGCCGCGAAAGCCGGACTGATCGGCCTGACCAAGACTCTCTCTAAAGAATACGGCCCGAAGGGTATCACATCCAACATTGTAACCGTCGGGTATGTCGAGACCGATATGACAAAAGACCATCTCGCGAAGCCCCTGCACGAATTCTGGATGCAGTACTGCCCGTTGAAACGGGTGGGCACGGGCGAGGATATCGCGAATACGGTATATTTCCTCAGTTCAGACGAAGCTAGTTTCATCAACGGCGAAGTAATCCGCGTATCCGGCGGACTTACCTACGCGCCGTAATCTATTTAACTTCCCGGAGGATTTTTATGAAAAAAGTGGGTATAGAAAAGATCAATATTTACGGGTGTTCCCTGTGCATGGATCAGATCGATCTCGCAAAAGCGCGAAACCGTGACCCCGAAAGAGTGGTTGCCGATTTCCTGATCGATACCCGTTCGCTCAACCCCCCATACGAGGATACTGTCACGATGGGCGCGAACGCCGCGCTCCCGATGCTGTCCGAGGACGACAAGAAGGACATCGGTATGCTGATTGTGGGCACCGAGGGTTCCGTCGATTTCGGGAAACCGATCTCGACCAATATCCATGCCGCGCTGGGGCTTCCCCCGAACGTCCGCAACTATGAAACCAAGCACGCCTGTTACAGCGGCGTCGCGGCTCTCGATACCGCGATCAACTGGATCGCCTCGGGACTGAATCACGGTAAGAAAGCCCTGGTGATCGCCGCCGACTTCAGCCGCAAGCATTTCCATAAAGACCACGAATTTGTGCTCGGCGGAACCGCCGCGGCGATTCTGGTCAGCGAAAACCCCAAGGTACTCGAATATGAGATCATGAAGCGCGGCTCATGGACGACGAACGTTTACGATACGTTCCGGCCGTCCGCGCACGCCGAAGTCGGTAATAACGAGGTCAGCCTCTATAGTTACCAGGACGCTCTCGAGGGCGCATACGCGGATTATATCGAGAAGGCCGGCGAAACCGTCGACTTCGATAAATACTTCAAGCAGAATATCTATCATATGCCGTTCCCCGGCATGGCGTTCCACGGGCACCGCGTGCTGTGTAAAATCGCGGACATCCGCAAGAAATCCGAGATCGAGGCGCATTTCAATATCAAGACTCTCCCCTCGCTGCGTTACGCCAGACGGGTCGGTTCGACCTACGGCGCGAGCAACTTTGTGGGGCTATGCGGCATTATCAAATCGTGCGACGACCTGAAGGCGGGCGAACGTATCGGGTTCTTCTCCTACGGCTCGGGATGCATGGGCGAATACTACAGCGGGCTTGTCCTGCCGGAAGCGAGAAAGATAGTCGACTCCATGAAGATCGACGAGGCGTTCGATAACCGCAGAAAAGTGTCGGTCGCCGAATACGAGCGTATCGAGACCCTGCGCGAGGGCTATATCGAAAATCCCGACTTCACTCCCGATTTCTCGGTCGCCGATAACTGGTACGACAAGCATTACGCCGGATCAGGCAAACTTGTTCTGAAGCAAGTTAAAGATTTCTTCAGGACTTACGAACGGGTATAAATATGGGATTTGTCGATTATCAAGCCGACTCCGGTCTGGGCATTATCACCCTCGCCGACAGCCGGAACGGAAACCGTCTGAACCGCGAGAGTCTTACCGAATTATCCCAAGCGTTCAATAAAGCGATCATGCACGATGAGATTCGCTCCATACTTCTTCGTTCCAACGGTAAGAATTTTTCACTCGGGATGGATCTTAACTTTCTCCAATCCGTGCGGGGAGATAAAAGCACCTCAGTGGAAGCGGTCTCTCTTTATACCGATCTATTGTTAAAAATATTCGAATCCCCCAAGCCGGTTATCGCGCTGATCTACGGCGACGTAAAGGCCGGCGGTACGGGTCTGGTCGCGGCATGCGATATTGTGATCGCGTCCGACGATACGACGTTCGAACTCAGCGAAATCCTGCTGGGGCTGATCCCCGCGAATGTGCTCCCGTTCCTGTTCTCGCTGCGGATACCCCCGCAGAAGGCGCGTTACCTGATTATGACCGCGAAACGGCTGACGGCCGAAGAAGCCCGCGCGCTGAATATGATCGACGAGGTTTATCCGTTGGCCGAGCTGGAAAAAGGGACGAAGGCTGTCATCAAGTCGCTGTTCCGCGCCGCGCCGTTCGCGGTAGCGGCTACCAAGGATTTTACGCGCAAGCTCCTGTCGACCACTATCGACGAAGCCTGCAATCTGGCACGGGATACCCTGCTCGAACTGATTACCCGCGACGATGTGAGCGACGGGATACAGGCGTTCAACGAGGGTTCCACCCCGGCGTGGTTCGCCAAATGCAAACTGAGCACGCCTCTGGTGCGGATAGACGAAGACACTAAGGAATAACGGAGAGCCTATGAGCGACAGAATAAAAATCCGCGCGGACGAGCACGGAATAGTATATCTCCAGATGAACGATGTCGAGCGAAAGAACGTTTTCGCCGACGACTTTATCGCCGAACTGGTCGAAGGGATCGAAAATGCGGAAAGGTTGAACCCCAAGGTCATCGTTCTGCACGGGCTTTCCGATGTATTTTCGGCGGGCGCGGAGAAGAAGAACCTCCTCGACCTCTGCGACGGTAAGGTGCATGTGAAGGACCTGATCATATCCGAGAAACTGGTCGGCGCGGCTGTTCCCATTATCGCCGCGATGGAAGGCCACGCTGTCGGCGGGGGTCTCGTGATGGCGGCGTGCTGCGATATCGTTGTCGCCGCGCGGGAAAGCCGTTACGGCGTCGTGTTCATGTCGCTCGGGTTTACCCCGGGGATGGGATGCACGACATTGCTGCCGGAGATGGTCGGCCCGTTTATCGCGAACGAGATGATGTTCACCGGCAAGCGTTATAAGGGAAGCGAGCTAGCGGAAATGGGCACGAACATCAATTATATCGTCCCGCGCGCGGATGTAATGAAAAAGGCCGGAGATATTGCTTTACAAATCGCCGAAAAGAATATAAAATCTATTCAGTTATTAAAATACACTCTCGGCGCGAAGCGCAAAAAGCTGCTGACCGAGGCGAGACTTCAGGAAGACATGATGCACCGCCTCTCCTTCGCG
>MIBD01000191.1:18126-20492 GCA_001829395.1 Spirochaetes bacterium GWF1_49_6 | reverse complement strand
GTGATCTGTTTTATATCAATGTGAACGGGACGAAGTACGGCGGATATGAAAAAGTGGATACTCTCGCGTTATCGGCGGACGGAACGAAATACGGCTTCGCCTACGGACAGGGCGGGAAATGGGTTGTGAATGTGAACGGGACGGGGTACGGCGAATATGACTATGCGTGGTCTCCCAAGTTCTCGGCAGATGGAACGAAATTCGGATTCTTTTATAAAAAGGGCGGGAAGTATTATATCAATGTGAACGGGTCTAAAAATAAAGGGCCTTATTCTGCTCAGGCGGAGTTTACTTTCAATGAAAAAAATGAAATGATAATTGCAGATATCAAAGGTGAATACTTTTATCTCGAATAATTGTGCCCAAGCCCAGGAAATGGCATACAATAGGGATAAGCTTTACTTCCGCCCCGATAACGACCTCAAATAAGCGATCCGTTCCAGCACCGGGGGATGCGAGTAATAGAACTTCGCGTACAACGGGTGGGGGTGGAGCGCGGAGAGGTTATCCGCCGACAGCTTCACGAGGGACGATATCAGCTTGTCTCCCGACCCGATGAGCGTGTGCGCATAGCTATCTGCCTGACGTTCATCCCGGCGAGACAGCCGGTTCGACAGCGGCGCGAACAGGAATCCCAACAGGCTCCCGCAGAACCCGATGACGATCAGGTCGGTGAGTATTCCCGCGCCGGATACCGGGAACAGGACGCGGACAATCCCCCATTTGACGACAGCGAACACGAGGGCGAATATGCCCAGCGACAGCGCTGTCATTCCCGCGAGCCGCTTGATAAAATGCCCCTTCTTCCAATGCCCCGCCTCGTGGGCGAGCACCGACAGGATTTCATCGTCGTCGAGCTTCTGGAGAAGCGTATCGTAGAACACGATTCGTTTATTCCGCCCGATCCCCGTAAAGTACGCGTTGGTATGCAGGGTGCGTTTCGACGCGTCCATCACGAATATCTTCGAGACATGGATACCCGCGCGGTCGAGCAGCCCGCGGATGCGCTCCTCGAGTTCGGGACGTTCGAGGGGTTTTTACTTATTGAATAACGGCTCGATGACATAGGGCGAGATATACAGCATAAACACCGTATACAGGGTGAAAAATCCCCAGATGACGAGCCACCAGTAATCGGGGCTGGCCTCGATGATCGCGAGCGCTCCGGCTATCAGCAGGGATGTGAAAATCAGGTTAATCAGGAGTCCCTTGATAAAGTCGGCGATCCACAGTCCCGGCGTCATGGAGTTGAACCCGTACTTTTTTTCTATCCCGAACGTGAAGATCAGGTCGAACGGGATATCCGCTAGAAGGGACGCGACTGACAGCATGAGAAAGAAAAATATCCCGCCGGTGATGAACGTCATCCCGAGCGAAGCCACCCACCCATGATAGATGCCCATTACCGGGGTGAAGATGAACGCGGCGGTGACGAGCGAATTCCAACCCTGCTCCCATGTGCCGATGCGGGTCTTGTCGCGGGTATAATCGAGCGACTTTCCCGTGCGGTCGGGGGTGAGCGTGTCCGCGAATTCCGGCGGTACGGTATCCCCATGCCGTCTCATGTGACGGTAATTCATCGCGCTCAGGATTCTTCCCGCCGCGATTTCGAGGACATATATTCCTAATGCGAGATATTGAAACCAGGTCATGCGCGCTCCTACGGGATTTTTATCACAAAGCTCGTGAACACGATATACGATGCGAACAGGATAAATCCGACAGTCAGAAATATCATAAAGTTCTCTTTGAACAGCGTGCGGATTTTTATATCGATCTTGGATTTCTCCAGCTTGTCGATGTCGTCGTAAATTTCCTTGAGGGAGTCCGGGTCTTCCGCCTTGTAGAACTTCCCCCCGGTAATTTCCGCGATCTTGCGGAGGACGCCCTCGTCGAAGCCGACTTCCGTCTGGAGGTAGTACTCGTTCATGGAGGAAAAGTCCGCCGGCGCGAGATACCCGTGGGGATTGCCCACCCCGATAGTGTAGATGCGGATGCCCATATCGCGCGCGATAGTGGCGGCGGTCGCGGGGTCGATCCACCCGGCGTTATTCACCCCGTCGGTCAGCAGGATGATGACCTTGCTTTTCGCGTCGGACTTACGGAGACGGTTCACTGCTGTGGCAAGCCCCATCCCGATAGCGGTACCGTCGTTCTTAGGGTCGAAGTTGAGGCCGGAAATAATTTTCAGCAGCATACTCTTATCGAGGGTGAGGGGGCAGCGGGTGAAGCTGTAGCCCGCGAATGTGACGATTCCGATACGGTTGAAGTTCTGCTTCTTGATATATTCGATGATGACTTTTTTAGCGGAGTTGAGGCGGTTCAGGCTGACAAGGGTGTGGTTCTGGTCGTAATAGATACGCGTG
>MIBD01000191.1:17675-18110 GCA_001829395.1 Spirochaetes bacterium GWF1_49_6 | reverse complement strand
AGGGTATTCCCGACGGGATACGGTCGACGAACATCATACTGCCGGAAACGTCGATAGCCAGTACGATATCGATACCGAAGTTGCGTTCGTTCGATATCTCCTCGCCGCCGAGCGGGCGTGCAAGCGCGACGATAAAGAAGGCGAGCGCCGTACAGAACAGGATGTCGCCGATGAGGTCGAACAGGCGGCCGATCGCGGTAGTACGCCGGGACAGCAGGGAGTTGGACGAATAAAGCATAGTCGGCGTCATATTCATCTTGCCGAGCTTGGTGCCCCGGTACTTGAAGACGAGATAGACGGGGATCGCCGCGAGAAAAAGTAAAAACCACGGGCTTGCGAATATCATGCGTTACCCCCTTTTTCTTCTTCGGCGGCCTGCCGGGTTTTTATCATTTTAACCCGCTCGACCATCTGGATGAGTTCCATGTAGACCTG
>MIBD01000191.1:17261-17491 GCA_001829395.1 Spirochaetes bacterium GWF1_49_6 | reverse complement strand
ATTTCGGATATCGCGCTGAAGTAGAGTTTCACGTCGGTCTTGGCGATATTCTTCGCTTTCAGTTCCCTGAGGCGGCGTAACGTGTATTCGTAGGGGTCCTGCGGTTTGGTACGTTTAGGCTTCCGCTTGGAGAGTAAGACGCGGATGAGAAAGAATATCCCGGCCGCGAGCGCCAAGCCTCCCGCCGCCCAGACGAGCCAGAACCAGTCCGGGAAATCGTATATCTCCAT
>MIBD01000191.1:17168-17248 GCA_001829395.1 Spirochaetes bacterium GWF1_49_6 | reverse complement strand
TCCTTTTCCTGGTTTTGCATCGCCTTGCCGTCTATCGGGATTTCCGGGGTGTAGAACGTGTTTGTCATATTCCCCGCCGC
>MIBD01000191.1:3929-17126 GCA_001829395.1 Spirochaetes bacterium GWF1_49_6 | reverse complement strand
GTAGGAGCGTAATTTGAGGACGAAGGTATTCGTGCTGATCTCGGTTAATTGAATTTCGAGCGACGTCTTGTAGAAATCGTAGTTGGTGGTAATCACCGAGAGGATTCTAAGGGCGTCTTTTATCGTATACGCGACAAACGCGGTCTCGCCGAAATTCAGGGAACCGCTTTTCATATTGATCGCGATATTGTAATTTGTCGGATATGCCGGGGCGGGCTGGTTGGATTGCGAAACGGCGAGAGATACGGTGAATAAAAGGGTGAACAGGACTGATAGGCCTTGCTTCATGATGTACCGTCCATAACAGTTTTTCGAGTATTATTGTAATATGCCGGGGCGTTTTTCTCAAGCGTGGAAAAAATATTTTCGGAATAGTGTTTCTTTGACATTTTACGGGTGTTATATATAATGAATGAAATACATTTCAAAGGAGATGGATATGGCTGAAGAAGAGAAAAAGACTGAAGAAAAGAAAAATGAGGAAACTTTTCGCTTGTCGGGAGCCGAAATTTGGGATAAGGTGAATGAAATAGTTAAAGAAGGCAATGCGCGAAGGATTGTCATTAAAAACGACAAGGACGAAGTGCTGATCGAATTCCCCCTGACAGTGGGGGCGGTGGGCTTAGTGCTCGCGCCCGTATTCGCCGCGGTAGGCGCTATCGCCGCTCTGGCGATGAAATGTACGATAGTCGTAGAGAGAAAAGGATAATCACGGGGCTGCTTCGGCAGCCCTTTCTAATTAGGGGCAAGGTACGGGCTATACACAGCCCTTTCTATTGAGGGGCAAGGTACGGGCTATATACAGCCCTTTCTATTGAGGGGCAAGGTACGGGCTATACACAGCCCTTTCTATTGAGTGGCAAGGTATGGGCTACAGGCTTCAGCATCGTGCTTCCGCTCTGTACTTCCCCCGTCCGTGGGGGTCGCAGGCAGCCCTTTTTTTGCCTTTTTTGCATCAGGGATTTCATTTGATATTTTCACTTTCCGATAGTATAATATTGCATATCATAATCTTGGGGTGTTCATGGAAATTCCGGAAATACAGCAGAGGATCGCTCAGGGCGAAGATATCTGTTTCGACCTGTATGTCATGGACGGTGAGGCTCAGCAAATAGTGCATTCTCTGGTGCAGGGAATAATTAATAAATATGAAAGACAAGATCTCGAAGAAATGATCTATAGCTCGCTCAAGGAACTGATTATCAACGGGGTTAAGGCGAATCTCAAGCATTTCCTTTTCAAAGCGAAAAATATTAACGATACGGACGAGGAACATGGGATAGGCTTCGACGACCTCAAGCGATTGCTCGACGAGAACGAGCTCGAGCGGTTTAAGGAAGTCGCCGCGATGGAAGGCCTGAGCGTCCGTGTAACCGTCATTCACTCGCAGGAACGCCTGATGTTCCTGATCGAGAACAACACTCCCATGACCCGTTACGAACGCCGCAGGGTGCGGGAAAAATTCGACAGCGCCCTCCAGTACGATAATATTTTCGAGTACTATCTCGGGAACGCCGATGATACCGAGGGAAGCGGCCTTGGCATCACGATGATCGTGCTGATGCTGAAAGGCGTCGGGATCGACCCTCACGCGTTCTCGATCAATGTCCACGGTAAAAATACGACTGTCGCGAAAATTCATCTCCCGTTACGTTAGCCCCTCCCGCCTTGATATTTTATTCCCGATTCATTAAAATATGGGTGATTATTAAACCTTTAGCATAGCAGCTGATTAACCTATGATATGGGTTTATAGAAAAACCGTTAAAATTCTTTAGGGAGTCTGGATTGAATCGTTCTCCGGTTAAAATACTGCTATTCACTGTTCTTTTTATGATTATCGGTAATTCCCTTTCGGCCGAGGGCTTACTTCCTATCTGGGTTAACGGGAAGTGGGGGTTTATCGATAACACGGGTAAAATAATAGTCGCCCCCATGTACGATTTCGCGTTCCCCTCCTCCGACGGGATGAATATGGTTAAGGAGGGCGCGAAGTTCGGTTATGTGAATATCGAGGGTAAGGCGATTATCTCGCCGAAGTTTACCGAGGCCTATCCGTTCACCGGGGGTATCGCGCGTATCAAGATGAAAGATTTTTACGCTTATATCAATAAAGTAGGGCAGATTATCGCGAGCGCCGATTTCGAGGAGGCCTACGACCTGATCGACGGTCTCGCGAGGGTCAAACTGAACGGAAAATACGGGTATATCAATAGTTTCGGCGAAGTAGCTATCCAGCCGAAGTTCGCGAACGCCGGGGATTTTCACCAGGGTTACGCGATGGTTAAATTCGCCAAGACGGTCACCAATAAATCGGTCTTTTATTTCGATCAGAGCTTTTTCGACGAATCCCTGTATAGCGTCTACCCGGCGAAGAATCTGGTACAGGATATGATGCTGAACGGGTATATCGGGAAGAGCGGGGAAGTCAAGATACCGTTCCGGTACAAGGACGCGCGCGATTTCAGCGAGGGTCTCGCGGCGGTTATTACCACCAACGCGGGCGGGTACGGGAAATGGGGATATATCAATCTGAAGGGCGAAATGGTTATCGCCCCGCAGTTCGATACAGCGCTTGATTTCCATGAAGGGCTCGCGGCGGTCAGGGTCGGCTCCAAATGGGGATATATCGACCGGAACGGGAAATATGTCATTACCCCGCAGTTCGGCTTCGCGGACGATTTCCAGGAAGGATTCGCCCGTATCAATATCGGCGGCAGGATTACGATGGCCGGGAAATGTTTCAGCGGGAAGTGGGGGTTTGTCGATAAGTCCGGCGATATGATCTGCCCGGTGATATTCGACTGGGTATCCCGTTTCGAGGGCGGGCTCGCGAGGATCGAGCTGAACGGACAGATGGGGGTGATGAATAAGGACGGAAAGTATAAAGTCAACGAGAAGGTCGAGTATATCTTTCCCGTGTTCGACGGGCTTGCGAGGGTGAAGTCGGCGGGAAAGTTCGGGTATCTGACCGATACCGGCGCGTTGAAGCTGAAGGTGCAATACCTGCAGGCAGCCGATTTTAATGACGGTTTGGCTCTCGTACTCCTGAAAACGAACCAGAATTTTACGCTCGCCTATATCGATAAAACAGGGACGTCCAAGTGGCAGACGGGTGCGAACCTGAAATATCCGTTCGAGCCGGGCAGTGTGCTGAACGTGCTTTGCCCCACCGGGCTATGGCTCTACGACCTGCCGAGTATGGACTCCAAGAAGATAGTGAATATTCCCTACGGGGAAAGCGTGACGATGAAGAAAAAGTCGCAGAAGAAGGAACTCCTCCGCAGTCACGGCCTGATCGGCGGGTGGCTCTTCGTGCAGTTCCGCACAGTCGAGGGGTATATCTTCGAGGGCTATCTCTCGAAACTTCCCGCGCCTATCTACGGCATGGGGCTCGAAAATTATTTTACCGAGAAGCTGGGGCTGATCTACCAGACCGAACCGGAACGTATCGACGACGAGAACGAGGATTACTACAAGGGATTCAATCTCGGGGTCGAACTGCATAAGGAAGTGTTCGGCGGGAAGAAGGTCTATAATTATACGATCCCAGGGATTTCGATGCAGGAAGCGTTCGTGCTGGTCAAGCATTGCATGGGATACTCGTTTATGGCGATGCCGGACTATGAAGCGGTCGAATCGAAGCAGGTCTCCGATACGCAGGTGGATACATGCGCGGTCAAGGTGTACCGGAATTCGCCGACCGATATTACGCGTATCGATATGGTAATTACAACGCGCGGCGCGGAAATCAGTATCAAGATTCTTCCCTCCGGAGATAAGGTCACGATTACGATGGAACAAATATAATAGAACATATAAGAATAAAAAAGGCTATCCTCGCGGATAGCCTTTTTTTATAAAGAATAGTTTTACGGCGCAATAGCGTTATAATTATCCATCGAATTATAACGGTAATTTGCAAAATCCCATAACCACATCACTTTTGAGAGATTGGTGTTTCCGTTAGTGAATAAGGTAAACTTATACATTTTCCCCGAACAGATATTGCTTGCAATTGTGACTTCATAGAAATCACCGTTAAGGATCATTTGGAAGGCGGGACTATTCTGCACCCAACTTGTGAATTCTCCTGTAACATACATAGCATCGATAATAGTATTTGTTTTTATCCTTGAGGTATAGAATATCTCGGTGGGCTTCATTCTGAAAATATAGTAGGAATTACTAATGATGATGCTTTCGTAATAGGGCGAGTACCGATAGAGATTGGTTCCCGCAGAGGATATCGACGACGAACCGCCGTAAAAGACTTTAGCATAAACTCTATAATCGCCGAAATCCCATGGATAAGGATAATTATTATAAGTAAATTCATAAGGAGGTGTCGTGTCGAATGACATCATAAAATTATAGTAATAATCCCAGAATTCAACCCGGCTAATCATGTTTCCATTTGATTCAACATTGGCTGTGATAATAAAGTTAGAATTACTATGAGCAATCCATGTAACATAATTCATTTCCGGCCTGTATACAAACCCCTCGCCGAGCGATAGAGTTACCGTAGGCGGCGGAAGAGGGGCGACTGTGCGGGTATCCAGCACGGAACCGACATAGATCAGTTTCACTTCGTAGGGTTGGAGAGTGACAGGGTATGCCCCATAATTTCCGGTGGTGATGCCGGTCAGCGATTCTGCTTTCATCAGGCTTTGTACAGAAAGTGACTGGGGAATGCATGTATCGTAGAAATTCAGATTAACATTCTGGACAGTTCCCAAGGTGTTGATAATTACTATAATACCGTCCTTGGTTCCCTTTCGGAAATAAGTAACGATGGAATTCTGTGAGCAACCTATCAGTTCGGTATTGGTGGAACCGAGAGCGGAATATTTTGTACGCAGGTTGACCAGCTTTTTAACCATATTTAATTGCGAATTGGGGTCGGCTGTTTGCGAGGCCACATTGTAGGGGTCGTAATTTGTTCCTATATTATTCCACGGTGTCCCGGTGGTAAAACCAGCTTTTGGGGTATTATCCCATTGCATCGGGCTGCGGTAATAAAGATCGCTTCCGCCGCCGGAATTCATCATCCCGAATTCCTCGCCGTAGTAAATAAACGGCATTCCCGGTAAAGTCAGAAGTATCGCCATCGCGACTTTGGATTTGTTGGTATCGCCATCCCAGTTGTTAGGATAACGGGGCTGGTCGTGGTTTGCTAGGAAGGGTGATAAAAATGTCATCGGCACGGTGCGAACGGTATTTAGATAATTATAAATATAGCTGTTATTCTGGAAATACGTGGTTGCTTCGACAGCAGACCCTGCATCGAAATCGAAACACATGTCGACGCCCTGATCGCTGTCGTAGTATTTCTCGATATCCGATAGGATAGACCATACCTCCCCTATAGTGAACGCGGAGGATTTGATGCTCTTCATATGCGCTTGGAAGTTCCTGAGGAACGTGAGGGTTTCAGGGGTATCGGCCTGATCAGGTAAAGGACCGGTTTCAATTAGGTAACGGATAGCGTCGAGACGAAATCCGTCCACACCTTTATTCAGCCAAAATGTTACAATATTATCTATTTCCTGAGCAACTGCCGTATTTTTCAGGTTTAAATCGGGCTGACTTCCTGAAAAAGCCGCATAGAAGTATTCGCCGGGTCTTCCCGCATCGGCTAACCATACATCCGACGCTGATGACACGCCGCCCCACGGCTTTTGCCATCCCGCTGTATCGAGATTACCGATGGTTTCGTTTGTCCATACGAACCAATCCTTATAAGTGGCGTTCTTTGCAACCGACTGGGTGAACCACGTGCTCTGGTCGGAACAATGATTAATCACAAGGTCAACAATAACCTTTATCCCGCGTGCATGCGCCTTATCGAGAAATTCCTGAAAATCCGCCAACGTTCCATATGTGGGATTGATATCGTAGTAATCGGTCTGATCATACCCATGAATGGAAGGTGACTTAAAGATCGGCATGAGCCAAATGACGTTCACGCCCAAATCGTTATACGTATCGGGATTACCGTCGTTGAGATAATCCAGTTTGGAGATAAGGCCCTTTAGGTCGCCTATACCATCGCCGTCGGAATCACAGAAACTCCTGACATAAATCTCATACCCGACGGAATTGACCATAGACGGGTGAGTGTTTATTGGTGTTGGACTGCCTGTACCTGGGGCACAGGAAAGAATAAAGGTAGAGAGCAGGGGTAGAAATACTGGTAGAAAATTTTTTTTTAAAACATTTTTGTTCATTTGACCCTCCTAAAATATGAGTTTGATTATAGCAATCATGGAGACATTTTTCAAGTTTTTTGCAGTAAATTTGCCTTTATTGTAATTTTATTCCATAATTTCATATAAAAGCTCGGAGGCGTATATGACGGAGATTACCCCTGATAGAACCAAACTGATCGAAGCGTTAAAAACGGCGAATATATTCCATTATCTCAGCGATAAGGAGCTCGAGGAAATTATCGGGCTTTCCCAGTTCTATAGCTATGACGCCGACGAGGTGATTATCGACGAGGGCGACGTCAGTTCGTACCTTTTTGTGATCACCAAGGGAATCACCGAGGTGTATGTTCATAACGAGGTGGGTAACGACATCTTTATCTGTACGATCGGCAGGGGCGACGTATTCGGCGAGGCCGCTGTATTTCTCGACGTCAAACGAACCGCGAAGATTATCGCGAAGGACGAGGTCGAAGTGCTTCGGATATCGCGTACCAAATTCGTTCATTATATCAAGTACTACCCGTCCGCGGGTATAAAAATCCTGACCCTGATTATCTATAGCCTCATCCGTAAACTTCGCGAGGCCAATCAGGATATCGCGTTCGAACGCGCGAACACGTATCAGCACGAGGAAGTGGATACGCTGATACAGGAATTTCTCAACACCGGGGCAGATATTATCGGGACTCCCCGGGTCGAATAGTTTTTATCCTTCCATAATACGAATCTTACCGGTGAGATATTCCGGCGGATCGGTTAATACTTGATCTTGATGGACGCGTTGACTTCGTCGGAGGAAATCTTATCCAATCCGAGGTAGACCCGTTCCTGATAGAGTGCGTTATGAGTCAATCCCGCCGCGGCTATCGCGGTGATGATACTGATCGTATAGCAGGTCTTCCCGATACTCGCGTAGTCAGCGGCCTGCGTCTGATTAATCGGCTGGTGGCTTACATTGTAAAGGTCGTAGTTATATTCCGACTGGTAATGGGTATATATTCCTACCCCGAACGCGGCTAATGTCAGTCCCCATCCGCTGTATGCGGCGATCCACGCGGCTTTCTGGATATCTTTGGGCGACACTTCCTGATAGTCCCGGAGCCAGGCGTTAATCATAATCTCCTGATCGGGGCTATTCAGCTTGAATACCGTATAGAACGGTTTGTATTCGTTGGTATCGCCCGTCAGGATTTTTACACGGTGCTCGACTCCGATGGAGAGGTTCGATACCTGTAACGGCGTATTGCCCATATAAATCGAGTCGACAAAGACTAGGCAATTAGTCGGGTAGGAGCCTATATAGACCATGCCGCCCTCGTTCAGTTTGCTGATCGGGGCTTTTACAATATTCGTCATATTTGTCAGGACATTGACGGCGATATTTTTCAGGTTATATCCGTCCTTGATGAACGCGATCTGGTGCTTGCCGCCGAGAACCGCGGGATAGAATAACGGCGATTTACCGAGATAAGAACCGTCGAGATAGACGTTGGCGGCCGCCGGTTCGGTAAGGATAATCAGGTCGCCCGACGGACGGCTGAGAATCAATTCGCGTATCGGCTTGAGAAACTCCAGTATCTTATCGGATAGCTGGTCCTCGCGGCATATCAGCTTGTATACGTTTGTGTTCGTCGCGCCCGCCACCTTAATCAGATTGAGCGTCACCTCTATTTCCGTAGGGCCTTTCCCCTGCGATTTGATTTTGTAGGAACCCTTGATATATACCGTATACGGTTTCAATTCGTCGGCTGGTTTGACCGCGTTGGTGACCTTGACGACATTAGTCTGTTTTGCCGTTACTAGAGGCGTTTTATCCTTCGCTGGCGGAGTTTTATCCTTAACGGGCGCGGGTTTCACGTCCTTCTTTACATCCTTTTTCGGGTCGGTTTTCGGCGGTACTTTAGTATCCTTCGACGGCAGTACCGCGTTGGTGGAAATCTGCTTGGTCAGATTGGTCGCCTTGGCGGGCGCGGCGGTATTCGTAGCGATCAGTGCGTATTTTTTCACAAGCGAAACCGGTATCAGGGAGAAACTTTCCTTTAACGCCGGGAACTCGTTCGTTATCAGGGAGTATAACTGCGGGATAAATACCCGGTTCAGGTTCGTCGTGGTTATATTTGTCCCGGTATAATTGGTATAGATAGTGATAATCATATTGGTAATGATATTCGTATTCTTCCATTGAACTTTCATACTGTAGTTCGTCAGGATAATATTCTGGTAGGTATTCGTTTTGGAGAGATGTTTGGCGTAGTTGGTGACATGGTCGAAGTAATTGGTATTGGTAGCCAGAACGAACAGTCTCTGCGTAATCATGGTTTCAGCGTTGGTGATATAATTAGAGAAAAACATCTTATTATCGAGAATAACCTTTTCCAGCTCCTTGGATATAGTCAATCCCGCGGGTGAGAAATCGATGGAGGCGCGCTCGACCTCGATAGGCTTGAGGTAGGCGTACAGCATCTCGGGCAGCGCCTTCGATAGATAATTAATATCCTGCGCGCTGGAGAGATTGGTAAAGAGATTCATTTCAATCTTGAGGTCGCGTGTGTAGGATTTGATCAGTCCGTCCTGTACCGCTTTTTTCGCGTCTTCGGTCTGCTTGATGAGCGACGGGCCGCATGAAATGAATAGCACGGAAAAAATGACAAAAAAAACAAATCGGAATTTCAAAGAGAACCTCTTTCTACGGACGTTTATGGAAACCGCGGTTTCCGTCCATCGGATTATTTATTTTGTGAGTTATTTGTCATCCATTATCTCAATAACCGTCTTAGTTTTTCTCGAACATGACGGTCAGGCTGGCGATAGTCTCGCCGAAGTCGCTTTCGTATACACGGAAAATCGTTTCGAAATCGTACTTTTCCTTCATTTCATCCTTGAAGAAATTGACGAAAAATAGCCCAAGTCCCGCCCCGATTTTATCGTCGATCTCGCCGATAAACCCGTCCGCGATCGTATTCAGCTTCATGGATACCTTTTCCTTGATATTGGAAAGCCCCATGCTGTCGATAGGGGTATTGTTCTTGACTTCGATTTTGAATATCTTGTGGGTGAACTTCCACGATATCTTCGTCCATTTACTTTTATCGTTGCACATCTGTAATAGCATATCCCGCTCGTTGCGTATCAACGGGGGTACGTCCTTCGGGTTGGTGGCGAGCTTCTGTCGGACTATGATATTCTCCAGGTTCGCTTTTTCACCGTTCGCGGTAAGCTCGTGAATAATATTGATAGAGGTCTCGAGTTCCATCCGGTCGATAAAGTCGAGAATGGAGTCGTTGAGATAGGTAATCAGCTTCCGGCGCTTCTGGGGCGCGGTCAGTTTGAGGGTGATACCCTTAGTATAGGGGAAAAGTTTCGGCACCTTGTCGAGTATCAGCGAGGTGTTCTCCGGCTTCATAAATATCGTGTACAGCGGAATACTTCCATCGTTGGGCATAGTCAGCATATTTTTGAATTTTATCAAGCCGAGATTATTGAACATGATTCCGATAGAATCCTGCGAAAACAGGTTATTCTGCGATTCCTCGATTACCTCATTCATGGGTATAGACGGTGCTTGAGCCATCGTTTCCTCTTATCTGCCGAATAGAATTAAGCGCGATTTCAGTACCATTTTAATGATAAACGACGAAATCGCTCAATGGGCACTTCCGCGGAACGAAAACCGTTATGCGGAAGCGCCCAAGAGTATTTTAGCGGAATACACTGTTTTAGTCAATAATCGGGGATTTTAATCCCACTTCTTTACGTCCAAGAGTTCGTATATCTTCACAGGCTCTTTTTTACCCTTCACCGCGATATAATCGAGCTCCCTTACGATCACATAATCCTTCACTATCTCGTAGGTCGATTCGCTGATGATGATATTCGTATGATAGATTTTATTCGTACCTTCGAGACGGGACGCGAGGTTGACTCCGTCGCCGATAACCGTATAGTTCTTGCGTGTCGATGATCCCACGTTCCCCACATTCACGACCGCCGTGTTCAGACCGATACCGATATCGATCGGCTTATCGTTGTGGCTCTCGCGGGATACGTTAAACGCGTGCAGCGCATCCATCATCTTGACCGCGGCCTGACATCCCCGGAGGGCATGGTCGGCCAGTTCGATCGGGGCGCCCCAGAACGCCATCACGGCGTCGCCGATATATTTATCGAGCGTTCCCTGGGTCTGCATGACGATGTCGGTCTGTCCGGTGAGGTACTCGTTGAGGAAGTTGATGAGATATTCGGGAGTCATCCCTTCCGAGATAGACGTGAACCCGCGGATATCGGAGAACATGATGGAGAGTTCCTTCGAATCGCCGCCGAGTTTCATTTTTTCCGGGTTCTTTATCAGGATATCGACCACTTCGGGGTTCACATAGCTGGAGAACGTGCTCTTGATGAAGCGTTTTTCCTTCTCTTCGGTGAGCAGGAGGAAGATTTCTCCCGCGATCAGTGTGAGAGCGTTCGTAATCAGCGGCACCAGCGTCAGAATTTCTATATTAGCGAAAAACAGCGCGAAACCCACGCCGATAGGGATCATGATACCGACTAATCCGGCGGCGATTGTAAAACGGGTGCCGCGCGAGATGAGCAGGGCGACTATAGCCGCTAGGATGACAGTATAAAGTATGTTCAGCCAATGCGGGACCGCGACGATAAAATCGCGGTTCATCACTGTGCCCAAGGCGTACGCGATATGGAGTATCCCGAACATGTTGCCGAGAGGCGAGAGCTTGACGTCCTGTACCGCCTTCGCGCCCTTCGCGAACATACCCACTAATATCACAGAGTTCGCCGATACGCCGCCGTTCATCAGGTCATGGTAGGGCATCATCTTTACGTATTCGGAGTTTTCAGTCGCTTTATAGTTGATCGAGAGGCGGAAACGGTCGTCCACGGGGATAGTGAAATCCATCTTCGTCCCGTTATAGGTCGCGTTCTTAATAGTAATCAGTCCCTTCTTGACGAATATATTGGATACCTGCGAATCGAGCAGCTGTACGACCATCGAAAGGATGATATTCGGATAGTACGCGTACTTCTTTTCAAGGTAACCCTCGAGCTCGCCGTTATCGTTGGTGGTGTAGGTGATCGAATAATAAGTCTGGCGAATGATGAGCGGGTTCTTACGAGACAACCCGAACTGGGTATCGATATTCGCCGACCCGCAGAAAGTCAGGTTGCTGACGATTTCCGGGAGAATAAGATACGCCTTATCGAAGGTTTGAATCTTTCTCAATTCATCCAGCGATATATCGAAATTCTTTTCGGGATCCAATTCGTACTTTTTCAAGGCTTGCACGTAATTCGACGAGTAATCCATGCTCTCGGTGAGGAGTTTGTTGATCTCGTGCTCCATCATCGCCTGCTCGTCGACAGCTTTGATCTCGGTTACCGCGCTGTTATCGAGGATGAAGTCCTCGCCGATCGGGCCGGTGTAGTTCTTGATCGCTTCATAGAGAGCCGCATCGCTCTGAGGGTCGCCTTTTACGCCGAACAGTACGTCGAAGAAGACAAACCGTTTATTGACGGGGTTTTTCGCATTCGTCTGGGCGTTCAGGTTGTTCAGGAATTCAGCATGGTACTTCCGGTCGAAGGGCCATTCGCCCAACTGGGAGAGGGTCTCCCCGGTGATACCCGCGATCACGATATTTTTGTATACCCCTTCTTTTTCCTGGATATTTACGACCGCGGAACCCTGAGCGGTATGGAAACCGGAGAGGGCTTTCGCGCCGAACCGCCATGTGATGGATGTCTGTTCGATGGTATGGAACATCGAGTTCAGAGGGAATCTCGAACTGCCTTCCGTATCGACATAATAGCTCCCGAGAACAATCAGCAGTACGCCCAAACAAAGTATAAGCATCATAACGGTTTTATTTAGTTTTTTCTTAGCGGGTTTTCCCTCGCCTTCGGCTTGGGCGCTTTTCACTTTTTCGTCAGCCATTCGTAACCCCCTGTTATTGTTGTTTCTGAAGCTTAAATATCACGCCGCCCAACGGAGGGAGAGTCGCGTTAAGGGAGTGCGGCTTACCCTGCCATGAGATGGGATCGGTCCAGCGTCCGCCCTCGTTCCCGATATTTCCGCCCCAGTACTGGAACGCGTCGGAGTTCAGCACTTCTTTATAGAATCCGTCGTAGAGTACCCCGATCCGGTAGTTATGACGGGGGACGGGCGTAAAGTTCAACGCGACCACTACGAAGTCGCCGTTTTTCGCGCGGCGTATAAAGGAGAGCACGCTGTTATCCGAGTCATAGAAATCGATCCACTCGAACCCGGACGGCTCGAAATCGACTTCATAGAGCGCGGGTTCGCTCCTATAGATATGGTTCAGGTCGCGCACGAGTTCCATCAGCTTGCGGTGCGGGTCGTACTGCGCGAGATGCCAGTCGATACTGAACTCGGCCTTCCATTCGTCCCATTGTCCGAAGTCCTGACCCTGGAACACGAGCTTTTTACCCGGATGCGTCCACATGTAGAGATATAAGAGTCTCGTGTTGGCGAATTTCTGCCACATATCGCCGGGCATTTTATTGATGATCGAGTTTTTACCGTGCACCACCTCGTCATGCGAGAGTACGAGGACGAAATTTTCGCTGAACGCGTAGATGAGCGAGAACGTCAATTCGCCCTGGTGGTATCTTCTATGCACCGGCTCCTTCGAGAAGTAACGGAGCGTATCGTTCATCCACCCCATGTTCCATTTGAACTCGAAGCCGAGGCCGCCCACATAGGTAGGGCGCGATACTCCGCCGAACGCAGTGGATTCCTCCGCGATAGTGGTCACACCCGGGAAACGGGCATATACGATTTCGTTCATCTGCTTCATAAACGCGATAGCCTCGAGGTTCTCGCGGCCGCCGTAGATATTCGGAACCCATTCCCCTTCCTTGCGGCTATAGTCGAGGTAGAGCATCGACGCTACCGCGTCCACGCGGAGACCGTCGATATGGTATTTTTCCAGCCAGAATATGGCGTTCGACA
>MIBD01000191.1:1111-3908 GCA_001829395.1 Spirochaetes bacterium GWF1_49_6 | reverse complement strand
TGCGGCCGTAGTTGAATATCTTGGTGCCCCAGTCCATGTGTTCGCCCTGACGCGGGTCGGAATGCTCGTATAGCGCGGTGCCGTCGAAGTTGTGCAATCCGTGCGAGTCCTTCGGGAAGTGGCCGGGCACCCAGTCCACTATCACCCCGATATCATGCTGGTGCATATAATCGACGAAGTTCATAAAGTCCTCGGGGCATCCGAAACGGCTGGTGGGGGCGAAGTAGCCGGTAACCTGATAACCCCATGACCCGTCGAACGGGTGTTCCGCGATAGGCATCAGTTCGATGTGGGTGTATCCCATATAGTTGCAGTATTCCGCGAGGTCGTGCGCGAGCTCTTTGTAGGTCATATACTCGCTGTTTACGCCGCGTTTCCATGAGCCGAGATGCACTTCATAGGCGGACATCGGTTCGGAGAGGTTATGCTTCTTCGCGCGCTTCTCTATGAATTCTTTATCGTGCCATTTATACTTATTGATATCCCAGACTACCGAGCCGGTGCGGGGGCGCAGTTCCGCGTAGAACGCGTAGGGGTCGGCTTTTTCGAGTACCTGATTGTGCTGGCTCTTGATGGAAAATTTATAGACTTCGCCCTCGGCAAGGCCGGGGATGAAGATTTCCCAGATACCGCACCCGCCGAGGGTACGCATCTGGTGACGGCGGCCGTCCCAACCGTTAAACCCGCCCACAACCGATACGGCTTTGGCGTTGGGAGCCCATACCGCGAAGTGCACGCCCTTGATCTTATTGATAGTCATTACATGGGCGCCGAGCTTCTCGTAGACGGTCTGGTGGGTGCCGCTGCTGAAGTAGTACATATCCTGCTCCCCGAGGATGGGCAGGAATGCGTAAGGGTCATAGTACTTGTGGGTTTCACCGCTATGGTATTCCACTCTATATTCGTAATCGAAGACGTTTTTACGGTTTTCAAAAACGCACTCGAAAAATCCCTCGTCGTGGGTCTTATCCATCTCGAACTCTTTTTTCGATTCGGAGTCGACTACCCACACCTTTTTAGCGGCGGGATTAAAATGCCGTACAGCGACTACACTTTTGCCTTCGGATTCAATAGGGTGGATTCCGAGGACATGAAACGGGTCATGGTAGTCGAAATGCACGATACGGTTGAGAATATCCTTCGATACGGTGTGGATCATAAAACCCTCCTCGATTTTCTGAAAAATAGCCTAGTATATCATAAAGTAAAAGTTAAAACTTTCAATATTTTTTATGTTTTTTCGGCGCCCCGGAGTACGAATATTCATAAACTGACGGTTTACTTATCGATTCTATAGTAAGTTGCCTTTTTTCCGCCATTATTATATGATTACATTAGGAGGAATAAATGAAAAACACGATCGCGGCGGTATCATTGGCGTTTATTATAGTGCTGTCCGGGTTGACAACATGCGGCAGTAAAGAAAAGACGGATAACCCCGTCCCGAAGACGGAAGCGGCGGGGCCGGCGGTTACTCATATCGGCACGGGGAATTTTTCATTGGAGTGGGTTCGTACCGAAAGTAATATCACGTTCACTCTCAAGGGAAAGTCGACCGGGTGGATAGCCCTGATGGTCGACCCGAAGAATAAAATGAAGGATGGGGATATCTATATCGGGTACGTCAAGGACGGCAAGGCCTATATGCAGGACGAGTTCGGCGTACAGCCGTGGAAGCATCAGCCGGATACGGAACTCGGCGGGAAGGATCAGATACTTTCATGCGAGGGGACGGAGAAGGACGGATTCACCGAAATCAAGTTCGTCGTCGATCTGACATCGCGCGACCAGTTCGATTCGACGTTCGGTCCGGGCGATCATCATCTGGTTTTCGCCGCCGGCCCCGACGACAGTTTTACATCCAAGCATAATCAGCTTGCGATGATCGGAACGAGGTTTCAATAAGTATGAAAAGTAAGTATCTGAAATTCCTGAACCCGGTACTGTTTCTCTCGATCCTGATTCAGTTGGTTACCATCGCGTTTTTCAAGATGGAAGATTTCGGATGGATATCCGCTCCCTCGTGGATTTCCGATATGCATACTATCAACGGGACGGTATTCAGCATACTGGTTATCGCGCATATCATCCTGAACTGGGGATGGATCAAGAGCACGATACTGGGGATCAAGCCGAAAGCGAAGTGATAATTTATTATTGAAGCGATATGCCGTCCCCACGCAGGGGGTGTGATAACGAAATCATTTTGTCATTGCGATGCGTCATGGTGAGCCTGCCGAACCATAGCATATTCTTAGATAGACTGCTTCGCCGCTCCGCATCTCGCAGTGACAGAAAACCCCGCATTCCCTGAGTTCGTCATCAAGCGAAGCGGGGGCGGGCCGCTCCTTGACATCCATGTCAACGCGGAACTTCGCCGTCCATGTGGGCGGGTTTTTTATCGTTGAGATGAATTTTATAAATTTCTTAGAAGTCCCGGAGCGACGTTCCAATTCTCATCCTCATCGGTTCTTATGGAAGCCGTTTTTTTATTCAGCCGGACAATAACGCCTTGTTTTCGTTTACCGTCCGGAGCGGTAAAAGAGACGCGCTCGCCGATATTGAAACGCATCATCTGCGATGTGCTTTTTTCCTGGGAGATGAGTTTCAGGCGTTCTATCACCAAACGGTTCAAATAGATCAATTCTTTCTCGGATAGGTTTTTAATGAAATCTTCAATTCGGGGGATTTCGACCCCCTGTTTTTTCTCGCTCATACGTGCCCTTCCAATGAGATTATAAATATTTTTTCAGTATTTCGCTCTTTAGATCGATTTCGTTCGAATCCGCCATCATTT
>MIBD01000191.1:0-1084 GCA_001829395.1 Spirochaetes bacterium GWF1_49_6 | reverse complement strand
ATTCCTCGACAGTCTTTCCTTGGCTGAATACCCCGGGAATTTCCTTCAGCCGTCCGACAACCCAACCATCGTCAATCCAGTATTCCATTGTATAAGTGTGAAGCATACTACATCCTTGCTGTTTTTTATATTTTAAACGATTCTCCTTAGCAGGTCAAATATTTATGAGTTATTTGAAGATGAACCCTGAGATTATTTAGGTTTCAGTTAATAAACCCCGCATCTCGTTGATGAACCTGACGTCCTCCCCGACACTCCGCCCGCGGGTGGTCAGGTATCCCCCGGTGAGGAACCCGTTCACTCCCGCGAGTATAAGCAAGCCATGGAAATCCTTCATCACTGTTTCACGCCCGGCGGCGAACTTGATGACCGCATGGGGATTGACGAGCCGGAATATCGCGAACGATTTCGCGTTCTCTAACTCTTTCTCGACCGGCGAGTTACCGTGGGCTTTCAGACTCTCCCGCCAGTATTCTGCATTCAGCGAATGCAGACATGCTTTTACAGGAGTTATTTTGAGTAGATTTTTATTTTGAGGCAACGTATCGTTTTCGAGTAGATTTATTATAAGTCAATTCGAAATATTGTATAATGTAGTAAACCTAATTATAATGAAATATAATCATATTTATTATTATTTAAAAATTCAGTAGTATTCTCTTATTTCAGATGATTGCTTCGTGATTTCGAGTTTATATTCCGGGGGCAAGGGTATGAGAAGTATTAACGGGTATGAAATTATTGACACGATATATGAGGGTAAAAATTCCATCATCATGCGGGGGATCGCTCAAAGCAATAAGAAACCTGTAGTTATAAAAACTCTGAGAAATGAGTATCCAAACCAGGAGGAACTTGCCAGATTTAGAAGAGAATATGAGATTAATCTCAAGGCAAGAGAGGTTTCTCAGATTTTTTCTCTAGAAAATAGTAATGACACTTTATTAATGACTTGGGAGGATGTCGGCGCAGATTCCCTTGAGCATTTGCTTTATAATAGCCCCAGTTGAAAGCGAGCACTTTTTAAGCTAAAATATAGCTTAGAAGGAGAGAAAAAAATGAGTCAAAGAAACAGCGCGAAAAG
>MIBD01000190.1:22052-23082 GCA_001829395.1 Spirochaetes bacterium GWF1_49_6 | reverse complement strand
CCGGAACATATACCCGCAGCGCTCCCTGATCTCTGCGAGAGTATCCCGCGTCCCGTATACGTCGATAGGCCCGCCCATCGTGAAGTTCACCTGACGGATATCGTCGAGGCCGCCGATATGGTCGTAATGCGGGTGGGTGACCAGTACGCCGTCGATATGGAGGATATTATACCGGAGGGACTGCTCCCGGAAATCGGGGCCGATGTCGAACAGGATGCGTTCGCCCGACAAGGTTTCCAGATACGCCGATGTCCGCAGGCGCTTATCGCGCGGGTCGGCGGATGTGCATACCTCGCATTTGCACCCGAGCACGGGGACGCCGTTGGATGTGCCGGTACCCAGGAATGTCAGGCGGTTTTTAACGGGCGGGGGAGTATTGTTACCGGATTTTTCGGACGGGTTAGGGGAATTCATCGATAATTATCCCCGGATGACCCCGATCGGTTTGAGACGCGCGACCCGGATTGAGATGCCGGGCTTGCTGAGCGACTTGATCGTATTCTCGATATCGTTAAATGCTTCGGGCGCTTCCTCGATCACGGATTCCCTGCTTTTCGATTTAAGATAGACCCCGTTATTCTTGAGTTGTTCGGTAATCGTGTCGGCGTTATAGAGCTGACGGGCGTTCTCACGGGATACGATTCTCCCGGTGTTGTGGATGGACGACCCGAACGTTTTTCCGAGGGATTCCTCGGTGCCAGCCATAATATACGACGATGTTCCCAACGGCCCCGCGACCAGAATGGGATGCCCGATCACCCGGTACGGCTTGATCGCGTCGGACGGACGGCTGGGGAATACCCTCGCGCATCCGCTTCGGTGTACGAGCACGCTCCGTTTCGATGTGCCTATCTTATGGACTTCTTCTTTTATCGTGTTGTGCGAGAAATCGTACATGATGTTCGTATCGACGTCGCGGATGACGTCGTTAAAAACGCGGTCGATCTGGGTGCCGATTACCTGCCTGTTAGCGAACGCGAAATTCGACACTGCGTGCATCGCCGCGAGGTACTCCTTTCCCTCGGGGGAG
>MIBD01000190.1:5968-22006 GCA_001829395.1 Spirochaetes bacterium GWF1_49_6 | reverse complement strand
CCGGTCTGGAATGTGACTACTACTTGGTTCTTGAATAAGCCGTACACCCTCGCGCGTTCGATGTCGAATACCTCGTCGACAATCTGGAGCTCGAGATAATGGTTTTCCGCGCCTAATGTGCCGAGATGGTTCTTCTCGTTCTTGAGCATCTCGTCGCTGATGAGGTTCGGGTCGGCGTGAGGGGATGCCCCTCCGTCCTCGATATACTCATGGTCGTCCGCTTTGCCCATACCCATATGCTCGACTACCCAGTTTGCCCCGCTGGTCAAGAGGTCGCGGAAGTCTTTTAACGATAGGGTGGCCTTGCCTCGGGTTGAGTCGCCCACAGGGATAGCCTTGAAGAACGCCCGAATCAGCGTCTCGGTCTTTTTTTCTATATCCTGGTAGATCAGGTTGGTGGTGACAATACGCGTCCCGCAGTTGATATCGTAACCGGCCGCGCCTGGGCAGATAATCCCGTCGGATTTATCGAATAACGCCAAAGCGCCGAATGGGAAGCCTATGCCGGGCGATACATTGGGAAAGGCGATCAGACGGTCGAGAATCCCGGGAAGAGACGCGGCGTTCACAATTTGATTGTAAACCCCTTCGTCAATTTTAGTGATAAGGTCCTCACCGGCATACAAAGAAGCATCCACGATCATCCCTTTCTTCTTATGGATACTCCATTCATGATCGCTTACCCGGTGTAGTTTTGAAACATCCATCCATTCCTCCGCCGGATCGGAAAATTAAACTCATTGCATATATTTTAACGTATATTCTGAAAAAGTAAATAGCTATTTTCATATTTTACAAAATAATAGTCTCTATGCTTGAAAGTTTTGAAAAAGTAATATAATCTATGTTAATCAGAGAATATTCGGAGTAAATTATGTTTTCGGTGGGCTTTGTTCAGGAAACGCTCGAGGCAAAACCAATCAGAATTGGCGGGTGTGAGAAAAATGAGTTTTCAGGGTTTTCGATCAATTCCCGTACCATCGAACCCGGTCAATGTTTTGTCGGTATCAAGGGCGAGAATTTCGACGGGCATGATTTTATCGGCGATGCAGTCTCTAAAGGCGCTGAAATATTTATCGTCAATCATTCCAAGATCGACGACGTGTCCAAGGCGGTCAAGAAGGGGGTTATTATCCCCGTGAACGACACGATTGAGACTCTTGCCAAACTCGCGCGGGCGCATCGCAGGAGAATTTTCGCGAATACGGTCGCGATCACCGGGAGTTCCGGTAAAACGACGACCCGCGAGCTCGCGGTCGCAGTCCTCTCCAAACGATTTCATGTCCATACCGCGAAAAAGAACCTTAATAACAATATCGGGCTTCCCCTTTCCGTGCTCGAAGCCGGGGCGGATACGCATCTGATGGTGCTCGAGATGGGGATGAACCACAAGGGTGAGATTTCATACCTGTCGAAAATAGCCGAACCCCTGCTGGGGGTCATTACCAATATCGGGTACGCCCATATCGGGAATATGGGGAGTCTCGACGCTATCGCCGATGCGAAGAGCGAGATATTCGACGGGATAGTCGACCGGGGGTATGTGCTTCTGAACGCGGACGACCCATACTACGGTTATCTCAAGGCGCGCGCGGACGTACCTGTGCTCGATTTTACCGCGATGGATATCAAGATTATCGAAGATAGAGGGATAGACGGCTATATACTCGAGTACGGCGGGGAGACCTTCGAGTTCAACCTCCCCGGACAGCATAATCTTTCAAATCTCACGGCGGCGTTTAAGATCGGCGAATTTTTCAGTATCCCGGTCAATATGCGTATTGACGCGGTACGCGGTTTCCGCGCGGTCACCGGGCGCAGCCAGATCGTGAATTCTCCGCGCGGGATTATTATCAACGACTGCTATAACGCGAACCCCTCGTCGATGATCGCCGGCCTCCGCCTATTAGGCGCGAGCTCGCGCGGAGGACGGCGGATCGCGGTGCTTTCCGATATGCTAGAACTCGGCAGAAAATCCGGGTACTATCATAAGATGGTGGGCGATTTTATTGTCGTGAACAAGTCCGCCGACCTGATACTCGGTTACGGCGAACATACCCGCGAGCTCATACAGACTGTCGAGAAGGCCGGTATTCCCGCGAAATGGTTCGAGAATAAGGATAAACTGACCGACGCGGCTCGCGCGGAAATCAAGAACGGGGACGTCGCGCTGGTGAAGGCCTCGCACGGGATGGGGCTCGACTCGGTCGTGCTGGCGCTGATGGGGGAATAGTATGGAACAGGGATTGCCCAACTGAATCAGGGAAAAGAGCTCCCGAATTCGGTACTTAGAATGCCTAACAAAATTAGTTCAGATCATCGGTAAATAATAATATAATTCGACAGAAATAATGCAAGAAGGTGCGATATAATCATGGGAAAATGACATTCCCTATTTCAGCGGTAAAATGTAGACGGGGATTCCGAATGAAAAGAAATTATTCTCTGTACATTTATTTTCTTACCAGCATATTTCTTACCGCCTGCGGCAGTTCCGAAAACGGGAATTCAGCGGGCGTTAATCCTATATTCAGAAATACGAACACATTATTCAACAAAAATTATCAAACCAACTCGCTCCTGGACTCTGCGCTGATCGACGCGTCGAGAACAAAAAATACGAATAAAATTCTAGAACTCCTGAAGAAAGGCGCAAACCCCAACGCCGCCGATCAGGAAGGGAGAACTGTGCTGATGAAAGCCGCGATGCAGGGGAATCTTAATGTCGTAAAGATTTTACTCCAATCCGGGGCGAAAATCGACGCCGAGGATAAAAACGGTAAAACCGCGCTTTTTTGGGCAAACGGGTCTTCAATTTTCAACTACCTGATCGAGCAGGGCGCGGATATATCTCACCCGGATCATTCCGGCGGAACGCTGATCGAAAATGCGTTTCTAAGCAGTGATCCTGTCGTACTGCAGGCGTTAAAAGAGAAGAGCATCGGTATAAATTTTACTAACCAGTTCGGACAAACCATACTAATGAAGGCGGCTGATAGAAACAACATAGGATTCATGACTTTTTTATTAGAAAACGGCGCGGATATCGATATTCAGGATGAGGACAAAAAAACCGTGGTCGACTATGCAATGGAATCTCGCAATTTAGAAGCATTGATTCTCCTTGAGAAGTACGGGGCAAAAATCGATTATACCAAAGGCGACCTCAACGACAACCTCATTATTGCATCGGCCGCCGGCAATCTCAAGGCGGTTAAAAAATTGGTTTCGTCCGGGGTAAATCCCGATTTCGAACCCGCTCCGGAAAAAATGGACGAGCATTCCCCGTTGATGTGGGCGGCCATGAAAGGACATCTCAATATCGTGCGGTATCTGGTCGAGCATGGCGCAAATGTAAACCAGCTTAAATCGTACGATGCAAGCGAGGCGTCCGTCTTCACCTTCGCGTTCCGCTCAGGCAATATGGAACTTGTGGAGTACTTGCTTTCCAAAGGCGCGCATGTGGATTCCGTTTGTTTATTAGGGGCGGTTGGGGGAAAATCCTATGAGAAGGTTTTATATCTCCTGAAAAAGGGAGCGGATATCAATGTACAGGTATACATGGATTATTATACTCCGCTCATGTGCGCAGTATCGATACAGGACATGAAAATGGTCAAACTTTTGATTAAACACGGCGCGGATGTCAACGCGGTTACTCTCAGCATGCCGTACGTCACTGCGCTCTCGATATCCGTTCGCTTATCCAATACCGCGATCATCGATTATCTGAAAAAGCACGGGGCAAAGCAGTGAAAATGAAGGCGCCGCACGGGATGGGACTCGACTCGGTCGTGCTGGCGCTGATGGGGGAATAGTATGGAACAGGGGATGAAAGATAAACTTTTCCGCTACTTCAATAAGAAGGACATATTTTGCAGCCGCAACGGAATCGAATTGGTCGATATCGACGAGGGCTACGCCAAGGTAAAAATGACTGTGGACGAAAGGCACTATAATAGTATCAATACCGTGCACGGCGGGGCGCTTTTCGCGCTGGCCGACCTCGCGTTCGCCGCGGCGTCGAACTCCCACGGTACGGTCGCGGTCGGGATTCATACCGATATGTCGTTCGTCAAAGCCGCGTCGTCCGGCGGCCTTTTCGCTGAGGCGCGTGAAATCTCTATCAACCCGAAAATAGCCACCTATTCGGTGACTATTACCGATGAATCCGGCGAAAATGTCGCGTTATTTAACGGGATGGTTTACCGCAAACGTGATAGTTTACAGTTGGACGATTGAAATATCAGGAGGACTTTATGAAAAGAATCTTGACGGTGATGGCGGTGTTGGGGGTATTCGCGTATCAAGCGTACGGGTTAGAATGGGCGGTACAAGGAAATAGCTGGTATGGGGTGGGGAATGCCGTTGCAATAGGAAAGGATGGCACGGTGTTTTATACCGGATCGTTCGGCGGACATATCATGAATGGCAATAAAAAAATCGATGTAAAAAGCGCCAAACCCGTATATACGGATATGTTTATAGCGGCGTATGACCCGAATGGTAAACTTCTCTGGATGCGCACTGCGGGCGGGCCGGATAGCGATAACGGGTATAATCTCGCGGTATCGGACGATGCCGTGTATGTCAACGCTTATTTTACCGGGAGTATGGAATTCGACGACGGGACGAAGGTAAAGGGCAAAGGGGAAATATCCATGGCGGTGGCCAAGTACGACTACGATGGAAAGCTGGAATGGGTGCAGACCGCGTCCGATGACGAGAATATGTGGGCGCGCGATATAGCGGTGGATAAGGACGGGAATGCTTACCTCGTGGGGTTTTTCACTAAGGGCGCGACGTTCGGTAAAGTGAAGCTGAAACCTATCATGCAAAAGAATATCTTTATCGTCAAGTACTCGCCGGATGGGAAGCAGGAGTGGGTCAAACAGGCGGCGGGCGGGGATAGCTTTATTACCGGGATATTCGAGAACGGGATAGAAGTCGGCCCTGACGGAAATATTTTTATTTCCGGGCATATGATCGGCCCTATCAAATTCGAGAAATTCGAGTACAAGACCAGTATTACAAAATATTCCAAGAACGAATGGCTCTATAATTATGAAGTGTTTATCGCGAAATATACCCCGGACGGGAAATTCGAATGGATGAAATCGGTGGGTGTGGATCTCGAGCCTCAAGGATTTGCGGTGGACGGCGAGGGAAACTTCTATATGACCGGCTTCTTTACCGGGATACTTTCAGGTAAAGATATCGGGAAAGCAATGGTGGGCGATATCGCGATAAAATCAACGCTCAATAAAGGCGGCGGGACGGCGGAGGAAATCTTTATCGCGAAGTGGGACAAAGATTGTAAAGCGGTATGGGCTAAAGCAGAAGGCGGTGCGGGATACGAACGCGGGCACGATATCGCTGTCGGCGCGGACGGGACTGTCGCCGTAACCGGCGCGGTGGATATGGGCGCAGTTTTTGAGAAGAAAAATCTCAAGGTAAACGCGGTAAAAACGTTCGAATGGGATATTTTTATCGCACGTTTCACCCCTGACGGTAAATTAATCGATGTCGAGACGATGGGCGGCCCGGCAATGGATATGGGTAACGGTATCGCTGTAGGGGTGGACGGTGAAGTATATGTAACCGGGAGTTTTAATAAAACCGCATCCTTCGGAAAACAGAAGTTCTCTACTATTCAATACAGCGATAGTTTTCTTATAAAAGTGAAATAAAAATACCGATATATAATTGAAATTTCGTATAGTTCGGTGTTATATTACCACAGGGCTTAATGATTTCAGGGAATCAACAGGGGGTTGATATGCTGTTGAAAGTTTCCTTATTTTCTCTGTTTATTCTTTTAACCGCATCGGTAATCGGTATTGCCGAACCTGTGCCTAATACCAACGCGGGTCCCGTGGTATCATACACTCCCCCGTTAATCATCCGAGACCTTTATGTCCGTTATTATTTCCTCGGCGGAAGTCTCGAAAGTTTGGGGGTCGACTACTTTTTCGACAGGAGTTTCTGGGCGGGATTCAATGTCGGCCTTACCTTCGTACCGGGGATAGCCCCTGGGCGGACTCTGGTAGTGGTCACCGATACCCTGGAAGCGGGATATTTCTTTATCGGTAATATGGATCAGGATTTCCGGCTGGGTGTGGTAGCGTCGTTCTCCGCGTACTTTTGTACCACCGGGGATGTATGGCATGAAATATCGGACAAACCGTCGATGGGATTTTATCCCGGGGTATGGCTGAGTGTGGAAGTATTCAATATCACCCTGCGCGCGGGGGTGGTCTATGATTTCAACGCCGATCAGCCGATGAGGTTTATGCCCAGCTTCGGTCTGGTTTTTTAATTTAGGAGGCACAATGAAAAAAGCAATATTATTCATTTTCGGGGCGCTGTTTCTTTCCTCGTGCGCGTTCCTGCTTCCCCCTTCGATCAGCGAGGATTATATTTACTGGCGGGATATCGGGTCGAAGCAGTATCAGTACAGCCTGTTTTCCAACTATAATATTATCGCCGATATTCAAGGCGATTCCCTGATAAAGTTCGGTGTAGCTGAGGATACCGAGTACTTCTATTTTTATTACCAGTTCGGTAATTACAGGGGTGGAAACTATCTGACGACCATCGGTAAGTTAAATCACCCTAACGGCGGAATCGCCGGGAAATATATGACTTCCATGGATTATCCTTCAAGGGATTACGGTACCGCGTCCAATTCGGTGGAAATGATTTTCCCGCTTAATTATTATAACGACAGTATGAATTTGCTTCAGAATATGAACGGGCAGACTCTCTATCTGTACGTGCAGGATTATGCGAATATAGTTTATCTGGTCGATAGCGGCATGATCGATCAATCCGTCGGTTATCTGGTTTGCGACGATAAAAATATGGAAATCATGCTGAAAAAATCCGTACTCGGTCTGACCAATATAGCTCTCAAGGACCTCGCGTTTGCGGTGGGAAGATGGGGATCAGGCAATATGGACGGATGGGGTGTCGATAATGAGAATTTCTGCCCGAATAGAAACTTGCAGGATGTTATCCGTTATTATGTAAAAACCGACAAATCGGTGGTATACCGGGGCGGTCCCGCGCAGGGATACACGTTCTGGTATAATAATACCGGCGGAGATTCCATACTCTATTCTTCGTTCTCGGGTCTCCTGCAATCGACGGTAGGGATGGGTTTCTTCGATATCGATAACAATTCGACGACGGGAACTATGGTGGTCAGGATTAATACCAACGGTGTCGGCGCGAATAGCAGTATGTTCTATAATCTGACCAATTATACCTCTCAGGTACCCCAGGACTACCAGCAGGGATATTATAAAAAAGATTACGGCTTTGTTACGAATATTTCCCAGCTTGCGGACGGAAAACTTCTCGCATTGCCGGGAAAGCGGATGCAGGTCTATATTGTTTACAGCGATGCGTCCACATGGATGACTGTATCGAATAGTTTTTATATCGAGAAGTCCGTGTCATTAGCGCTAGATGTATCCGGCATCATGAGCGGCAGTTATTATTACACCGGGCGGGTGGCGTTCCCGAACACGTATAATAATTACGATTCAGGCGGGTGGCAGTTCGATCTCCAGAACGGGTATTTTTACGGCTCCATCCAGATAGGGGAATCCCAGATACCGAACGGTAATTCCGGCAGCGGTTTTCTAATACTTCCTTATAGCAGCATGTATCTCGACGGATTCACTAACGCTCCTATGTTCCCCGACTGTACGGCGTTCGATTACACTGTTCAGGGAATAAAGGTTACCTACGACGGAATAAACGGGTATATAACTATTTTTGATAAATAGTTCTATCGGGAAACGGGTAGGTCATGCGTAAATCCTCTGGTAATTCATCCCATAGCCATTCCTGCGGATGGGGAAGCTTTCCCATGCCGAGGGGATTTTATGGCGGGACGAATCCTGTTGATTTCGGGTAGTAAAAATTTTCTGTCATGGGCACTTCTAATTAACCCTCATTTCTACCAAATTGTGAAGGAAAAGAGGACAAGCCTCCGCACTTCGCGCGAAAATAAAGAAGTGACCATTGGGCGTATTTTAAAGATATATTATTATTAATGTTAAAAATGTTAATAGTTTTTACATCAGTCCCCGCAAGGGGGGAACCCCCAAATCATTATATTCGGGAAATTCACGGTAATTTTCCGATAATCATAATCGGCGCGGGTTGATTTACCGCGCCCATCGGAATTCGAATAAAGTAAAAACGTTTTATTGCATTTCGACGGTAAATTCTTTATACTTAATGGACGCTTTGAAGTCAAATAATAAAGCGTCCATTGGGCATATTAGTATGTCAATATCACTTGTTTTAAGTTTGTCCCCGTAAAAGGGAAACTTCACGGATGGTAAATTCGAGGGGATGCTATTGAGAAAGCGAAATCTGATCATCGTCGCGTTAGCGGTGTATCTTGCGGGGATTATCCTCTATCTCCTGTTCGGTTATTTTATCGAACGCTCACAAGTAAAAGCGCACGACCAGTCCGATATGGAACGTTGGGCGAAAAGCCTGTCGATTATCGCGGACGACAGTTATTTTTCCTCGGATGACGCATATACCCTGAACGGCAATCCCCGCATTCTCTCGAATATCATAAAAATGACCTCGATATTAGATGCCCAAAGGATACTGATCCTGGTCGGAACGAACAATATTTACTATTACTCCTTTTATTCCTCGGTAACGAACGGTACGGCGGGAATGCGTCTTATTTTTAATCCTCCAGAAGGATGGTATGATTCCATCGCGAATCAGGGGTATTATTCGATTATTACCAACGATGCGAGTAAAAAGGACGGAGAGTATTACTATCACCTGATGGATAAAGACGGCCGTTCGGTGATCGCCGGGATATTTTACGGCGAGGATCATGAGATATTTTCAATGGGTATTTCCCTCTGGCTGAACGCGTTACTGACGGGGGTATATTTCCTCCTGCTCAGCCTTCCGTTCATGGTAATATATATTCGGAGCACGCATAAGGAGCACGAACAGCTCGTTCAGATGATGAACACCGACCAGTTGACATTTTTACCGTCGCGGACGAAGCTCCTGATGGATCTGAAAAAGATGCAGAACCCGACCGTTATCCTCGTCAACGTCGATTCGTTCAAGCAGATCAACAGTTTATACGGGAACAAGGCCGGGGATTTTATCCTGATTGGCGTGGCGAACCGCTTCAAGTACCTCCTGCCGAAGGGTGATTACCGGATATACCGCCTGCATTCAGACGAGTTCGCGGTGGTCTCCGACAAGTTCTTTAGCCTATTCGAATTGACGACCTTTATCGAATTCCTGATAACCGGCATCGCGGATAAAATATTTTCCTACAACCGCAACGAGATCAGCATCAGCGTAACAGTGGGGGTAGCGAAGGCGTCGATGCTTCTCGAACCCGACAAAGAAGAGATATGGCAGTCTTTGGTGACGCATGCCGGGATGGCGCTGAACGCCGCGCGCAGGAATAACCTCAATTTCCTGATCTATGACGAGAGTTCCGAATATTTCAGCAAACCCTCCGATAACGTCAATTGGCTGAATATCATCCGTTCCGCGATCAAGGACGAACGGATCGTCCCGTTCTGCCAGCCGATCTACAACAATCATACGAAAAAAATAGAAAAATACGAGTGCCTCGTGCGCCTGATAGACGAATCAAACGGGATTGTCTCGCCGGCGAATTTCCTCGATGTCGCGAAAAAGACGCGCCTGCTCCACCAGATATCGCATACCATGATAGAAAAATCGTTCGCGTTCTTCGAGAATCTCCCTTACCAGTTCTCTGTCAACCTCTCCTTCTCCGATGTGAAAAACAACCAGTTGATCGAGTTCGTCGAGGGGCTACTCATCGCTAAACCGGAGACGGCGAAACGGCTGGTATTCGAGATACTCGAATCCGAGGGAATAGGGGATTTCGAGCGGATACAGGCTTTTGTAAAAAAGATGAAACGGTATGGGGTGAAGATCGCGATAGACGATTTCGGCAGCGGCTACTCGAACTACGAGAATATCCTCAAACTGGGGGTCGATTACCTGAAGATCGATGCGTCGCTGGTGAAGGAACTCCCCGTCAGCAGACATTGCTCGGTACTGGTGCATAGTATTATTACGTTCGCACGCCAACTCGGAATCGAGACTATCGCGGAATTCGTCTACAGCGAGGAAGTGTTCAAGCAGGTCGTCGAACTGGGCATCGGGTACTCGCAGGGATACTTTATCGGCAAGCCCGCGCCTATCGAAGATATTACGTAGCTTCTAGACGGGTTCGACTAAGATGCTCGCGTCCACCTTCTCGTTCAGGAACTGCTGGATAGCCATCAACGTACCTGCGGTAGCGCCCGGGCATCCCTGACACGCGCCGAGGTAGTGGATATATACGATGGTGTTGCCTTCTTCTTCTTTGATATCGACCACTTCCATACTGCCGCCGTCCTGCGCGAGGATCGGTTTGATTTCTGCTTCCAGCACGGTTTCGATCTTCTTCAGTCTCTGAACTATTGTCATCGACTTGAACTCTTTGGTTTCGGATACTTCTGCCATTTTTTCCTTCTCCATTTCCTTTCGGACATCCTTTAAAATATCCACAAGGTAGTATTTTCGTTTTTCGTGGCCGCCGGGGCGGATGCATGATTTACAGAACGCGCCCGCTTTGGTAAAGTTCGTGATCTCCTCGACCGTCTTGAGGTCGTTGATACGGATAACGTCCCGGATAGTACGGAGGCTGACCCGCGCGCATTCGCACACGATTTCCTCCTCCTCCAACGTGGATATATCCACGCCCTTATATAATGAGGCGGCTTTTTTTATAACATCGTACGCCATGACACTGCAATGCATCTTCTGCGGGGGTATCGCCGGGGAATTGGGGTCGTCGCGTAACGCGTGCTCGACGTCGATATTCGTGATAGCGATAGCCTCGTCGACCGTTTTACCGATGCACATCTCGGCTATCATGTCGCTCGATGCGATAGCGGTGCCGCATCCGAACGATTTAAAGCGCGCGTCGAGAATTGTGTTGGTTTTAGGGTCGACCGCCCAAAACAGGCGTACCGCGTCCCCACAGGCCTCCGCGCCCCAGTCCGCTACAATCAGCTTCGCGCCCAGCGCCTTCGCCTGTTCTTCGGTGATTTCCCCGCGGAACTTCGGCTCGTCCATTCTGGAGGATACCTTATCGGAGTACTGCTCCCATAAAGCGCCGCCTATCAAATCATTTTTTGCCATTGCATTCCCCTTAATAGCTCGACGATATCTTTCTGAGACGTTCGATCGAGTTCCTGAACACGTCAATCGCGTAATCTATTTCCTGTTCGGTGGTAAAGCGCGATAGTGAGATACGGATGCCCGTATGCGCGAGGTCTTTATTGATGCCTATCGCGACAAACGTCGGGTTCGGTACGAGGGACTCGGACGCGCATGCGCTTCCTGTCGACGCGGCTATCCCGTTCTTATTCAGGTCCCAGAGCATCGCCTCGCCCTCGACGCCTTTTATACTGCAAAGGATGGTGTTCGGGGTACGCAAGCCGCGCCGTCCGACCACCAGCGTATCGTCTATCTTTAGTAACGCGTCTTCCATCTTATCGCGGAGTCTGCGGACTTCGGTAAGCTCGTACTCGAGGTTCTGCGCCGCCATCTCCATCGCGAGCCCCATCCCGATCATCTCGGGGACATTCACCGTCCCGGCGCGCTTGCCGCCCATCTGCTCGCCCCCGTGAAGGAGGGGAGTGAGGCGGAGGCCCTGGCGGATAAACAGGCCGCCGATGCCCTTGGGGCCGTGGAACTTATGCGCGCTAAACGACAGGAAATCCACGTTTGCGTCGCGGACGTCGACCGGGATTTTACCGATCGCCTGTACCGCGTCCGTATGGAACAGCGCGCCGTTCTCGTGCGCGGCCTCGGCGAGTTCCTTCACCGGGAATATCATCCCCGTCTCGTTATTCGCCCACATCACGGATACCAGCGCGGTTTTATCGGGATTGATAAACCTGCGGAGTATCTCCTGATCGACAATCCCGTCCTCGTTCAGCGGGAGGATTTTCAGTTCCGCGCCGAGGGATTCGAGGAATTTAGCGGTGTTCGCCACACACGGGTGTTCCACCGGCGTGGTAATAATCTGGTTCCGTTTCCCGTGATGCATGATATCGTAGTACACGCCCTTGAGCACCGTATTGTTGCTCTCGGTGGCGCATCCGGTAATCAGGATATCCGCATCGTCGGGAGCATTCAGCCCCTTGTACATCCGGTCTAAGGCGAGCCTCATATACGGATGGGGTTCGGTGCCGAAATCGTGAAGCGAATTGGGATTCCCATAAATCTGGGTGAAAAACGGATCCATCGCTTCCTTCACGAGCGGGTCGACGATTGTCGTAGCGTTGTTATCTAAATATACTCTCTGCATAATCTCCAACCTTGAATATCGTATTCATTATAGAGCATTTCACTCTGAAAATCAAATAAATCCGGGGTATAATACTATAATATAAGTATGAATATAATTATACTAACTGAATACCCTTATCCTTTAAAAACGATTTAATCCGTGTAATCTCCGAGGGGGAGGCCAGCTTGAATAGGAGCTTGTTCCCCGAGAGCCGGGATTTTTTTACCGCGGTAAAACGGGACAGCATTTTCAGAGAGGCTCGTCCTGCTTCCTGTGAAAAATTCTTTATCGTGAGGGTGATATCCTCGCATCCGCCGCAGTCCCCGTGGGAATGCGTGTCGCAGCTCTCGCCCGAGCAGTTTCCGTCACAGCCGGAACAATGTCCCATATTACGCCTCCGAAATAAGTACTAATATAACAAAAATTCGTTAAAAAGGAAAGCCTGAAACCGGCGTGCTGTGAATTAAAATGATGAAAAATTGTCAAAAAGCTAAAAATATGGTATTCTTACTGGATTTTAAAGGGGAGGAAAAAATGCCCAGCGTATTGATAGTTGACGATTCAATGGTAATGCGGAAAAGCCTCAATTCCATGCTGACTCAGGCGGGGTATACCGTGATCGCGGAGGCGTCTGATGGGGACGAGGCGGTTAAGCTATTCGCACAGCATCATCCCGATATCGTGACTCTCGATTTGAATATGCCGAAGATGAACGGGCTTGATGTGCTCAGGCAAGTGATGAAAACCAACCCTGATGCAAAGTTTGTGGTTATCAGCGCGGTCGAGGATAAAGAGACGGTGATGGAAGCGCTCAAATTAGGCGCGAAGTACTATATTCTCAAGCCGGTTACCTATGATAAGGTTTTAGAGACAATGAAACGGGTGGGGCAGTAACCCGCTCCGGGAGTGAAAATTGGAATTTAAATACCATTTGCAAAAAATTTCGCATAATCCTATAGAATGGGATTTCTTTCATTCGGAGCTGGATAAGTTGTCGATACAGGCGTTGTATAATCACGCCTCCGCGGTGCTGATGGGCGGCGACGGCGAATCGACCGAGCTTGCGAGAAAGTTATTCAAGGTCTACCGGGATAGAGTCACCGATCTGTTCAGCCTCTGCATCCCGGAGCAGATCGAGAAGATGGGACGTACTCCCATCATCGAGGCGAACGATGTTCCGTTACGCGACGTTACGGCGTTCATTCACCTGAAGGGAAAGCCCTCCATATTCCTATTCCAGAGCATGGATAAGACTACCGCGCGTACATGGATGACGAATCTAACGGGCGGGATAGAGCTTCAGGGTGGGGACGGCGGTGTCGGAGACGGGATGGCGGAGAGTCTGAATATCGCCACCGGACGGTCGCTGCCGGGATTTTCCGTACCGTACGGCCCGCACGATATTTCTATACCGTTTACCGTCTACTCGGACGGTCTGACGCTGAAAAGCCCGAATTCACCGATGATTATTGAAAATCTGGAGAGCGATAATACGAAGATTACGCTGGGTATCATGGTTTTAAAACCTTACGAAGAGAAATAAACTAATCCGATAAAGGCATATCTTCGATCCATGCCACGCTTTCGAAATAATTGTTAGTCCAGTCCTGCATAGTCGCGTTCATACTCTCGAGAATATCCGAAACCTTCTTGAGATTCACCTCATACTTCTCGGTTTCCTCTATCAACGATAGGAGTTTTCCTAACGTACCCTCGTGATTCATCAATGCGTTATTAATTTCTTCATTCAGGTTGAGTTCTTTAATTATTTCGTTCAGCGACGTCTGGAAGAGCGCATCCATCAGCGAAAGCAGCCCGACAAGGAATCCCTCGTCGAGAATCTGACGGTTTTTCTCGCCCATCGTATTCTTCAGGAAAAGTTCCATCGCCTTCGCGCGCTGTCCGGCGGTCTTAAATAATGGGTTCTTATTCCGGTCGCCGCCGCTTCCCGCGTAGCTTAACAGTATCAGCCAGTGCATGAGATTATTCATTCCGAGCAGGGCGATAGCCTGACGGACGGACGTGATTTTAGAACGGGTGCCGAACGCGGCGGAATTGATGAATTTCAGGAGATTGATGGTCATTTCGGGATATTTCTTGAATACCGATTCGACTATATGGATATCCGCGTTGCTCTTCAGGAGTTTGATGAGTTCGATTATTGCGAGTTGGTCGGGGCTGATTTTTTTACCGCTGAGGATGACCGGTTTCGCGAAGTAGTAGCCCTGAAACAACTCGAATCCCAACTGTTTACAGTAATCGAACTGCTCCATATCCTCGACTTTTTCCGCGAGGAGTTTGATTTTATAGGGCGCGAAAATATCCATTTTCTTTTTAATAATGAATGGGTCGTTTTGCAGGAGATCGACCTTCACGACACTGATATAATCGAAAAGAGGCCGGAAATACTCGATAAATTGATCCTTGAAAATAAAATCGTCCAGCGCGAACAAGAAACCCTTATCCCTCATTTCAGAGATTTGACTGATAAATTCGGGGCTGATGAGGGTGCTTTCGAGTATTTCGAAGATAAATTTTTCACCCTTAAGGGAATTGAGAAATCCTTTTTCCACTACCGCTTCATTGATATTGATAAACCCGTAGGACGATCCGAGCAATTTTCGCGCGCCGAAGGTGGTGAGGGTGGATATTAAGACCTGAGAGGTAGCGGCTAAATCGTCGATTATTTCCGCGAAATTTTTAAGGCTGCTTTCCCGGAATAACAGTTCATATCCGTAGATAGAACCGTTCCTGTCCATAATCGGCTGTCTTGCGATGAAAACATTTTCTTCGGCCATCGTTCATCTCCCAGAAATCATAGAGATAGAGTTGGGTATCGGTTCTTGGTTTGGTCTACTTATGACTGGGATGAGCAGATTTACGCTTTTTCGGTATCCTTAGGCTCAAATCCCGCGCTCAGTCCGATAATAACCAGAACCAATCCCCCGATTGTAACCAGTATGGAAATAAACGCGTATAGCCCGTCATAATTCGTGGAAATCGGGCGTATCATTACGAAACCTAAAAAGGTTACGACTATTCCAGCGATTACTAAAATCCAGTTTGTTTTTGTCATTAATCTGCGTTTCATAATTTCTCCTTTACAGCCCTTATATTGTGATGAATAAACAGGATTAAATCAAGTTTTACGGCAATCCGTTCAGCATTATGTTCTTTACATACCGCGACGCTTCCTTTTTACGCGGGTACTCCCGTTCGCGCGTATGAAATTCCGCCGAGTGTATCCGGTCTCCCCTGCGGCGGCGCTTCAGCTCGTTCCGGTCCTCGAAATGCAGAAGCTCGTGAAATATCACATACTCCAGCACATATTCCGGGATTTCCCGCTCGCGGAATAACGGGTGTATGCGGATTTCGTTCTTATGAAAGTGGTAACTGCCGAGCGTGAGTCTCCGGTAACGGCGTTTGATGCGCCCCCTGCTCCATACGATAGCGGGGAGGTCGTCGAGCCCGAAGTATTGGTCGTTGATAGATGCGATCTTATTCTTTAACAGTTCTTCCATTTATCCAGTCCGCTCCTTTCCATCGAAAATGCTTCAAATCAGGGTCGTTATCGAAATTCCGCAGGATCATTTCCATATTGTCGCATCCGTAACGTTCGAGGATCGCCTCCGCTATCACGACCGCCGTAACAT
>MIBD01000190.1:1783-5798 GCA_001829395.1 Spirochaetes bacterium GWF1_49_6 | reverse complement strand
TCCGTACCGCCGCTCCGGTTCGTCTTTCTATAATATTCCCCGGATTTATTATCGATATAAATCTGGTCGTGCGCCTGACTCCCGGGGAGCGCGGCAAGTTCGAATCCCGCCCCGAATTCTATCCCCTTGATCGCCTGGATACTCATGACGGCGGCGGCGATCTTCGCGTCGAGCTTCGTACCGGCGGTCTGGTAGCTTCCCAGCATCGGCGGCATGGGATATACCACTGTTTCTATCACTCCGCCCATCGTATCGCCATCGGCTTTATATCGATCGATCAGCGCCTTGATCTTCGCTTCGGTATCTTTATCCGCCGCGCTCCGCAGCTCGGACATATCCGCGCGTTCGCGTATCTCGCTGAGGGGTATTCCCGATGGTTCGGCCTTGATACCGCCCCATTCGACGACATGCGAAAATAGCCCGATACCGAACCGGGCGAGGAATAATTTCGCGAGCGCCCCGGCGGCGACACGCGCGGCGGTCTCACGCGCGCTCGAACGTTCCAGTACGTGACGGATATCGTCGGTCAGTCCGTATTTATATGCCCCCACGAGGTCGGCATGGCCGGGGCGGGGCGTATGTATCTTCTCGACAGTCTTCGATTTCCAGTTCTCGTAGTCCTTGTTCCATACCGCGAGGGTGATGGGCGAACCGATGGTTTTCCCGTCACGGACGCCGGTGAGGATATCCGCGCGGTCGGTCTCGATCTTCATCCGTCCGCCGCGTCCGTACCCGGACTGACGGCGCGCAAGCTCGGAGTTGATAAACTCCTCGTCGACCGCGAGTCCCGCGGGGATGCCCGCGATCATCACGATGATGCCCTTGCCGTGCGATTCTCCCGCAGTCTGGTAGGTAATTAGCGCCATTCTATTCTCCTTCGAAGTGGCGAAAACAGGGCTTGAAATCTGCGGGGGTAAGTTCTTTCTCGAAGTAGCCGATACGCTCGCCCGATTCGAGAATACGTCCGACCGGTTTCACAGTCACCCCAACATGCTCGTACACTATCGACGGTTCTATCGTGTCGGCGGACGTGAAAAGCAGTTCATAGTCCTCTCCTCCCGTCGCCGCAAGTTCGTAAAAGAAGTAGGGGTCTTTCTCGAATTCTTTCCCGATCTCCTCATCGGATACGGGTATTTCGTTCAATTCGAGGAAGTATCCGGTACCGCTTGCCTCGACGATATGCTGAAGGTCGCCGATTACCCCGTCGCTTATATCTATACATGAGTTGATCGCGTAATGCCGGGTTAGATATTCCACGAGTTTTATACGCGGGGACGGGCAAAGGTGGCGCGAGAGGAAATAATTCGGGGTTTTAACCTTAACGGAATTTTTATCTTTCAGCAGCATCAGCCCGATAGCGCTGTCGCCGACTTTATTGGAAATATAAATGATGTCGCCGGTTTTCGCGCCCGAGCGCAGTATCGGCGAATTTAGCGGATGCCCGACCATGGTGGCAGTGACAAACAGACGGTCGGAACGGACGATGTCGCCGCCCGCGAGCGAGAAGCGATAAAGTATCGCGGAGTCGTGGATGCCGGTCATCAGCCGATGGAACTGGGCGTCGGTAAAATCATGCGGGAGTCCTAGGGTGAGTAAAGATGTTTCGGGAGTACCGCCCATCGCGGCGATATCGCTGAGGTTGACCGCCATAATCTTGTAACCGATGTCCGCGAGGTCGACCTTATCCAGCATGAAATGCACGCCGTCGACCATCGTGTCGGTGGTGATGAGATTGTTGCCGTGGGGGAGGAACGCCGCGTCGTCACCGATACCGATTCCGTGTACGGGAAGGTCGGAGAACATCTCGCGGATGTCCCTGATCATCTCGAATTCGTTCTTCTTCATTTTGCGTTTTTCCCCATCAGTATGGCGTTCAGTTCGTTGATGGAATCGAGCTTACCGATGATGATCAGGATATCGTCCTCCTTGAGGGGATCCTGCGGATCAGGGACTTCGTCGAATTCGAAGTCGATGATATTTTTATAATTGTCGTCGAGACGCTCGATCTGGTGCTTGATCGCGACGACGTTGACCTTGTAATTCTTGCGGAACTCCAGTTCGGCAAGAGTTTTATTGGCGATAGTGCTGGTGACCTTGATCTCGACGATCGCATGGTCTTTCCACATCTGCTCCATATTCAGCATGAACCCGTGCTGGCCGAACAGACGGCGGGCGAGCTTGTTCGCGGTCTCGATCTCCGGCTCGATGATGTCCGTGACCCCCATCAGTTGGAGGATTTTGAAGTGTTCCTTCGTGTTCGCGCGCGCGACAATCCTCGGGATTTTAAACTGTTTGAGCAGAAGGGTGGTGAGGATGGAGCCGACCATATCAATACCGATACAGACGACCGCGCAGTCCACCTGGTGGATACCCGCCTCGCGGAGCGCGTTCTCGTCGGACGAATCCAACACATACGCGTGCACCGTGTATTCTTTCAGCTTCTCGACCAGTTCCGGGTCCTTATCGACCACAATGACCTCGGCGCCCTGGTTAATCAGACGGGTGGCGACATTAGTTCCGAACAGTCCCAGCCCGATGATGGCGAATTGAGTCTTTCGTTCCATTACTTCCAACGGCATACGGGAAATCCTCCATAAAACTATTCCCGTAAATTATAAAGGATATCCGTCAAAACACAAGTAATTTACCGGATTGTATACAGAACCTATACAGGACGTATACAGGATAATAAGGAGTGTATTTACCTATTGACAAAAGGAATTACCACTTTACAATCTATATAGGAGGAAAAATGAAACCAGAAGAAATCATCCAGCTCCTCGGACTGGAGCCGCACCCGAAAGAAGGCGGGTATTTCCGCGAGATATACCGTTCCAAAGGGGTAATCGATAATCCTGCGGGCGGATATAAAGGATCGCGTGTGTTCTCGACCGCGATATACTATATGCTGACGCACGGGACATTTTCCGCGATGCACCGGCTGAAGAGCGACGAGGTATTTCACCTCTACATGGGCGGGCCTGTGGAGATGCTCAACCTTTACCCTGGGGGTAAGGGGGAAATCATCCATATCGGGTATCGACTTACGAATGGGGAACGCCCGATGGTCGTTGTCCCGAAGGGGGTATGGCAGGGCGCGCGTCTTGCGGAGGGAGCGGAGTTCGCGCTCTTGGGGACTACGGTCGCTCCGGGGTTCGAGTATAAAGATTATGAGGACGGTATCTTAGAGTTTCTTTGCAGCGATTACCCGGATTTCTCCGATAAAATCTCCGAACTCTGCCTGAAATAGGCGTACGCTATTCTAGGGATTTTCTTCTATATCCTCTTCGCCGGATTCCGACGGGCAAAGGGAATTGAAAATTGTCTGCATATCGCCTTTCATAAATTTTTTAAAGAGTTCCGTATCCGAAGTGATATAGGAGAAATAGTAATTATCCCCGCTTGCGAGCACCCCGACATAAAAAAATATTTCCTAAAACTATTGACAACAAGGGAAATCTATGATATTATATACTAGTAACATCATAGTAATGGTAGGAATATATGAAAATATCGACACGTTCTCGGTACGGATTACGGCTGATGTTCGAGCTTGCGTTGCGCTATGAGGAACCGCTGGTACAGTTGAAGATGGTCGCGGAGGCGCAGGAAATTTCAGAAAAGTACCTCAGCCAAATCATTATCCCGCTCCGTTCGGCGGGGTTGGTCGATTCGGAGCGCGGGGCGCAGGGCGGATACCGTTTATCCCGCCCGCCTGCGGAAATTACGGTGCGGATGATTGTCGAGGCGCTGGAAGGTTCGCTTTATCCCGTCGATTGCGCGGGTACGAAGAAATGCAGGCGTTCCAAGGCTTGCCCCACGACAGATATATGGAAGATACTCGGCGATAGGATTATCGAGACTCTCGACGGGATTACTCTGGAGGATATGATCAGGGATTACGGCGTGAAGATTAACATGTCGCTCGGTTTTAATATATAGAATGTTCAGGAGGTAAATATGGCTGGAATAGCGAACAGTATTACCGAATTGGTCGGGAATACGCCGTTGTTAC
>MIBD01000190.1:1288-1732 GCA_001829395.1 Spirochaetes bacterium GWF1_49_6 | reverse complement strand
AGAATTTCAATCCGTGTTCGAGCGTTAAAGATAGAATCGGGTTATCGATGATAGAGGACGCCGAGAAAAAAGGCCTCATCAAACCGGATACCGTTCTGGTCGAACCGACCAGCGGGAATACGGGTATCGGCCTCGCGTTTGTCGCTGCGTCGAAGGGAATCAAGCTGATCCTGACGATGCCCGAGACGATGAGTGTCGAACGGAGGAAACTCCTACAGATATTCGGCGCGGAACTTGTGCTGACTCCCGGCGAGAAGGGGATGAAGGGCGCTATCGATAAGGCCGAGGAGATCCAAAAATCCAACCCGAACGCGTTGGTACTCCAGCAATTCCTGAACCCGGCGAACCCCGAAGTACACCGGAGGATGACCGCCGAGGAAATATGGCGCGATACCGGGGGAAAGGTCGATATATTTATCGCGGGCGTGGGCACCGGGGGAACAT
>MIBD01000190.1:0-1249 GCA_001829395.1 Spirochaetes bacterium GWF1_49_6 | reverse complement strand
AGCCGCTGGACTCCGCCGTACTATCGGGCGGGAAGCCCGGGGCGCATAAGATACAGGGTATCGGAGCGGGATTTGTCCCGGCGGTGCTGAATACGGTTATAATCGACGAGATAATCAAGGTGCGTCACGAAGACGCCGGGGCGATGGCGAAAATGGCCGCGAGGTCGGAGGGTATCCTTGTCGGGATATCGTCCGGCGCTAATATCTGGGCGGCGCTCGAAGTCGCGAAACGCCCGGAGAACAAGGGTAAGACTATTGTGACAGTTGCGCCGGATACCGGAGAGCGCTATTTAAGCACGTGGCTCTTCGACGATTTGACGGCGAATACCTAGAAAAAACGGAGGTAACGATATGGCTGAAAAGGGTTTTGATACGCTTGCCCTGCACGCGGGGCAAACTGTGGATAGCGATACATTATCGCGCGCTGTCCCGATATACCGGACATCGTCCTATTTGTTTAAAAGCGCGGAACACGCGCAGAATCTATTCGCATTGAAGGAAATGGGAAACATCTATACGAGACTGGGAAATCCTACGCAGGACGTGCTGGAGAAGAGGGTCGCCGCGCTGGAAGGCGGAGCCGCCGCGCTCGCGCTCGCGTCCGGGACGTCCGCCATCTATTATACGGTGATTAACCTGTGCGAACAAGGGGACGAAATCGTCTCCGCGAATAATCTCTACGGCGGTACATACACCATGTTCGACTCGATTCTGCCGCAGTTCGGGATTACGGCGAAGCTCGTCGATCCTAAGGATTTGTCGAATTTCGAGAAGGCGATCACTGGTAAAACCCGCATGATCTACGCGGAAACTATCGGGAATCCCGGCTTGGACGTCATCGATCTCGATGGGTTGTCGCGTATCGCGAAGAAGCATCACCTTCCCCTCGTGCTGGATTCGACGTTTACGACGCCGTATCTGCTGCGTCCCATCGAGTACGGCGCGGATATCGTGATCCATTCGCTGACCAAGTGGATGGGCGGACACGGGACGGGTATCGGCGGTATCGTGGTGGATTCCGGGAAGTTCGACTGGACAGACCCGAAGTTTACATTGTTCAATAAGCCCGACGGGGGATACCATGACCTGCGTTTCGCGCACGACCTCGGCGACCTCAGCCCCCTCGCGTTCATCCTCCGCATGAGGCTCGTACCGCTCCGTAACCTCGGGGCGTGTATCTCGCCGGATAACGCGTGGATATTCCTGCAGGGCCTTGAGACCCTGTCGCTGCGGATGGAGCGTCATTCCC
>MIBD01000189.1:3908-5476 GCA_001829395.1 Spirochaetes bacterium GWF1_49_6 | reverse complement strand
TTGGAGGAAAGGTATGAGCGACGGTACCCTGTCCCAAGATGAGATAGATGCATTATTACAAGGCACTGATGAATTAATGACGGAGAACCTTGGGACGACAGCTCCCATGAATTACGAAGCAGGCCCGTCCGTATCGGCCGAATCCATCTCCGAGAACGATAAAGCAACATTAGGCGATCTCCTTCGCGAGATAGGAACTGCGCAGGCGGCCGCTATCTCCACCCTGACCTCCGTAACGACGAAGTTCAGCTCCCCGTTTATAGACGCCGGACAGCTCGACGCGTTGAAGAAGGACATCAAGGGTAAGGTGATACAGGCGAAAGTCAGCCTGACGGGCGGATTAAGCGGCGAATGGGTCTATATCGTACCGGACAAGAGCGTGCTCGCGGTCACGAATATCCTGATCGGACAGGATGACAATACCGAAGTTACCGACCTCGTGATCAACACGTTCGGCGAGGTAATCACCCAGACCACCGGCGCTCTGATGTCGGTTCTGACCGATAGGCTCGGCAAGACGATCACCCCGGGTTTCCCGCATCTCGATTTCCTCCAGGACGCGAGCGCCATCAGTGTGGCGGGCGGCGCGTACGTAGTCCGTATGAATTATGTATTCAACCTTCAGGATAAAGGCAGCGCGCGATTCTTCGTGTTCATCCCGATCACTATGGCGCGCAGTATCATATCGAGCTTTAACGCCGCGAAGAACGCGAGCGCTTTGGCCGCAGGGCAGGAAGCCGCGGCTCCGATGACAGGGATACAGATCAAACCTGTAGCGTTCGAACCGTTACAGATGGGAGTGGAGTCCGAGGCGATGGGGAATATCACCCTGCTTCTCGACGTACCCATGCGTGTCACAGTCGAACTCGGGCGTACGAAGATGACGATCAAGGATATCCTCGGATTGGGCGAAGGTTCTATTATCGAGCTGGATAAACTCGCCGGCGAACCGGTCGACATCCTTGTGAACGATAAGGCGATCGCGCAGGGTGAAGTCGTGGTCATCGACGAAAACTTCGCGGTACGTGTGACCAAGATCGTGACGCCGATGGAACGTATCTTCGAGTCCCCGGAATCCCAGTTCTAAAGCAATCGAAGCTGAGCATAAAAAAACGCCCCCGTCATGGGGGCGTTTTTCGTTATATCCTTAACATGGGCTATTTATCAAATAAGTGTCCTATGGTAATAAAAGGGAATCGGAGATCCCCCTCAGGGGGCTATTTGAATACGAGCATCGTCGAGGTCTGGTTGATATGCCCGATATACTGCTCGCCGTAGGTGCTGAACCCGATAGTGGGGATATCGCTGAATATCTTACCGTACTCGCCGGTGAGCTTTTTTTCCTCGAGCTCGAGGGTACGCAGGATACAGTGGAAGTTGATAATCCCTGAAATACCGCCGAGTTCGGACTTTTTCTGTTCGACGACCGTCTTCGTATCGGTGATAATATCGCCCGATTCCAGCACGGAAAGCTCCATCCCCTGTTTAACGTTGCAGTAGAAAACGATATTATCGCCCTTCATCTGCTGGGGACTGCGGACATACGGTTCGCCTTCCGCCATCAGCCC
>MIBD01000189.1:1708-3852 GCA_001829395.1 Spirochaetes bacterium GWF1_49_6 | reverse complement strand
TAGTGGCGACTAGTTTAACGGGAAGCTCCGTGAAACTCTGGGTTTTGATGATATCGAACTGGATGCCCGGCTTTAACAGCGCGAGTATAGCGGCGTTGGTATAAGAGATACCGCCGGCGTAGACATGGGTTTCTTTGAACTTCAAATCGTCTCCCGCCGACGCGCCGATAAAGGTCACGTTAGTGAGGTCGCCGATCGTATCCATGATCCTCTCCTCGGATCCGCTCATGCCGTCCGCGAGAATAATACCGATAAACTTGGTGAAATCGATTTCCCGCATGGGCACGCCGTAGTACGCGTCGAACTGGTCGAAGGCCTGCTTCACGGGATTACCGTCTTTGATATTTTTCATTACGACTATTTTCGCGTCGAGCATCGCCTCGGAATCGAACCCCATGGCGACCACGGAATTCTTCAGCATCTGCCCCGAGACGATTTCCCCGGAAGTGGAGCACCCGAACGTAAGGGCGTTACCGAACATATTCTGCATAGCGGCGGCGATAGTGTTCGGGTCGTAGTTCGACGATGCGAAAAACAACACCATCCGCGGGGTAAAAGCCCCGAATTTAGTCTTTAGCTCGCTAGCAGCGTCCGCCGGATTAGGAAGGGATGAAAAAGATGTGACAATATGCATAGTTTCCTCCTTATATCATCGGAACGCGGCCGGTTATTTCCACCGCGAGATGTTTCAAGCGTGCGATAATTACAGGATCGTCAAGAGATTCCGCGTTATACCTATCCGGGTTGATTCCCTTGAGTAGAAGCTTTGTACGAGTCGTTCGTTCGATCAACGGATTACCCTTGGCTCTCTCCTGAACGATCAAATCGATCATTTTTCGGATCTGTCCGGCCACATGACCCTCCTCAGATTAAATCGGCAATAGTATATATGAAAAAATGATAAAAATCAAATCTGTTACTTTCTTAGAGAAATATTTTGTCAATCGGTTAGATAATTATAATTAGGGCGGTTCCCCCCTTCCGGGGACTGACGCAAAAACTATTGATATTTCTAACAATAGTATTTATAATTTTTTATAACACGCCCAATGGTCACTTCTTTGTCCTCTTTTCCTTTGGAATCTGGTAGAAAAGAGGGTTAATTAGAAGTGACCATAAACAAGTGTAATCTTATTAAATAATACGTTTATTCCGCGATCACGAAGCTAGCGAAAGCGTTCTGCATGGTTTCCTTATACTGATCGTAGGAGGATTTCGTGGCGTAGGTCATCACCTGATATGCCGTAGTGCCTTTTTTTAGTACCGAGACCAGCATCATGATGTCCTTCCCGGCAATCTGGCCCTGAAAAAATCCCCCGTAACCCGCCTCCGCGCCCGCCGCCCCGGCAATCTCCGGCGTCCAGTTCCGGTCTTCCTCGTCCATCAGGTTCTCGCCTATCCCGAACGTTTCGGATTTCTGATACGGCCGAACGATGACGTTTTCAAAAATATCCTCGATGTTTTCATCGGCGGGTATATTGTAATACATGGTGACGAATATCGCCGCCTGATCGTCAGGGCTGAAGAATCCCACCCGGTTGTTCTTGGTTTCCTTGCTCCATTGAGACGGATGTTCGATAGAAAAACCCATCTCCTTATCGGAATAGGTCGTCATACCGCCGGACTGCTTGTCCACGGTAGTCTTTCCGCCGCACCCCGCGAAAAGGAAAACTAACAGAACAAAAAATAACCTTGAAATATTTTTCATAAAACCTCCTGATATTACGGTCATTTTACGATTTTCAACGAATCGAAAACTTTATCGCCGATAGGAGCGTATGTATCCATTTTATCTGCTTGAGTAATAGTATGGACGATATAAAGATTGTCCCCTTTTTTCATCAGGAAAAACCCGGCATAGTAACGTTCGCCGGACGCGAGGAAAAAGTATCCGGTGGAGTACCCTGAATCCGCGCCCATTTTAGAAAGCTTTTCAGGATCGATCAGCATCTGGTCGACCGATTTAACACTTTCCTTTTCGGGCGTAGAGGCTTTTACCGAAAGGGATTTAACCGACATCCCGGTAATTTCCTCGACCGACAGGCCGGAGTTCAGGAATACATAGAATGCGGATACCCCGCCGGGAGAAACTGTGTTCACCGATTTCGCATCCTCAACGGGAGCGGTCCAATCCGACGGGTATT
>MIBD01000189.1:1371-1690 GCA_001829395.1 Spirochaetes bacterium GWF1_49_6 | reverse complement strand
ACTGACTGACGAACGGGGTATTTCCGCCGGGCTTGACGTTATTGTTACAGCATCCGCAGGAGGCAGCCGATATCAGGATAAACGATGATAAAGCCAGCGATAAAACCTTCATACAGAACTCCTTAGTTTTTTCCGGTTATCTTCACCCATTTCTGCGGGGTGTTACCCGGATTTATATTAGACAAGCCCCCGCCGTCCGGTAGACTGTCGTACAGGAAAAGTGTATTATTATCGGATAAAATGATAATGCAGGGGAGGTACCCGGTATTCGATATTTCCTGCTTCCCGCCCTTATAGTTGATCCAGAAATACATATCGC
>MIBD01000189.1:0-1312 GCA_001829395.1 Spirochaetes bacterium GWF1_49_6 | reverse complement strand
TGAAACTGCGGCATGAGCTTACCCTTGGGGGAGAGCAGGTAGCCTGAATAAGCCCCGCCGGAGTGAATCACCTTGATTAACGTACCCTCGGCATAATCCCCGGTACGCATCCATATCCCCGGTAACGGGTCGTAAAGCCCGCTTTTAGTGACCGGTCTGCCGGCGCAGGATGATACGATAACTATGAATATGACCGTGATGTGTTTCCAAAACTTCATGAAGCTCCCTTGATTAATTCGAATTTCCCGAACCTTCCTGCGCCTTATTCAGTACATTGAGGATAATCGCGATTACAATAAAAGCCCCGCCGGTTATCAGCGCGGTCAGGAACACCGAATGGATCAGGTTGATAAACGGGTCGAACAACTTTGTCAGGATGATAATAAACGCGGGCGGGATATCGGAATTTTTCAGCCATTCGCCCGCCGCTATCATCTGGGTCAGGGTCAGCCATATACCCATGAGGGGTAACGACGATAATACGAGAGTGACCCCGACTGCGGAAAACCGCCAGAAGCTGGTATTGATAAGAACCATAATGATAAAAATGGCGGCGCTTATTCCCGCGAATATCCAGAAACTCCGCGCGATTTTATCATGGAATTCCCGCGTCAGGAAATACAGTCCGCTATGCTGTTCCCCGTCGTAGTCGAATTTTTCCAGTTTGATGTTTTTATCCGCGCCAGGAGTTTTACCCTTACCGGACGCTCCTTTGATGAAAAATCCGTCCGCGAATTTGTCGCCCTTCTCATAAAGGGGATCGATGAATTTATTGGTCGCGATAAATATGATAATCTCCTTATCGCTCAGCCCGGCGACTTCGTTCTTAGAGATGCGGAGATTTAGCTCCGGGAACGGCTGTGAGATGGCCGAACTTTGGAACTGTTTCTTCATCATAATGATATACGATGCGAATGTATCCGGGCTGGCGTCATAGAACACACCCAGCGTATCGGTGCCGATCTTCATTAGAAACGGTTTACTGCTGATGGTAAACGACAGATAGAGGAAAAAGACGACATTCAGCAGGAAGAACATGATAAAGCCGAGAAACCCCGACAGGCATCCGCGTCCCGCCCCGCTGCTGGGATTGGCGTTCCGGGTGGGAGGCTGCTGGGTATACTGGGCTTGAGGGGTCTGTCCCTGCGATGTATCCGACGGATTAAAAGATAGCGACATAAATTTCCTCCGTTTCTTGCTTGTAGTCACTTCTATAAGGGCAGTTCTCCCCTTGCGGGGACTAACGTAAAAACTCTGATTATAAAGAATAAAAAAGCGGTAGTGTCAAAATAACTGTGTCTATTTTATTCGA
>MIBD01000188.1:3619-7112 GCA_001829395.1 Spirochaetes bacterium GWF1_49_6 | reverse complement strand
CCGGGTTCTGCCCGTTGGTCTTGAAATCCTCCGGGGTGAGGTAACGGTTCCAGTAAAACTCCGATTCGCCCTCGAGGTTAATCACTGTTTTGGAGTTATACTGCATTACGGAAAAATCGGAAACACCCTTCTCGGCGTTACCGGGAATATATTCGATATGATTTAAAACGCACGATGAGCAAAAAACTCCGCACAGGAGAAGTACAACGATATTCCGCATCCCGCCTTTCTCTGGTAAATATTCACCCTGATTATCTTAATGCAAAACTGGGTTTAGTCAACCGCAATTGAATAAATCGTTGAAATATTTATCGTTTTTATTTACATAAAGCCGGAATGGAGTTATTATATTCCAAAAAAATGAGACATTCTGGAAGGCAAATAAGATGGAATCAGCGCAAAACTCCGTAGGATTGGTAAAGACGGAGTATTTCACATTCGCGGAAGAGGAAGAGGATCACTTAGTCCTGGATTCAGGGAAAAACTTCGGTCCCGTAACGGTGGCTTATGAGACCTACGGAACCCTGAATCCTGAAAGAGACAATGCAATATTGGTTTGCCACGCCCTATCAGGGGACGCGCATGCGGCGGGCTTTCATGCCGATAACGACCGTAAGCCGGGATGGTGGGAAGATATGATCGGCCCCGGTAAAGCGTTCGATACGAATATGTACTTCGTTATCTGCTCCAATGTCCTCGGCGGATGTGTCGGTACGACCGGGCCGTCGAGCATCAACCCGCGCACCGGGAAGCCCTACGGGATGGAATTCCCGGTAGTCACTATCGGGGATATGGTTAAGGTGCAGAAAAAGCTGGTAGACCGCCTCGGTATAGAGAAACTCCTCGCGGTAACAGGAGGGTCGATGGGGGGGATGCAGGCGCTGGAATGGTCGCTGCGTTTCCCGAACTCGGTACGTTCCGCGATAATAATAGCGTCGACGGCATGTCTGTCCGCGCAGAGTATCGCGTTCGACGCGGTCGGACGTAACGCCATCACCTCGGACCCGAACTGGCAGGGCGGCGACTACTACGGCGGTGAAATTCCCGCGCGGGGATTGTCTATCGCGCGTATGATCGGGCATATCACCTATCTTTCCGATAGATCCATGCACGAAAAATTCGGACGCAAGCTCCAGAGCAGCGGTAAGTTTAACTTCGACTTCTCGTCCGAGTTTCAGGTGGAGAGCTACCTCGATTACCAGGGCACCAAGTTCGTGGAGCGTTTCGACGCTAACTCGTACCTGTATGTCACGAAGGCGATGGATTACTTCGATGTCGCTGGATATTACGGGGAGGGCGTGCTCGAAAAGGCGCTCGATCTGGTCAAGGCGCGTATCATTATCCTATCGTTCACGTCGGATTGGCTCTTTCCGCCGTATCAGTCCGAGGAGATGCTCGACGCGTTCGTACAAGCCGGAAAGGACGTGTCCTACGTCAATATCGATTCGCCCTACGGTCACGACGCGTTCCTGCTGGAATACGAGCTGGAGACCAAGCTGATCGGTACGTTCCTGTATGCCACTTATAACAACGAGATGTTCTGGGAGGAAAAGTGGTAAAAAATCACGTGAAAAAGTTCGTAACCATAGACGACCGCCTCGATCTCGGGGTGATCGCCTCCCTGATAGACGACGATACATGGGTGCTCGACCTCGGATGCGGAAGCGGCGCGCTTCTCGAGTACCTGATCAAGACGAAGGACGTCAAGGGTATGGGTATCGATATCAATATCGAAAAGACCATACTCTGTATGAAGAAGGGTATCCCGGTAGTTTACCAGGACCTGAACGAGGGGCTGACCAACTTCAAGGAAGACACCTTCGATTATTGCGTGCTCAGCCAGACCCTTCAGGTGGTACAGCATCCCGACGAACTGATACTCGATATGCTCCGTATCGCGAAATACGGTATCGTGAGCTTCCCTAATTTCGGGTATTACCGGCTTCCGCTGAAATTGTTCTTCCGCGGAAGGATGCCCGTATCGAAGGAGTTTCCTTACGACTGGGATAACACGCCGAATATTCACCTGGTGACAATCAAGGATTTCCGCGAGTTCTGTAAAAAGAACGGGATTTTGATACTGAAGGAATACCATAACTATGGTGAAAACTATTCGTCCGGTCATTTTTTAAACAATAAGCGTTCGAAGAACTGTGTCATGATGATTACGCTCGAACGGAAATCGGGGAAATAAGGAAGTAGAGCATTGATTATTTGATAAAAAATAGAAATAGTGTTAGTTTATATATAAAAGAATTGGGGTTATTATGGATTTATTTTTAAAAGCTATAGCAGATCGCCTTAAGGATTTATTAATAGAACTTGAAAAACATTTCGAAGCAGATGTTGTATCCTATTATGGTGAAATAAATCCTTTTTATGAAAAACCGTTTAGAGATTTTATAGAGCAGTTAAAAAAGGAGAAACCTGAGCAGAATCGATTAGTAATTATTTTAAATACACCAGGAGGTAGTGCGGAAATTACTGAGAAATTTGTTGCTATTATCAGGTACCATTATAGAGAAGTCTATTTTATCATTCCTGATTACGCTATGTCGGCTGGAACTATTTGGTGTATGTCGGGTGATAAAATCTATATGGATTATTCTTCTTCATTAGGGCCAATCGATCCGCAAGTTTTTAATGGAACTAAGTATGTTCCTGCACTTAATTATCTTGAAAAAGTAGATGAACTTATAAAAAAAGAGAATTTAACACAGGCAGAATTTATAATGTTAAGGGAAATTGATTTGGCGGAACTGAAAAGCTATGAACAAGCAAAGAATCTGACGATTTCTTTATTGGAGGATTGGTTGGTGAAATATAAGTTTAAAAACTGGAGTATTCATAGATCAAATCCAGAAAAATTAAATAAATCGGTTACTGAAGAGGAAAAAAAGGAAAGAGCAAGGGAAATTGCGGTAAAATTAAACGATACTAAGTATTGGCATTCACATTCAAGAGCCATAGGAATTGATTCTATAAAGAATATACTAAGACTTGAAGTTGAAGATTATTCAGAAAATCCCTTACTAAGGGATTTAATCCGAAGATATAATGATACTCTTACAGGATATATCTTAAGAAGCGGAATCGAAGTATTTTTACATTCTAGAAATTATTTTTAGAGAGGTTATTATGAGTATAGAAAGAGACTTTAAAAAAGTAATGAAAGATAATGCAGAAATATCTCAAAAAAATAAAAGATTTCAAGAGATTTTGCTAAAAATAGATGAAATGAAAGAATTGGGGATATTAAAATCCACTTCATATAATCTTCCAATGAAAGATACTTTAGGTCGATATATGTATAAAGAGTTCCAAAAAAGATAATGTTTTTATATGAATGGCATAATAAAATGAGTAATACCCAGTCGTTCTTTTTCGATGCGTTTTATTCCGAGGATTCCAACCCCCTCGCCGTCAGGGACTTTTTCCGGTGGCTCCTCGGTAGAAAATACCCCGGCGGTAAACTCAATATCGCCGATATCGG
>MIBD01000188.1:3031-3538 GCA_001829395.1 Spirochaetes bacterium GWF1_49_6 | reverse complement strand
CCTCGCCGCGAAGGAACTCGAAAACGCAGGTATCAGGGTGGTACAAAAGGGATTTACGGAGATCGACGACGTAAATTATTACAATGCCATTCTTGCGATAAACGGGCCGTACGAATACCTGCTGACGGTCGGCGACCGTGCGCTGGCGCTGGAAAAATCCCGTAGGGCGTTGAAGCCCGGCGGGCTCATTTTTATCGAGGTCATCAATTTCCCGCTCATCTTGAAAAACTACAAACCCCTCGACGATAGTACTGTCGAAATAAACGGCGATAAAATAGTGCGGCGCGCCCGTCACGAATTCGATTTCGTGAAATGCGTCATGCGTCACTATGACCATTTCGACCGATACCGGAACGGGACGAAAATCGAAGAGGCCGATAAACTCCATTCGTTCGGGATATTCACCTACGCCGAGATGAGTTATCTCCTCGAACAGCACGGCTTCGGCGGGATCGAGACGTATAATTCCTTCGATAGCAGAGAGCCTGAAACGCTCGATAATTCGAG
>MIBD01000188.1:262-3023 GCA_001829395.1 Spirochaetes bacterium GWF1_49_6 | reverse complement strand
ATTCGAAAATCAGGCTATCCGCCGTAAAAATGGCATAGGCGCGGTCTAAAAACCCCGATTTTTCTAACAAAGCATTCGATAACCAATAATCACTTTCTTAGGTAAGTTATTAGAAGTGACCATAGCATAAAAATAGCGGCCGTTGTCCGAGGACTACGGCCGCTGAAATCTATAGGGGACCTAAAAAATCAGGGTCAGATTGGTTACACTGACGTAATTCGAGAGTGTGATCGTGTTGAGCGAGATAATCGGTTCGCCCCCGCCGCGTTTCCCGTCGTTATTCGCGTCGTTGAACGCGTACACTGTCCCGAGATAGACGCCGGAGTTGACGTTCCAGTAGTTCGTCAGCGTGACGTTACCCAGCGCATGATAGACCTTTGTCGCGCCTATTCCGAAGAATATCATCGGGTAAACATAGGTGGGAGATACCGCGCCGTTTGTGACTATCGACGCTATCGTGCGTTTCAGGTTGAAATTCGTCGAGAGCGTGGTGATGTTGGACAGCACGAAACTGTAGGTAAATACCGGTTCGTTTTCGGGATCGGGTATCGTGTCGGCGTTATAGTCGCGGAACGCCGATAGGGTTACCGCGTTGGTGACGTCGCCGAACACGTAAGAGTTCCATACATACGAGGCGACAGGCTGGGTCTCGTTTTTCCAATCGTCCTTATACTGGAGCGTGAATTTCGAAGCATCGTCGCCCAAAATACCCGCCGAGACGGTGAATTTCTTGATGACAAAGTCGGCGGTATTCGTGGTAACCGCTGAGCCGTTCCCGAGGGAGATAGCATTAGTATAGCTGACCATGGATTCGGAACTCTGCCAGAGTTTGTCGTTGTCGGCGTCGATGAAGCAGAAGAGGCCGCCGTCGGCGATATTGACCGCGGACGAATTGGTCGCAAGGTAGAACTTCATCGAATAATTCCCCGCGCTGACCGCCGAATAGATCTCGCCGCTCGTGAACGACGCCTGTATGCGGTTGAAGCCGGTAAAGTCGCCGGACAGCGTCCCGTTAATCACCTTTCCCGTCAACGCGATATCCACCGTATTGGTCTGGGTAATCAGCCCGAATTCGTATACAAGGCATGAACTCTCCGCGTCGAGATTAAACGGGTTGGCGTTCACATAATTCCAATCCTGATCGCCGTTATCGTCGATATAGTAATATACTTTGATCTCGTTAAACTCGGCGGCCTGGAATGTGAGCGAGTATGAGAAGTTGGACGCCGTGGACGGAGCGCTGGTGAGCACATCGAGGGAATCGTTATTGAATACGGCGACGCCCATCGGGAGGTGGTAGATATTCCCGCTGAACGTACCGCTGACGGTGTAGTTCAGGATCAGCGGGATAACGATTTCCAGCCCGGACATATTGGTCGCGCCGACAGTCACCTGCGGCTGATCGCCGGACACCGGTTCGCCTGCGTCGAATATATTATTCGCGCTATCGTCGCGGAATGCGAGCAGTTTCACGATGCCGATATTCGACTCGATAGGGATGACGAACGCGCCGGACAGGGGATCGACTGTCCCGATAAACTCCTTCACCCCGTTATCGGCATACACCTTCCATTGGGAGGTGAAATTACTGATGAGCGTGCCGGAGAGTTCGACCAGATAGGCGGCAGTCCCGTTATTGGTGACCGAGACGAATATCTCGACGGTCTTAATAATAGTACCGCCGGAATCTTTCCCGTTAATGGTGATCTGGATGTTGCCGAGACTGATCTCGTTCGTACCGATCACGGCGCTCCACCCGGAGCCTGCGATAACCGCGCTCTTAGTGACCGTACCGGTCTTGACCTGCACGTCGGCGATCGCCCCGCCCGCCGCACCGGAGAGTGTGAACGGCACCATCAGCACGGCGCCCTGCGCGGGTGCGGTGACGGTCAATGTATCGGACGGCGGGGTGTAGGTCCCCCCGGTGATGGATTCCGTACTGCACGCGGATAGGGCGATGATTGCAGTGAAAAGCAGCGTGAAATATTTCATGGTAGCCTCCTATAGCTGTTACCGGATATACCATGAAACAGCGCGGGGGTTACAGTACGGGCGAAATATTTTTTATTGGGGAGGGGGTAAGATAGAATTCAACTGTGCGCAGTGATGACGGCAAAGTCCAGATTCGGGATTGAATCAGCTATAGAATACAGTGCAATAAATGAAGGTATAATAAGGTAATTTTTTAACGGTTCGGGTAAAGCGTCCCCCCTACTCCGGGAGTAACCCGATCGCGACAGTCCCCCATCCGGCATGCACCCCGATCACGGGCGAAATATCCTGGATATAGGCGGGCGGCTTGCCGATAATCTTTTCCATATCCGCCGCGTAGTTTAACGCCTCGGGCATATTATGCGCATGCACGATACAGTAATTCCAGACCTTGTGCGTCTCGACATACTTCCGTACCGTCTTGTCGATCTGTTTGAGTAACCCCTTCTGGCTGAACGCCTGCGAGACGTTATGGGTTTTCCCTTCCTCGGTGATGGTGATGATCGGTTTGATATGCAGGAGATTGGCGATAGCGCCCTTCATCGCGCTGACACGCCCGCCGCGTACCATATACTTGAGCGTCTTGACCGCGACAAACAGCTTGGAACTCGCTATCCATTCCTCGACATGCTTGGTGATTTCCTCATGGGGCATTCCCGCCTCGATAGCCTGGGCGGTGCGCAGGACGATCAGCCCGAGCGAACCGGACAGGGTCTTCGAGTCCAGCGTGGTGATCGGTTTACCGTGCTCCGCGGCGATCCGTTCCGCC
>MIBD01000188.1:0-210 GCA_001829395.1 Spirochaetes bacterium GWF1_49_6 | reverse complement strand
CGATCACCGAATCGTAATGCGAGCTTAGGAATGAGTAGGTGCTCAGGAACAGACTCTCGTTGGTCTGAGACGTGGTGGGATAATCCGGGCTGGTCTCGACCAGGTCGTAGAAATGATTCGGGGTGATCGTGATTTTATCGAGGAAATGGTTCTTTCCGAAGTGGATATTGATCGGGAGCATATGAATCTGGTAATGGTCGAGGAGCTGCT
>MIBD01000187.1:20245-25016 GCA_001829395.1 Spirochaetes bacterium GWF1_49_6 | reverse complement strand
TCGCCGCCGATCAGCGCATGATGCTCCTCGATACCCTCGACCACATTCGCCTCGCCGACCTTGGAACGGTACGCGCGCACGCCGTATCGTTCGGCGATATCCTCGGCCATCCGGGAGGTGGACATATTGACCACCACGTCCCCCTTCACAGTCGCGGGGTCGGAGAGCACGCTCTCCACTCCGAGCGCGAGAGTCATCTCCTCGGAGAGGACGCACCCCTTCTCGTCGACTACGACCAGACGGTCGGCGTCGGGATCGGTCGCGAAGCCGATATCGGCGGAAAAGCCGCGGACGGCCTTCTCCATGTGGCGGAGGTTTTCCGGGGTCGGCTCGGTGCCGCGTTCGAAACGCCCGTTAATCTCGCCGTTGATGATTTTATACCCGCACCCCAGCGCTTCGAGCAGGAGGCGCGAGGACTCTCCCCCGGCGCTGTTGACCGGGTCGACCAGAACTTTATATTTCTTCGCTATGATTTTACCCGCGTCGAGGTAATCCGCTACCGCGCGGACATGGGAGGCGAGTATCGAATTATCGACTGCATACTTCCCGATACCGTCGTACATCGTTTCGGCCCCCTCGCGTATCCCGAGATAGCCCTTGATTTCCGCGATATCCTTTTCCCCGGTGAACACCCCTCCAGCCTTGACGTACTTCAGGGCGTTCCACTCCACGGGGTTATGCGACGCGGTGATAATCAGCCCGCCGTCGTACCCATGCTTCCGCACGCCGTACAGCACGGTAGGAGTGGGAACTATCCCGCAGTCGGTGACGTCGATTCCCATCGCGTTTAGGATGGACGCGGTATACGCGGTAATCATCGCCCCGGTAGGACGCGCGTCCCGCCCGATAAGCACAGTTTTCCCGCCGCGCCTGCGGATATATTCGCCGAACGCGACGGTATAGTCCATGAGCGATTCCAGTGTCAACGAATCGCCCCATATCCCCCTGACTCCTGAAACACTTACCTTGAGTTCAGACACACTTTCCTCCCGATATACTTTGGGTAGATTATAACCCGAAACACGGGTTTCGTCTAAAAAAAAGCCCCATCTCTCTCGAGACGGAGCTTTACAGATATTAAAAGGAGGGGAATCTGTTTCTACTTAGTTTTATCCTTTTTCTTGTTCTTGTCTACTATAGGAGTCTTTTTATCGTCAGCAGGATTGGTCTTATTGGCATCCGGCTGGACTATAGGAGTCGTATCGGCTTTATTGACAGCATTGTCGGGCTGTGCAACCACATTCGTGCTCGCCTTCGAAAGCTCGTCGAGTTCCTGATCGGCTTCCATTCCCTTCTCGTAAACAAACGCGCTATTAGGGAGAATGTACGAGTAAGTCAGACCGGCGACATGCTTCATCGACCCGTTGTTGAACCCGTACTCGAACGCATAATCGATATTAATCTGGTGCGACTTACCGAAGATATACATGAATCCGATACCGGCAGTCCCGGTTATCACATCCTCGCTCACCTTCTGCTGTTCCCAGATCGCGCCCATGCGAATGGAAAGTATCTCTCCCTTGAACGGTTTGGATTCGAATATCTCATGCGCCGATAATTGCTTGAATTCAAAACCGATATTATATGAGGTATTCGCCGAACGGTTATCGCTGGCATCCTTTCCATAGGTTACCATCCCGATCCCGATCATCGCGTTCTTCATAAAGAGGATATTTCCGATGTTCCAGTTGGCTCCTAAACGGAATTCCGTGGGTAACGTATCGGTGCCGCCGGGCTGAATCGAAATATTAGGGGCAATCAGGTTTTTAAAGCTCAATCCCAGACGAATAGTTTCGCTGAAGTCGTAGGTCAGACCCACGTCGAGACCGAACGATACCTTCGACATCATTCCACCGAGCGCGGGGTTCAGGACCACATCCTGATGCGCGCCGACCGCGATATCGTATATATTCAGACGGACTCCGATGGAGATTTTCGCTCCGCGCGAGATCACATCGTTCAAATCTTTCGCGTAAATAAAGCTGTACACACCCTCATGGTAGATTTCCATAGTACCGTCGGATACCGACAGGCGATGGAAAGCGAACCCGAGCGCGGCGCGTTTCGTTATGAACGGGTCGAAGCTCAGCGAAAACCCGTTGAAGAACGGCAGAACTACATTCACATCGATAGAATTGAGCGAAGAACCGTCGTCAAACTGGGAATACGGGGTATTCCATCCGCTGTATATCTGAAAACTTTTAGCAAGCGCGATAGACGCGGGATTATAGTGCATCGAGTTCACACCGTCGAATTCCCCGAACATCGCGTTACCGAGAGACATACTTCTCGCGGTATAGCCCAGGTCTTCGAACGCCGCGTAAAGAGAACCGCTCACCATCAGTATAGTAATAACCGTCAATAACTTTTTCATCTTCTTCCTCCTTTTCCAAGTATATCTACTAACGCGCCAGTACTATCGTTCCGCTGTACGTATTACCGTCAGCGGTCACACGATAGACAAACACACCGCTTTTAACCGGATACCCCTCGTCATCAGTCCCATCCCAGAATACTTCAGCCTGGGTATATCCGCCGCCGTCGAATACAAAACTTCGTACCAGTTCGCCGCTGAGCGCATATATCTTGATTTCATATTTTGCGACCTCTTTCGCGAACCCTACGGAAAGTTTCATATTCTTATAGCCCTTTTCCGTACTGAACGGTGTAAATATCTTGGGATCCACCGTTACATTGACAAATCCCGGAACTATTTCTTTAATACCCGTTTCTCCGAATATCGCGTAATACTGGTGGATATAGCTTACCTGCGCTGTAACCGAGTTCTCGAGCGCATTCACTTTACCCCCAATCCTCATCCATTCGCCGGTCATTTCACGCCAGTAGTAGATCGCAAGAGAATTTTCACTCCATCCCTGCGCGGCGATATTGGTTTCGTTATAGAACAGTTTCAGGGTAAGATTACCCCAAATTTCCTGCGCGTTAACATCATCGCCGTCGATATCGCTCATATCGAAATAGAATACTTCCAGATTATTCCTGTCCGCGGGGGTCTGGATATATCCTCCGCCGACTTCCGTCCTTTGTTGTTCGTTAATATTAGAAATCCACATATCCACGGCGAAATAGTACCTGAGGATTCCCGGCGGGACTATCAGTACGCTATGCAGGTCGTCCAGACAAAGGGACTGCTGAACTACGGTAGAATTAGGATTAAAGGAGTCCTTCTTCATCTTATAGTTCACCCCGTTCGTAATCTGGTTGATCACTACGTTAATGTTCGATAATATCGAAGATTTATAAAGATCGCCGCTGAAATTAATCTGATAAGCTCCAGGCGGGACATAGTCGAGCACATAGTATCCATTCGCGCTGTTCGCCGCGGCGGTGATCAATTCCCCGAATTTGTTCGTCATTACCTCGTTCGTGAAACCCATCAGCAGCTTAACCGTCGGGTTAGCCGAGCCGGGCAGGACATACCCGATGATACGCCCGAAGTCCGCGAGCAGAACAGGGGTATAATCCCATTCGCCGGTATATACCTTCGTGGCCGCCCATTCGAGGTTCCCGTCATACTGCACCTTCGCCGCCATATCGTTCGTCCAGCTCGTGCTGTTCGTATATACCACGTAGAAATGTAGCGTCGTTTCGCCCTTCGAAATATCCTGTCTCGACGGGAGCAAACCCACTGCCGCGAAATTGATTAGTACATTCGACGGGGTAGTCGTATACGGCAGGAACGCGTGATGATAATCGGAGTAGATATTGGTAATCATCAGATTCGTGGTATTGAATTCGATTTGTATCTTCTGTATCCCGATATCATACATTCCGTTCTTAACCTTGTACATTATCTCGTTATAATGATCGATGCTGTAAAGAATCTTTTTGTTATAGACATAGGCCTCGGTCGGTTCCTGCGGCGATTTAAAGTAAAGATTCACGTTCATTAATATCTAACCGTAGGAACTGGTATTATAAGAATATACTTTCATCAGCAGATTCTTCGCTGTAAATACATTGTTCGTAAACTGGAAGGTAATCAGATTTGTCTCGCCGGGGAAGAACCCGTTCGCGCCGCCGTAGGTAATAATCAGCTTGCTTCCGATATTCGTAGCAGACGCCCCGGAATGACCCGTATTGATAGAAGATACGATATGATTCCCGATTTCGTTCGGCAGGATAATCACGTTGGAATATACCAGATTTTGATCGGCATTCCTATTGCTCAGTACGAAGATAAAATTATTCGTCTCAATTTTCATGCTCGTATTAATCAGGAACCAGCTGGAAATCTGATAATTAGTAATTTCCGCTAACGGTATCTTCATGCTCTGCTTGAGTCCGTTATTCGGTTCACGCGCTAACCCGTATCCCGACCCGTTATTCGCCTTGACAATATAGGACAACGGGTACATTTCCACCATGTTTGTGGTGTCCCATACGGTCATAGTCACCGTGTCCTGCTGTCCTTTCGGGAGGAAATTAGCGCTGTTCGTATAAGCTACTATTATATACGAAGCTGTCTGCTGCGCAATCACACCCATCGAACTGGAAGGCGCGGTGATATTATTAAATATCGCCGGTATATCGATACGGACATATTTCACCGGTTCGGTACCGCTGGTGTTATTATCGATCGTGAAGGAGATGATGTTATAGAGCCTTGTCGAGTAAACTATTTTCGAGGCCGCTGTCAGTTCCGAGGACGGCGCTTTTACGATATTGAGGTACTTCGAGTCGGTATTGGTGGTGGTATACGCCCCAAGTACGCCGTTGGACGCAACCGATTGAAAGATGTAGTTCGCCA
>MIBD01000187.1:6419-20233 GCA_001829395.1 Spirochaetes bacterium GWF1_49_6 | reverse complement strand
AGTTCGTTACGCTCAGCGTCAGGGTATTGGTAAGCCCGACGGCAAAGTCCGAATAGGACAGGATGAACTTTCCGGCGCTATAGGTAATATTAGTCGTCAATCCGTTGACATCTGTCAGCTTGAGGTCATCCATCTGGTTGGTAAACTGGTCGGGTATATAAAGGATGATCTTCTGGGCCTTATTGCTTCCCGTCGCCTTATTGATAAAGCGGAAGGTAATAGCGCCGCTATTCTGACTGCTGTAGAAGTCGTTGGGACTCATTTCCACAGCTACCGACGGCGCGGGCATCTGGAAACTCACTAAGTTCGTACCCACGCTGACGGATGACGAAATATACTGTCCGGCGGACGTGTTATACATCACTTGCGCGGTGAAATACGCGGACGAGTTACCGAACGTGATATTATCCCGGATTTTCAGCGTAATCACATCGTTCGACGCGGGTTGTATCGGGGTCGGGTAACTTACCAATACATAATTGGAACCGATTACCGGAGTACTGCCCTTTACGCTGGTAGCAATCAGCCCGGCGTTGGTAAACGGCGCCGCGAAGAATACCTTCACGCTGGTGATATTATTCGTTCCCGTACCGATATTTTTCACAATTATATTGATGGTATTGGATGCTTCCGCAGTAGAGATAGCATTCGGAAAAGCAGGGTCAACATAATAAGAAGAATTATACGGGGATACTATCACCTTAAACTGGAGACTCTTCCCGTTCTGGGTCGGGTCTTTAGTAAGGAAGAACGTCGCGTTTGTAGTCTTGAGGTTCATCGCGTAGACCTTCCAGTTAGCTATAAATCCTTCGTTATTCTGGTTATCGTATGCCGTCAACGTGATCACATCTTTGGTCTTAGCCCCGATTATCTTATTGCTAATTCCATAATCGATATAGAGACACCCGTCGTTCGAGTACCACTTTTTACTGGCTAAGGTCGATGTAATACCGGTAATATTCGTGATAACCAGTTTATTATTCGCGTTGGTCGTAGGCGGGACAATCTTCAGTTTATAGATATTATTACTCAGCGCTCCGATATTGGTTACCGTAATCGTGTAGCTCGACGATGCAAGGTCTTTTCCGACAGTGGTCGGATTGACATAAGCATAGAAATCCGCATTGGGAGCGTTGATATATTGTATACTGCTTCCCTTGACCTGACACGGTACGACCTGAGTATTATTGGTGTAATAAACCTCCGTAGTCCAGTCGACTACCATCGGCTCCGCTAATAACGGTTTTGTAACTTTTATAGAAAGATGGCTTGAATAATTCGCGTTGAGCAGACCTATGGTTGGATAGGTGAGCCAGATATAACCGCCGCTGACCGTGACAACCGCCGACGTCAGGGTTACATCAATATCACCCGGATTCACGGTATAAAGGCTCGGGATTTTTATCCGTACTTTATTGACCGAGAGACTTCCATTAGTTCCGTTCTTTATATCCATACTAAATGTGTTTGTCCTGATGGTAGTCAAGTCGTTTCCGGTCAATGTCACATTCACCCGTTCCGTACCGTACACCCACGCGCTACCGATAACCAGATTGGTCAATTCATAGTACGTTTTACCGGGATTCCCGATATCGTAGAACCCGTTATCCGCGAAAAATTCCCATTTACCGTTCGTAGGCAATAATGTCATATTGGATATCATCGCGGTGACGATCAGGGTATCCGAGTTCCCCGCTGTTATTTCTTTCGCGGTGGGGATATAATTCACCTGTATATTCGTCGATGTAATGGTGAAATACGCCGAATTTGTCGAGGAAAGATTGAGTTTCGTACTATATACCGATTTCACAAATCCCTTCAACGGTGTCGGCATCTTGACCATGATTTTCTCGAATATATCCTGCCCTATTCCGGTGTTTGTTACGATCAGCGTAAACTGCTGGGTGATAACACTGCCCACGGGTTCGGACTTCTGCACGAATACCACATTCGGCGAACCGCCGCCGCCGCCGCTCGGTTTGGGAATTTCGAAATTAATCTTTCCGCTCTTCCCGGAGAGAATATCCGGGTTCCCGAGCGTACCGAACTCCAAATCGTTCCTTACCGTCGGATAGAAATATGCCTCTTTATCTTCCTGGCCGACTATATCCACCATCTTAAAGGTGACCACGCATGCCTGTCCGCCGTCTAATGGGGAACTAAACGTAATCTTGATACGATTCAGCGCCATCTCAGGGACAGCCGTACCCACACTGGGATTGATAAGCAGCACGTTGGTAGAAATATCCGCGGGAATGGGTATATAGAAGTAATGGATTCTATTTCCCGGCAGTCCGGTATTCGACAGCACAAACGTTATATCGTTGGTTACCGACGATGACGCAATTACCTGGGGAGAGATCGAAAATTTCGCGGATATGGGAGGGAGTTTAAAATAGAGCTTATTCGTTCCGCCGTAATTCGCATCGAACTCCGCGGGCGCAAACCAATCCGCGTCATTAGTCTCGTAGTCCGATTTATACACATATACCGGTATAGTCACATTTGTCGGCATCCGGTTCGTGGGAAATGTCGCATACGTAACACTATCGATAAATTTAACAATCACGTTCTCTTTATCGTTATTCACGTATTTTGAGTACAAGCCTCCGTTGGTATCGTTAAAGAACTTCAAATAGATAAAGTTTGTCCCATTGAAATTCGTTTGAATAATATTAGCGGGGCTTTTCATGTAGGTAGTATTGACGCTCAGTATGGTCGGAAACTTATCCGCCGCGAACATTAATGTCGCGAACTTTATGCTGACGCCGCGAGGCGAAGTATTATAGATGGTGTTGGTAACCGTATTGGTAATCGCGGTAGTGTATATCCATGCAGGATTGATAAAATTCGCCGCCGAAGGCGTCGGGGGTTTGATAGTCACACTCCACGATTTACCGAATTCCTGCGACTGCATAACGTACCCCGAAAGGTTCCCGTTATCCGCGTACAGTATAAACGGCGCGAGGACAGCCTGGGAGTTCACATTCGTATTCGTATGCGTCATCGTGAATTGAATAGTATCGGAATCGTTGGTCAATAACGGCGAACCGTAAATGATGTAGATCATACGGTCGCTGTTGGTATAGGTTACCGCCGCGCCTTTCGCGCTGGGGGTTGTAACCGAAATATTAGTAAAGTTCACAGGAACCGAGATCTTCGCTTTCAGTACGGAATTATCGCCCTTACCCTGGTTTTTAATGTTATAAGTATAACTATTTGTGTTGTTAGACACCGTGGAAAATATCGCCACTTTATCGGGGTTGACCGACCCCACCGCGATGGCATTCGACTTCGCGACAGTCACTTGCATCAGCGGCGTGTTTGTCGCGTTCTGCCATGTCGTCCCGGTTACATAATAGCTGCTGTTTACCGCGACCTGCCATAGGAAATTAGACGAACTCTGCGCCCCTATCGAGGGAGTCCCGTAGACATTGAACGAAATACGGTCGAAACCGTCTTCCCCGGGGAAACCGCCGATCAGGCTATTCGTATAATAAACATAGATATATCCCCCCGATACGAACGCGTTGTTCGTACTGAGGTCGCCGGACGCGGTTTTCAGCACCATCGACTGTATATTCAGAAGACCCGCGCTGTTATTACTGACCGTGAAGCCCGACGGTATCTGGATACGGATATGCGAAATATCCGGCGCGCCGGTAACCAGTTCGGACGATATTTTCACTGTAAACGCCGATTCGTCGGAGCCTACTATGATAGGTGACGGTGAGTATTCGATCTTCGCGTAATTCAGCTTAGGTTGTGTATAAGTTTTCACAAGGAGGGCATCGGTTCCGTTAGTAACCGCCTTTTTCATACCCGTGGTGGCATACTTCATCGTCCCGCCGAACGCGAAATCCGTCCCGGTGTTCGCGTGTTTCGTACAATCCGCGAATACTTCGAAGTTCTGGCCTAATCTATCCCCTGTCGCGGGAGTAGTAATAGAAAACCCGATTTTTATCGTCCCGTTTGTAACCACATTATTCGCCGCGTCCGTCCCGAGCATCCCGAAACGGATATAGAGTAAACCGCCTCTGTCCTCGACATAGAAATTATTCGCGGGAAGCCCGCCGATTTTATACGCGGCGCCGGTCTGCCGGGTCATTGCTACACCTGCATTGTTAGTCACCACCACATTACCGGGAGTCCATGCGCCGTAACCCGTGGGTTTCTTAATATAGATTTCGCCGATACCGCTGTCGTTCGTCGAACCCATCTGCGGGGTCAGGCTGACGGTAAACGATACGAGCGCACCCGTTACCGCTTTCTGCGGGGTTACCGATGCTGTCAGATTACTGGCTACGGTACGGATATAAAAGTTATCATAAACCGTTCCAATATCTTCACCTCTAAAAAATGGGGTTTCAATTCCAAAGAAACTGACAATATCACTATACCACCCCACATTAGCCGTGCCAACCAGTATCCAAGTGTTAGATAAGGTCGCAGAATCGTCAGCAGGGTCGGGATTAATATAAATATTTACCTCTGATCCATCGTGTGTTAGTTTAATACCCAATTCATCATTTACCGGAAATCTATATCCGTCGCCATCTGCAAATTGGGTATTCGGGCAGTTCTGATAAGTCCATACATCGCCATTATTAAAATCCTTTACAAAACTGGCAGTTAAACCACCAGGATTAACTGAATCAATATCGCTTGTAAGGCTGGATATTGCCACATTATGTTCATAATCCTTGTAGTATCCCCAAGTGTTATTTGCAACTCCATAATTTGCTTTATCATAGAAATAGATAAAGTTCTCCCATGTATCATAGGGATCGACTGCTCCATTTTCCTGCGCAAGCCATGCAGACACTAAACCCTTTTGATTTGCAGTGTCAGTATACCCGCCTCCAGCTTCTCCATAATCCCCTCTGGCATCAATACTAGTCTGATAGCGAATTATTATATAACCAAACGGTTCCTCAGGAGTCGCAGTAATTGTAGGGTTTCCAAGAACTGTACAGTTTTTCGGGTCCCATTTCGCGCCGTCGCCAACATACCAGTTATTCCATCCAAGAGCAATATTATTCGGATGACCGTACATCATAAGAACATTATTTGAAATTCTTACGGTTCCGGGATGATCATTATCATACGGAAGCAATGCGCTTCCCCAATCATTATAAAGATCGTATATAATCATATCACGGCTCATGCGGAAGTTAAAATTCCACCCATTATTGGTAGCAACCGTCGAGCTGGAAAAGTTTTCGAAGTAATACATCGATTTTCCGAAGCCGGTCACGGCGGTCAGGACAATCATCGAGACTGTGAGGATTAAGCTAGCTATCCTGCCCATAGGGTTTCTCCCGAGTTTGTGAGTATTATTGATGTGTTTCATATAACCCTCCTACCGTACGATCACAAGAGTGCCGGAATAAGTCTGCCCGCCTACAATTACCTGATAAATGTAGACGCCGCCCTTAATCGGGTAACCCTCGTCATCTTTGCCGTCCCATGCCACCTCGCCCTGGGTAAACTTTACCCCGCCTTCCGCGGTACGTTTAAAGCTTCGCACCAGCATACCGAAGAGGTCGTATATCTTCACTTCATAGCTGTCATACTCTTTATCGAATTCGAACGATATCCTGATGGTAGTATAGTAATCGCCTGAACCGTAGGGTGTAAATATTTTCGGCCTGAGCACCACATTCTGGATGATTCCCTGCTCGTTCACCAGCTTCGCCATGACCGCGTAGAACCCGTGCAGATAAGCGACTCTCGCCGTGACAACATTATTTACGCTGTCGACCGTACCGCCTATCCTTACCCATTTCGAGTCGGAGTAGTCGGTGTCGCCGTTATCGTCCCAGTAGAATATCGCCAGATCAACGACCTGCCACCCCCATCCGATGTTGGTATCCGGATCGAACGCTAAGTACATAATCGCGTCAAGCTCTAACAGCGATCCTCCTATAGGGTCGTCTTCGTTATCGTAGAACTGGAACAGGTAACCGAACATACCGTCCTTACCCAGCGGATGTTTAATCAGCTTGCTATCGTCAATCTTCGCCTTTTGAGGCGCGGTTAACGGAAGCACTTTTATATCCACCGAGAATTCGTTACCCACGGAGCCTTTAGGGAACACGATACGGGTATTGGTCTGCATATAGCAGATTACTTCCTGGTCAGGGACATCTCCCGATTTCAGGGTATCGTTCCGCATCGTCATAATAGAAATATTCGTTATTTTATTCGCGGCAATATTAATAAAGAAGCTTTCCTTCTTGAATACGCCGGGTAATGAAAACTCCATACTATAGTCACCCGCCGGAATACGGCTGAGTATATATTGTCCGGTATCTACCGTGCTTAGAGCGCCCAGATTTATCCCGCTGTCATTCGTGGCAAGAACCGTCGTGTTGGAATAGTACAATTTAACATTAACGGCTTTGATATACGGATAGACCGTTCCTTTTACAGCGCCCCATGCGGAGTTGGTAATACCGATATAGCTGAGATTTCCACCGGTCTGGATACCGATAATATTCGTGGTCGCTAAGGTTTCCAGCACAACCGAGTTGGTCGTGTGTACCTGGATATAGAACATATCGTTCAGCGCATAATCGAACGTCAGCCGTATATCGTCGTATTCGGTGAATTCCATCGACGATGGAGCAATAGCGCTATAGTTCAGTATGATCCGGTTATTATTCGTATCGAACACGATTGTTTGGGCTATACTGTTCGCCGTATCGATAGTGATATGATTGAATACATCCATCATGTTCGTCCCGAACACGATAATCGATTGCGTGAGCATAGACCCGGTCGAACGGTTCATGATACGGAACGTCAGTGTCGCATTGGTTTCGATCAGGTACAGGTTATTCTCACCGTAGAAATAGGATTCCGCGGCTACCGGCGGATAGTCCACGCTCAGCATCAGATACTGCCCGAGATTACCGGAACAGTTATAGAACACAGGATTGTTCGTCAGGTTCGCCGCCAATACTTCTATGCTCAGGTTGGTGATCTGGTTAATCGTATTGACAAAATCGAAACTGATATCGTCGCTTTTCCCGATATCCAAAAGATTGGTATATCTGAGATAGATGATGTTACTGGCGGCGCTGTAGGTCACCACCCCGCCGTAAGCGCTGTTGATATTGGCAATACTCGCCATACCGAACGGGAGCTTTATCTTCGCGAAACTGATTCTATCCGATCCGCTCCCGATATTGGTGAGAGTGATCGTCATACTATTAGAAACCTTGCCTAATTCTATATAATCCGGGGTGGATAACGTTTTCGCATAAACCTCGGGCATCATAAAGAACGCATTAGCCGATTTCCCCGAACTGATATTCATCGGGTAATATCCCTGGCCGTTATGAGCCCAAACATAGAATGCATTTGTCAGATTCCCGATCTCATAATCATCCTGCAGGAGAATACGTATCGTATCCTGATCGCCTACCTGAATATTCGTGCCCATAGCCAGATAATCCAATGTCAGGCTGGTAATCATCCCATAGTTACTCACCGGTATATCGTTCGCAACAATTAAATAGTTCGTAAACTGTGATGGGATCTGGACGACCAGCTTCTGGATATGCAGAGTGTTTGCGTTTACGCTGTTATTGATCGTGAACACGTACTCCTGCTCATTCGTCGATGTGTCTATATCGTTGGGCGATACGCTGAACGAAGGAACACTCGTCAGAGACAAGTCCTTATTGCCGGAAGTGTAATTCGTATTGATATAATTCTTTACAGACGATTCGATTGTTACATTCTGAGACGCGGACGCGGCATTGGTAACATACAGGAATATCTTATCCACCGATTTTGGAGTAAGATTAGCATATTTGAGAGTAATCAACCCGCTTGCGGAGGCGTAGGTTATATTTGTTGCCGCCGAGTTTGATACTTTCGACGCGCTGAAGCCCGCGCGGAAGATACTCGGAAGTAAAATCTTCACTTCATTCAAATCGTTGGAGCCATCGCCGGTATTACTTACGTTATATGAAATAACCAGGTCAGGACGGTTGAGGTATATTTCGCCCGGCGTCTTGGTCACCGAAGCCGACGGCAGCGGCATCACAAAGTTAATAGCCAGCGATTTACCTGCCATGAGTGTCGCGGGTTTATACTGGTTATAAGTGGAGTCGAACGCCACATCCGCGCTCCATGTCACGGATGTTTCGGAGTGCGAAATAATATCCCTGATTTTTATCAGAACTTTATCGCTCTCTCCGGGGAATATTTTATCGGAGGAATAATCCAGCCAAATATACCCGTTCGATATTACCGCGGCCGGTATCGTTTTATTCACGCTTGAGACGGAAACCCAGTTCGTATCGAATACCGTATCGATCCCGGGGATTTTTATCTTCGCGTAGGTAATACGGTTTCCCGTACCGCTCTGGTTCCAAATTTCAAAATATAAATAATTTGTGGTAAACGTCGAATAGACCGTATTCGGGTCGAACTGTGATACGTAATTGTAATTACTCGCGGAAATATAGATATAGGGGCTATAGTCGGGTTTAACTATATTCAGCGCGAGACTCTTTCCGCCCATCTCAACCGCGGCCTGCATCAGCGAGATATTCGTATTCGTCGTGTTATCGACATATACCTTCCATGTCTGCGCAACCTCGGTATTAGTGATATTATCGGCGCCGATAAATTGAACCACATCCGTTTCGGAGGTATTCAAGCGTTGAGCGGCATTGGTGTAATACACCAATAAGAGCCCGTTGTTATAATAACAGTTTCCTCCCTTTACGGTTGAGGAAATCGAAGTGATATTGGTAATCGCGGCGGGAATCTCCACAGCCATCATCAGAATATTATTATCCGTTTCACCGCTGTTCTTAATATGGATCTTATAGGTATTCGTAGGGAAATCCTGCGAAACGGAATCGGGTTCGCTAAATGACAAACCGCTGGCTATCGGATTATTGAAGGTAATATCCTTGAAATAGCTTCCGGTCTTGGTTTTGGTATTATACCAACCCGTACCGTCGTTATAGTTGACATAGATTTCAGAAGACACATTATTAGGCCCGCTTTCCCAGTTATCGTAAACGGTAAAGTTAATCGATACCGCGTTATTCGGCGCGATACCCGATGCGTACCCTACCTCGACAATCGCCGAGTTATTCGAGTAATAAGAATTATAGGTGTCACCGCCGGAACAGTTCGATATCTTGGTAAACGGCGTAAGCATGACAATTTTTACGCTTGAGATATTTCTACCGTTGGTATAATCGCCGTTCTTCAGGAAATACGCGAAGGTGTTTTTAACGGAAGGCGTCAGTATCTCGTTGGGGGTAAGGTACGCATAAGGAGTATCGACCTGCGAGAGAGTTTTACTTCCCGCGAGCCCGTCGACGGCAAGAGTCCATCCGCCGTTCGTCATATTATGCGACCCGTCCGCGTTCGTCGAGTTATTCGCCGCAAGCATATTCCATGTACTGGTAAACACGTTGGTGGTGTTGACTAACAGCCATATATAGGTGTTGTCAATCGCGCCCGCATCCAGATACTGTCCGCCATCAAGGTCGTAATCGATACGGATGTAATCATTGGAAATATTGATCGCGCCCGGTTTATCGACGCTCGTCCCGTTTAACAGCTCGTTACTGATCAGCAGGACTTTTCCGATAAACTGCGCGGGTATCTGTATCCAAACGCGGTCGAGAAGGTTACTTCCGACACCGCGGTTGCTGACGCTGATACATACTATGTTAGTCTTAGTCTGCCCCAAATCGGCGCGATAGATCGCGTAAGGGGCTATCGTATATGCATACCATGTCGGAGGCGGAATAATATCCACCGTCTGGGATTTCGTGGGAGTCACTTTAACAAAGTTACTCCACATACGCTGGTTCTGCACGCTTGCTTGTATGTCAAAATGTACCGATCCCGCGGATACGCTATCGTTCAGGAAGAACGATACATTATCGCTCAATCCGCCCGCGAAAGTGTTCCCGGAATACGTGATACTTATTTTATCCCCGGTGAATGACGGTACGCCGCCTAAGGAACTGGATATACTTAATGCTGGAACATCCTGTATATAATTAGTAGGAATATGGATATACACCGTTTGGATAATATTGCTGACTCTTCCCAAATTTCGGATAGTATAAACCACGTTCGTACCGCTGGAAGCGGAGTCAATATAACCCAGCGGCACTGTGATATAGGCATCCGCCGCTGGTTTAGGATAGATGAAGTTCAGCGTCAACTGCTGGGAATCCTCGGCGTATGGTTTCGCCTTGGTGTAATTGGTAGTATTTTTAACCTGTACGAGGAAAGAGTAATCATTCGAAGCGTTTACGCTATCCCATGCCTTAAAGCTGACGATACAGGATTCGCCGACAAGGTTGGTGGCCGCTTTCAGCAGATTGGTAAACTGTACGTGGATAACGTTCGTCCCGCCGTTAGTGAGATACGATGCGCAAATCGCGTTGGAAATTTTCGTCACAGGATGGAACGCCGCGATACTGAAGATATTCGTTAATTGCGGGGGGCAGAATATCAACGCGTCATATACGTTATTGCCGAATTCGCCGCTATTCTGAATCGTGATCTGGATATTGGTGGCGGTCAGTATATCGGTAAATATATGATGCGATACCAAATCGTTGGTGCTTTCACCGCCCGGCGCGTTGATCTTCGCGATAGCGATAGCGGGAGGGGTATAATAGTAGGTCTTGTATGTATCGGCGTGCTCCGAGACACTGACCCACCCTTCGCCGTTACCGTTATCCGCCCATGATGGGAAATTCGCCATGAGTATCTGGTTAGTCAGAGATGCAACGTTGTCGTACCCGTAGAACGTGATTACGTCGCCGCCGCTGCTCAGGATGTTCGTAGCTTGCGCCTGATAGTTAATTTTAATATAGAAATTGGTAATACTCCCAACATTCGAAGAATACGAACTGATCGTCGCGGGGAGAGTGCTGGCTATCGAGTTAATACTCGTAATTTTGGTATCGACGCGGATAAGAACCTTCAATAAGTTATTGCCGGTCAAGCCGTTATTCGCGACAACATACTTGTATAAATTACTGATAGCGGTATTTTTTATATAATTCTTCGGCAGTCCTGAAATAGGTGTGCCGTTCTGCGCATACGCCTGCGCGTCAGGCGGCTTCTTTCGGACAACCAACTGCTGGGATGGGTACGCCATATTGGTACCGTTAGTCACAAACGAAACACCCACAACCGTCGAATAGGAATAGGATGGGAAAGTACCTAAAACCATATTCGTATTCGCGGGCACATTGGTCGTGGTGGTGGTATTGAACTTGATCGTATCGATACCCGTTCCGGCGACCAGTTTAATACCCTCCGATGTATAATCCACCTTAATAATCGTACCGTTCGAGATCAGTGAAAGACCGGTACTTCCCGCGAGACGTTCGCTGTCCAGACTTCCCGGGGTAACCGTAAAGCCCGCGGGGACTTTTATCAGAACAGAATTAATATTCGCATTGTTATTAGTATTCAGCGCCTTGACGTCGTAATAGAAAGTCCCCGCCGTTCCTTCGTAGATTTGTCCGGGGCGAAGATATGCGATCCCTAAAGGAGGATTAACTGTCATAAACTTCAGTCCGTCGCCGTTCTGCTGGAAGGATTTCATCTTACCGGTCGTGGCGTTTTTCGCCCATGTCGTATCCGTATATTTTTCGTTATTCGCGTACACGGTAAATGTTTTTCCGACCGAATCCGCCGCCGCGGCGGTTTGGAAATTGGAAATCACCAGCATGATCGCCGGATTAAGAGCGCTAATCCCCAATCCGGTAAAGATAGTCGGATGAAATACACGGCAGTCCGCGCTCGTGCTCCCGACAGCGTCGAAACGTATCCGCAAAAGATTATTGCTGACTATGGAAATACTTGCTCCATTCAGAACCGACGGGTTGACATTACCCACCTGATTGGTGAATGTCTGATAGACTCCGCCGTTGGTCGTCCAGAATACATAGAGGTTATTCGTATAATCCGCCCAGTTCGTATAAGCTGATCCTGCGGGAAGCTGTAGATATAGTTCCTGTACACCGGCATAGTCGGTAGACGCGTACCCGGTGACGGGAGTGAAATCCGGTGTAACTATTAATTTCAATGCAATTGAGGATCCAGCCGCCGCAGTCGCGGGAGAGACATAGGATGTAATGGAAGAGCAGACCGACCGGATGAGAAAATTATCGAAATAAGCCGATTCCTGTTCGGAATCCTGGCGGTTATTTCCCACTCCGAACATCGGAATGATTAGGTTGGTAAATGAGATAGGAAGCGTCGCGACTAGGTAATAAGTATTTGTATAAGTCGCCGCTACCCCATCGAACTTATTCCATGCGGATGTGGGGGCGCCGTTCGGGGCTGGGTTTACATAGAAATAGGCGTATTCCCCATCGGTCGTCAGCCTGAAACGGATATCCGCGTTATTCAAATTATTTGGATTTGGTGTTCCACTCCCATCTTCTTCATTTTTTCCCCAGCTGTCGTCATATCCCCATTCCATGAGGTCGATGAGATTATTTCCGCCAAGCTTACCCGTCGGATCCGCAGCGTTTATAAAATCAAACTTGATATCCTTCGTCCCGGATTCGTTTGGAGTCCAGAACGAACGGGGAAGAACATCAGGTTCGGAAGGCTGCCCGTCGTTCGTACCGAGCTGGGGACGGCTGAATTCGATGATAGTCAGGAAATCGTCGAAATGTACTCCATCCGTCATCTGATTCTTTACCAGCCAGAAAATCAAATCGCATTTCATACGCCCGGATTCCGGATTGGATGTATCGTTATGCGGATCAAGCCATGCGTAGGTACGTGTTATTTCAAAACCGAAAGGTTTCTCCTTCGATGCGGTATAGCCGGTATTCGGTCCGAGGTTGGTCAGTTTTGCCTGAAAGCCGTAGAGTTCATTAGCGTACCCGGGGCCGTAACCGTTTCCTGTAAAACGTAGTTCTCCGCTCGCTCCTGCGTTAATTGCTACCGTTTCCCCGTCGCCCACAAGACCGTAGCCGAGGGAACGGCTATATTCATACTTTAATTGCCACACAGGCGTGGATGCTCCGAACAGGTCCTCATAAAAATATCCGTACACCCCGTTATAAAAAATGGAGAGAAATAGCGCGAAAACCCCCAGCCTCTTGAACACCTTCATATCTCCTCCTTTTATAAAAACCCGAAATAATATATACACCCGTATGGAACATTGGTTTCCTGAAAAGCCCTTCCTGTTTCCTTAGTTTTCTTTTTCACGGGGATTTTAACCCCCGGATTGATAAGAATTCTTTTCCGAAGGACTTTTCAAGATTTACCTGCGCCCCGGAATTACTCCCGGTAACATCCCCTGATATACCATTACTATCTAGCAATTATCATGCCTAAATAGTATTCCTATAATTGTATATATAGTAAATAAATAATACACACCCGCCCCCGTGACGGCTTGTGTAACTAATACACAGCTGTGTAATAATTATACACCATTCGACAGGCGTTGAAATAATTAGATTCCACTCATTTCATCGGAATTTTACCATCGAAAGTGAAATATAGGAAGAGATATTGAACTAACGGTATGTTTCGATTTCCTCGAGCAGTACGTCGAGTATTTTTTCTGACGGGAATTTCTTGACCACTTCCCCCTGCTTGAATAGGACTGCGCCGCCCTTACCGGCAGCCACCCCGAAATCCGCGTCCGACGCCTCGCCGGGGCCGTTCACCGCACACCCCATGATCGCCACCCTCACATACTTCCGTATGCCGCGGGTGCGCTTCGCGAACGACTCGACCACTTCCTCGACGTCGAATTCCTTCCGCGCGCAGGTGGG
>MIBD01000187.1:5623-6404 GCA_001829395.1 Spirochaetes bacterium GWF1_49_6 | reverse complement strand
CACCCCTTCCATCCTTAGCCCGAGCGAACGGAGTATCATTTGGGCGATCTCCACTTCACGGACGGGATGCCCGGTGATCGATACCCGAATCGTATCGCCGATACCCTCCTGAAGGAGTGTCCCGATCCCGATGGAGTTCTTCACAGCGGCCTGGGTAAAATACCCCGCCTCGGTGACCCCGAGGTGCAATGGATAATTCCTGAGCTTCGTAAACATCCGGTTCGCCTGAACCATCGTCAGCACATCGTGCGATTTCAGGGATACCTTGACATCGTAAAAATCTTCTTTCTCGAGGTAGCCGATATGCTCGAGCGCGGATTGCACCATCGCCTCGGCGTTGGGGTGCGGGAAACGCGTCCGGTCGAGCGACCCGGCGTTCACCCCGATACGCATGGGTATCCTCTTTTCCTTGCATGCCGCGACTATATCCTTGACATGCTCGGGTTTCTTCAGGTTGCCGGGATTGATCCGCAGTCCGTCCGCGCCGGAATCCACAGAAATCAGCGCGAGCTTATAATCGAAATGGATATCCGCGACCACGGGGAGAGGGCAGCCCTCGGCCTTGAGTTTCTTGATAGCGCGCGCGGACGCCTCGTCGGGGATCCCCAGACGGACGATATCGCATCCCGCATCGGCAAGCTCCCTGATTTCAGCCAGCGTAGCCGCGATATCAGTGGTAGGAGTCGTGGTCATCGACTGGATCGATATGGGCGCTTCCCCACCGATCTCGACATTCCCTATTTTTACCGATAACGATTTTCTCCGTTCGTGCATAGGTCCC
>MIBD01000187.1:3097-5614 GCA_001829395.1 Spirochaetes bacterium GWF1_49_6 | reverse complement strand
GACATATTAACACCCCCTTAGGAATGATTATACTACTACTCGAATGAAATGTCATTATTTTTACAAATCCGCGCACTGCATGACTGCTAATCCCTATATGAAACGGAATTACGGTCTCAGGATATAGTCCGTGCTGACGGCAATCGATTCTACATGCTCGATACGGACACTATTTACATTCCTGTAAACATTTTAACATCGAACTTTGTCCGCGCAGCGGGTACGCAGTACTTGCATTTTTTTCAATTTCTACTATAATTATACCGGAATGTTTTCCGGGAGCGCCCCGCGTGGGAATTCTCCCGATTTCAGTATTTTGAAAACACACTGTATCCGCCCGGGAGGGGAAATGGATATCGATTTAGAAGACGATTTTACCACAGAGTCCTTACTGGAAAACGAACCCCGGAAACCTCAACCGCCTGCTCCGGCGCCTAAAAACTCCAAGCCCCCGAAGAAACTGTCCCAGCAGGAGGTTTTCTTCCGCGCGGTATCGAACTATAGAAAGCAGAATTATGTGGAGACCGTGAACCTCCTAGTCCCGTTCGTCGAGGAGTATGAATACCACATCATGGCGCTGAAGCTCCTCGGCATCAGCCTGATAGAGACCGGGCGTCTGGAGGACGCGGCGGGTTACCTTCAATCGGCATACAACCAGAACCGGAACGATTCCGAGACTCTCAACGCCCTCGCGTATCTGGAGTTAATCAAGGGAAAGAACGAGGCGGGTATCCCCTACCTCCTCGACGCGCTCTACCTCGACGAGGAGAACGATATGCTCAAGCGGAATCTCGAACGGGTACGCGCGGCGGAAAATCCCGCGTTATTCCTGAAGATGGGCAAACCCTACACGTTTTTATTTATCAAACTACCCGACCAGCCCCCGTTCCGCGAATTCATGGAGAAAGCCGCCGAGTTCGTCCGAAAGCCCGTGATGCGTTATGTGATCATCGTGGCGGCCGCCGCGCTGGCGGGTATCGCGCTCTATTTCCTTTCCCCTTCTATCGTTAACTGGCTCGAGGCGTACCGTATGGAACGCGGCGGGGCGTCGTTCACCCAGGTAACCATCAAAGACATCGAGACATTGGTCGCCGAGCGCGAGAATTATAAAATCCTGCTCAGCGAGGCCGAGGTCGAGCAGAAATTCAATATGGTCAAGTACTACCTCGAGAATAAAGAGCGGAACAAGGCCGTCATCACGATTAACGAGATACTGAATTCCAACGCGCACGAGCTGGTGAAGGAGCATGTCCTCATCCTGCAAAGCTTCATCCCCGACCCCGACCCGGACAGTCTCGGGTATATCCCCGACTGCCGCGAGGTTGTGAAACGCCCGCTCATCTATAAGGACGTGTATATCAAATGGAACGGGACTGTCGCGAACCTCCAGCATAAGGGGCATGAGGAGACCGCGTTCGACCTGCTCATTAATTTCGTGGACGAGGGGATTGTCGACGGTATAGCGTTCGTGACTGTTCCCGGTTGGCTCGACATCCGCAACAAAGACAAGGTCGCGGTGTACGGGACGATCGCGGGTATCCAGATGGACAACCGGGTGGTCATTATCGGGGATCAGGTCGTCCCTATCGGTAAGCAGTAATATGGCGCGTTTTTTAATAGAGAATTACGGGTGCCAGATGAATTCGGCGGAGGCCGACTCGCTCCGCGCCCTCCTGACCGCATCCGGGCACACCGAGGAAACAGACCCCGCCCGCGCGGACATCGTCATCTTCAACACATGCAGCGTCCGTAAAACCGCCGAACAGCGTATCGTCGGGAGACTCGGCTTCTACCGCGGCCTCAATCAGCAGAACGGCACGAAAATCCGTTCCATCGTCATGGGGTGCATGTCGCGTTTCAGCGGGACGGAACTGCGCAGGAAATTCCCCGATATCGTCAGCCTCATCTGGGGCACCTACCACAAGGAACAAATCATCCCCTTTATCGATCAGCTTGCGTCCGGTATCGCGATAAAAGAAGAGTACCTCGATTGGGACACGTTCGATTTTCTCGAAGCGTCGCCGGAGGAACAATTCCCGTTCAAGGCGTATATCCCGATCGCGCACGGGTGCGATAATTACTGTTCGTACTGTATCGTACCGTATGTCCGCGGGCATGAGGCGCACCGCCCCGCCGGGGAAATCATGGAGAATATCGCCGCGCTCGCCGGGCGGGGTGTGATGCAAATCTGCCTGCTCGGCCAGAACGTGAATTCCTACCATGACGGCGGGATGCGTTTCCCGGAGCTACTCGCGAAGATCGCCGGCGAAAACGGTATCCCGCGTATCACATTTCTGACGTCGCACCCCAAGGATTTTTCACGGGAGCTCGCGCGGGTGATGGCGGAAAACCCGAATATTATGCCGTTCCTGCACCTCCCGTTCCAGTCGGGAAGCGACCGCGTCCTCGCGGCGATGAACCGGAAATACACCGCCGCCGCGTACAGGGAAAAGATCGGGTGGGCGAAGGAAATCCCCGGCATCGTGCTATCCACCGATATACTGGTGGGTTTCCCCG
>MIBD01000187.1:1377-3081 GCA_001829395.1 Spirochaetes bacterium GWF1_49_6 | reverse complement strand
GTACGATTCCATGACGCGTACATGTACCGTTACAGCACGCGCCCGGGCACCGCGGCCGAGAAACTCCCGGACCAGGTGCCTGAGAAGGTCAAACTCGCACGTCTCGCCCGCCTCATCCCGCGCCAGAAGGCCCTCGGCCGCGAGCTGCTGGAAACCCATACCGGGGAAGTCCATACCGCGCTTTTAGATTCGGTCAGCAAGAAAAACCCGCATATCCTGTCCGGCAGAACGCATAATAATATTCAGGTATTCGTGAAGGGCAATACGGACATGATCGGTAAGATCGTAACCGTGAAATTCACCGGCGGATCGGGGATAGGCGTGAGGGGAGAAATAATATAAAAGTATTTTTGACATTTTATATATTCTCCTTAAAATGCTGAGACAGGAGAAAATATGTATAATCAGAAAGATTTTAGTACAATCGCCCGGATGATATATGAAAGGATGCCCGAGGCCAGAAAGATTTATCTGTTCGGAAGCTATGCGCGCGGAGACGCCAAAGAAAACAGCGATATAGATATCGCCATTCTCTCCGATGGACAAATGGATAGAAAAAAGAAAATGATGCTCCTCGGTAATCTCTGGAACGACATCGGCGCGAGGGGATTTCCGGTCGAATTTATTATTAAAACTTTATCCGACTTTGAAGAAGAAAAATCCCTGCCCACGTTGTCAAAAATTATCGCCCGTGAAGGAATGCTGTTATGGCAAAAGACTTAGATTCTATCATCGAGCGGTGGAAATACAAAGCGGATGTGGATATTAGAACAATCGAAACCCTTCTCAAAAACGAAAGCGGGATTACAGAATCAGTCTGTTTTCACGCCCAGCAGGCGGTGGAAAAATACCTGAAACTTTTTCTGGTCAGCCGGGAAATCACACCTCCGAAAACCCACAATATTCGTCTGTTATTAAACGAATGCGAAACACTCCATTCGGATTTTTCATCATTAAAAGACGCCGCCGCGCTGACTGAATACGCCGTCGAAGCACGATATCCTGACGATTATTTCATACCGTCCGCGGAGGAAGCCGACGAAGCGTACCAGACTGCGATAAAAGTCAGGGATTTTGTATTATCCGTTATCTAAACACAACCTGATAAAAACGGCATGCCTTCGCAGACATGCCGTTAAAAGGAATATATTAGTGCTTGTTGACGAATAAGGAATTTCAATCATTTTCTGTCACTGCGATACCCCGCGCTGCAATATTTTTCCGATGCGCGGGGTGAAGCAGTCTGTTTTATTCCTTAGATGGTATTAAAATAGATTGCTTAGGCTTAAACCTCGCAAAGACAAAAACAGTTTGTCAACACGCCCATTGGGGGTTATTTTCGTAACGCCTCGGCGGGAGTAAGTCTCCCCGCAAAACGCGCGGGTATCATCGCCGCGAGAGGCGGAATAAATATCGAGACCATCAGCGACACCATAAAATCCGTCCACTTCGCCTCAACCCTCAGCACGCTCTCGATCGGAAACTCCATCCCCTTGTAAACATCACCCATATCGAGTCCTACCGTGCCGATAATGCTGATGGCGATAAACCCGACAATCGTACCGAGTATACCGCCGATCAAGCCCATATACGTACCTTCCAGCGTAAAATTATTGAAAAGGTCGCGCTGTGTCATTCCCATCGCCTTCAATGTGCCGATTTCCTGCATCCGTTCGAAAATAGCCATCATCATCGTATTGATAA
>MIBD01000187.1:1138-1332 GCA_001829395.1 Spirochaetes bacterium GWF1_49_6 | reverse complement strand
ATATGATACGCATCTGTTCTAAGAGGGAATAGAGCGGGCCGATGGATTCTTTATAATTTAAAGCCGCCACTCCGGGAGGAAGTATCTTTTTTATCTCCGCCTGCACTTTTTCGGTCATATCCGTCTTCTTGGTGAAGACATATATCTCCGTGGTCGCGCCGAAAACCTTCAGCAGACGTTTCGCGTCCACCGAA
>MIBD01000187.1:1032-1122 GCA_001829395.1 Spirochaetes bacterium GWF1_49_6 | reverse complement strand
TGGCGTCGAACATATCGATAGTGGTTTTAAAGATACCCTTGACCGGCAGCTTGATAGCGTTCAACCCGCCCTCGGAGGTCTTGGTCGCCA
>MIBD01000187.1:0-865 GCA_001829395.1 Spirochaetes bacterium GWF1_49_6 | reverse complement strand
CTCAGGAGTAGTCCGAAACGGATGCGCTCGTTCACATGATCCACTCCCTCTATCGCGGAGATTTTCCCGATCAGTTCGTCTGATCCGTAGACAAGGCTGTCCACCGGCATAAACCGTTCGCGTTTGACAAACTCCTCGGTGGTGATACGCACGTTACCGGTCTGGAAGTTGACGAAGTTCTTGACGAAGTAATCCAGCATCCCGGAAATCATTCCCTGCGACATCATCACGATGAATGCCGCGAAGAAAATCGCCAATATAGTCAGAAAGGAACGTTTCTTATTCCGTAAAACATTCCTGAAAGCGTATTTTACAAACATTTTTGCCTCCTCCTACTTTACCCGCAGACATTCCATCGGCTGCATCCGGGTTGTTTTCTTCGCCGGATAATAGCTGGCAAATAAGCTCGCCAGTAAGCCGATAAAGAACCCTTTGACAAACGACGCTATCTTCCACTCGGAACGGAACACGCCGGATATCGCGATACCTAAATCCCTGTCGCCCATCATCTGATTGAGATCGAACCCGACAGCAACCATATACCAGTTGATGAGAAACGCGAGGATAAGTCCGAGTATCCCGCCCATGACGCCGATCAGGCCGCCCTCTATAATGAACAACCGGTGCACCTGTTTATCGGTCATCCCGAGCGCTTTGAGCGTACCGATCTCGCGCTGTTTCTCGTATACCGACATCAGCATCGTATTGATGATGCCGACCAGCGCGATAATAATCACGAAGAGGACGATAATTCCCGAAAACTTACCCTTCATCTGCGAAACAAGTATCGTATGCTCGGCGGCTTTTTTCCAGTCCACGATATTCAGGGACGGGAACATTTTTTTCAGTTCCGCGGCGTACTGGG
>MIBD01000186.1:4784-7024 GCA_001829395.1 Spirochaetes bacterium GWF1_49_6 | reverse complement strand
ATCTCGCTGTCATCGGGTTTCTCGTTACCCCGGCAGAACGGGCAATTATCACGGTACGCGGGGCGTTCCCGGAGCGCGTCGAGATTGTCCTTTTCCGTCTTGTGGAAATCCGTTGGACGTTTAGACCGCCCGGGCGAAAAGATCACCCAGTCGTTAGTGATAAGGTTTTTTCTGATTACAGGCATTTCCCCTTCTCCTGTCGTTTGAAATATTGTAGTATAAAACGGAAAAGAGCGCAAGTATGGCGCGTAGTCTAATCCCGATTTCTAGATGGTTTGAATGAATAATTATATAGCCCGTGTTGAAGGATAGACAAAAGACAAACTATAACACCGGCGCATCTCCATAAAACGTATTCGGTGCTAACTCCCGCTGCGCGTCATCAGGCTCGATGTCCTATTTCCCGCAGTCGCCGAGTGCCACGCGTCCTCGCGGGGTGTAACGAGGTTTCCGGGCAGGCGAGTGACGTATCGAGGTTTCCGAAGGAGCGCCCATGCCATAAAACAGTAATCGTTAGTCCTACTTATACCGTAACGTCGGCCGCAGCCTATTCGGTTCAAACAATTTCCCGCTCTCGATCGACTTAAATATTAAAAACAGGATGTTCATGAAGCAATCGTCCGCGTGGAACATACAGAGTCTGCATTCCTTTTTGATTAATTCTACTAACCCGGTCACTTCCTCTTTTGGGATAACCTTTAGATCGGTGATAATTTCATTACTGTTTTTCAGTATATCAGGATAGTTTATTTTAGCCGGATCGGATTTATATACGGTAATTACATGCGCTAAAAAATCCAGATGTTTTGATACATTCGGGTGAATATTATATTTCTCTTTGAGCTTCTTCAAGGAAAAATATATTTGTTCCAGCCCATCTTTATCGAAATCCTTTCCCATATCATCTCCTTAGTTATTCATAATAATAGTTTTTTGCTCTCCGCTGACAGCCTGTAAAAGCGTCCAAGATTGAATTTCCTTAAAACTAAACTTGATTAAGGAATAATCGTTCTTCATATCGGACTGGTAGATTCCCATTACCTGCGGGTTCTTTTTTACTAAAGCCTCATAACCCTCCTTAAATAACCCCGCGCCCTCTTGAATCAATTCAAAAAAACCGGGTATTGAAATATCATAGGAATTGACATCCTCAAGGGACACATTACAGATATGCAATAGGCCTTTCGGTGAATATTTAAAATCGTTGAGTTTGTTCGTGGAATTCGCGGTAAGTAAAAATATCACACCATTTGAATAGGCAAACGTCATGGTACGCGAGGCTAATCTGTGTTTCGCGATTGTCACCACCGTACAAAGTGAACTTTCTTCCAGAATCTTAATCACTTCATCCCGTGAAATAGCCATAATAATCTCCCAAGAAGTATTTCTATATATTATATAGTAGTTGTTCAGTTTTGCAAGCTCTATTATGAATAAACCGCATTTTGGTTCATTATTGTTTTTTAGGAGAACGTTTTCCTATTAAACATTACAAGTAGAAGAGGACGCTGAGCGCTTTAATAAATTTGGGGAGAGTATTGATGCTGTCGAAGGAATACGATTATCTCGTCTTGGCGGGGGTTTTCGGCACCGCGCGGGTACCGTCGGGCTTCTTCGGCTTCTCGCCGTAGATACAGATCGCGTCCTTACCGGCGCCTTTCGACGCGTATAAAGACTCGTCCGCGTTATTGAACAGAATGTACGTTTCCTCGCCGTCCTTCGGGAATTCGGCGATTCCCATCGATAGGGAAATCTTCAGCTCACGCCCGTCGCTGGACACCACGGAACTGTTCTTCACCAGCGTCGCGAGACGCGCGGATACCTTGAACGCCTCGGGGGCGGCGGTATTCGGAAGCACGATCACGAATTCGTCTCCGCCGTAACGGGCCGCGATATCCACTTCTTTGCGGATAGTCTTGTTGATACACTCCGCGAGAAGCTGGAGCGCCTTATCGCCCGCGCTATGCCCGTATCCGTCGTTGATATGCTTGAAGTCGTCCACGTCAAAAAAGACCAGCGAGAACACACGCCCGTAACGCTTGCTGCGTTCGACCTCGTCGGAAAGTTCTTTATAGAAGTAATGGTTGTTATAGAGGTTCGTGAGGCTGTCATGGATAGCCCAGCTGAATAAGCGGGCGTTATCGAGGATGGTCGACGCGAAGTTCGCGATAATCGTGATGATCTCCACATCGTCCATCGTGAACGGTTCCTTATCCGACGTATTCGCGATTTCCAGCACC
>MIBD01000186.1:4110-4773 GCA_001829395.1 Spirochaetes bacterium GWF1_49_6 | reverse complement strand
GTTGTCCACCTGCAGCGGCATCGCGATAACCGACTTGATTTCCACCTTGACGATATCGCTGATGAGGGGTTTTTCATAGTCCTTCTGGGACATATCGTCCACCAGAATAGATATCGCCTTGATATAGGATTCGCCGACTATGCCTTCGCCGGGACGTATAAATATATCATGGAGGAGTTCGCCGTAATTCTCGAGGATAATTTTGTTGTTTTCATAACGGTAGGTGTCCTGATAGCGCAGGACGTTGCGTTCGTTATCGTAGACCAGCAGCGAGCCGAGCGAGGCTTCGACCGATTCGATCGCGAAACGGACGATCATCGTGTGCAGAATATTACTTTCGCGCATGTCTAAAATCTTCAGGAATTCGCTCAATTCCTTGAGGATTTTTACCGCGCGGTCGCGTTTCACGAATTGCCGCTTGTAGTTCAGGCGCTTGCTGTCTTTACCGGTGTTTGGTTGTCTCACACACCTCTCCCTCGGACCTCAAAAAACTTTCTTTAGTAAACTTCTAATTGTATCAGCAATTTTTCCGTATGTCAATCCATAATGCTGTAATAATTTTTCTCTGGTTCCAATCGCGGGAAACTCGTCGGGGATAGCTAAAATCCTGACTTCCTTCTTCGGGTTCTGTTCCCGTATCTCGTAAGCGAGATGCTCGGAAAC
>MIBD01000186.1:3109-4095 GCA_001829395.1 Spirochaetes bacterium GWF1_49_6 | reverse complement strand
TGAGTATAGGTCGTTTCCCCGCCGCGAAATCCCGCACCTTATTTTTATTTATCGGCTTTGCAAAGCGTAAATTTACAATTTCCGCCGATATATTATCATCCTTTTCCAATATTTTTACCGCTTTCAGCGTATCCCGGAGCATCGTCCCCGTGGAGATCACAAGGACGTCCTTTCCCTCATGCACCGTCACAGGTTCGCCCTCGATGATCGGGAAATCCTCAGGGCGGTATCCCGCGATTTCGTTCGCCGCATCCTTGGGGTAACGGATAGTGAACGGGCCGTCCCACACGTCCAGCGCGTACTCGATCATCATCCGCAGTTCCTTCCCGGTCGCGGGAAGCATCACCCTGAAATTCGGTATCATCCGCAGGTATGCGATATCGAATATCCCCTGATGGGTCTCGCCGTCACCCGGTACCAGCCCCGCCCTGTCGATACAGAACAGCACCTTACTCCGCCCGATACCGATATCGTGCACCAACTGGTCGTACCCGCGCTGGAGGAACGTCGAATAGATCGCGACTACCGGCTTGAGCCCCTTCAGCGACATCCCCATCGCGTAATCCACCGCATGCTGTTCCGCGATACCCACATCGGTATGCCGTCCGGGGTACTTCTTCGCGAATTCGGACAACCCCGTCCCGGTGGTCATCGCGGCGGTGATGACATGTATCGACGGGTCTTTATCCGCGAGTTCGAGTACCGTCTCGCCGAATACCGCAGAAAAGCTCTTGCCTTTCTCCGGTAACGGGATACTGCCGTCGCCGTTAACCGATATCCCGGCTATTCCGTGGAACTTGCCGGGGTCGTTCTCCGACGGCTCGAAACCGCGCCCCTTCTGCGTCTTGACATGCAGGATGACAGGGCGGTCGACCGTATGCTTGATCGAGGTAAATACTCCGATGAGTTCCTTGAGGTTGTGTCCGTCGAACGGCCCGTAATAGAGCATCCCCATATCGCGGAAAAGGTTTTCCGGGACGAATATA
>MIBD01000186.1:0-3064 GCA_001829395.1 Spirochaetes bacterium GWF1_49_6 | reverse complement strand
CCGCCGATACCCGGCATCTTCGCCACACCGAACTCCACCTTCCGCTTGAAGCGGACATAGCTCTCCGATGTGCGGAGCTTGTTGAAGTAGCGGGTGATGCCCCCCACGCTTTCCGAGATCGTCATACCGTTATCGTTGAGGAGTGTGATGACCGGGAGATTCTGGTGCGAGATGGTGTTCAGCGCCTCGAATACGAGGCCGCCTGTGAACGAGCCGTCGCCGATTACCGCGATGGTATGCGACTTCTCGCCGTTGAGCTGTTTCGCGCGGGCTATCCCCGACGCTATCGAGAGGGAGGTCGAACTATGCCCGGCATGCACCGTATCGTAGGGGCTTTCCTTGGGGTTCGGGTATCCCGATAATCCGCCGAAACTCCGCAATTTATCGAAACTCCCGGCACGGCCGGTGAGTATCTTATGCACATAACACTGGTGTCCGACGTCCCAGATAATATCGTCGCCGGGGGTGTCGAATACATAATGGAGCGCGACCGTTATCTCGACCACACCGAGATTCGGGGAAAGATGCCCGCCGGTACGCTGGACGCTATCGATTAGAAATTCGCGGATTTCCCCGCAAAGGACAGTTAACTGCTCGAGCGATAATTTTTTTAAATCCTGAGGACTTTGAACTTCCTCCATCAGCATACGCTAATCTCTCCATATTATTAAATGATTTGAGCAGGTTTCTATCATTCCGGTAAGATTTGGACGATTTTTATATTCTCTCATAATGATTGTACATCCATAAAGAAAATAGTTTTAACACGTCCAATGGGCGCATCCCCCGCCGCCGGAAACGGTGTGTTGACAAACATGGAAAAAGCTGTTTTCTTGTCACTGCCTGTCTGCCTTGCAGAAGGCAGGCGATACCCCGCGCTGCAATACTTTTTCGATGCGCGGAGTGAAGCAGTCTGTTTTATTCCTTATATGGTATTAAAATAGATTGCTTCGGCTCAAGCCTCGCAATGACAAAAACACTTCGTCAACAAACCGGAAACCGGCGGTTTTTAATAGCGCCCTTATTTGAATAAGGAATTCATAATAAAACCTATATATTTAATGATAATTTCCTTCTGCTTCGCGTCCGTAAACCCTTCCAGCTTGAGTCTGATCGACGACATGTTCGTCGAGAACGTGAAATTCGTAATCAGGTTGGTCACAATATTCGTGAACGTCAGCGTTTTCCCGTTCGTCAGTACAGTCGTGCCGATCATAGGCGCGATATTCGTCGTATAGGTACGGTTCGTCATAATCTCGGCGAAATTCGTCGTGAATATCAGATCCGACGGAGAGAAATACTCCGATTCCGTCTCGGCGAAATTCTTCACCGCGAAATCGAGGTGATGCACGTCGTAGGAGAACACCGAATAGTCGGGGGCTATAAACTTGACCGCGCATTCCCCGCTCAGTTCGACCCCGAATATCTGCCCGTTAATCACATTCTTCGTCGACGCCGAGAGCGTCACTATCCCGTCGGTCACGCTCTCCACCTTCGCGGAGACCGTAAATTTATTCTGGTTATCGATATTAAGCTGGTTCTTGGACTTGACCGTATCGTCGGACTTGAGTTCGATATCCGGGAAGAACGAAAACATCTCGCCCTTGCCGGTCAATCCCTTCTCGGCGGCATTATTGTTCTGTATCTTTTCTATTTTGTATTTCAGCACGGTTTTTTCGGTAAACTTGATGCGGATGATGTCGCCCGGTTTGATATTGATATGGTAGATCGGCACAGTCGTCCAGACCGATTTGGAGAAGCCGTAGACACTGAAAAGCGCGATCAGGCAGAGAACGTAACGGTAGACACGGTTCATAATACCGCCTCGACTTTTTTCCGTATTTCCCCGATGAGGTCCGAAACATCGATGCGTTCGGATACCGCGTTATAATTCGGGATAATCCTGTGCTTGAGCACGGGGATCAGCACGGAGTCTATATCTTCTTTATCGACCATTTTTTTAGAATCCATAGCGGCGCGCGCCTGCGCGGCGCGTACGAGCATCTGGGTGGCGCGCGGCCCGGCGCCCCATTCGATATAATTCTTCACGAAACCGAGCTTGCTTTCCGACGGGCGCGTCCCCCGCACCAGTTCCACCGCGTAATCCTTCACCTTATCCGACACCGGGATATTACGGGTCTCCCCGGTCAGCTTCTTGAGTTCCTTCGCGTCTATCACCGCCCGCAGTTCCGAAAGTTTCCCGGAATCCGCGCCGATAATCTGAAATTCCTCATCCCGCTTCGGATAATCGATATAAATAAATAAAAGAAAACGGTCGAGCTGGGCTTCCGGCAGGGGGTATGTCCCCTCGTATTCGATAGGGTTCTGGGTAGCCATCACGAAGAACGGGTCGGGGAGTTCGTAGGTCTCGCCGAGAACGGTCACCTGCCGTTCCTGCATCGCCTGCAGGAGCGCGGACTGGGTCTTCGGGGGCGTGCGGTTGATCTCGTCGGCGAGCACGATATTCGAGAATACGGGGCCTTTGATGAAACGGAACGACTTGCCTTCCTTAACACCCGCCGTCAGCACTTCGGTTCCGGTGATATCCGACGGCACCATGTCGGGGGTGAATTGGATACGGTTGAACGTCAGGTCGAGGGTGCGCGCGAGACTGTTGATAATCAGGGTCTTTGCCAGTCCGGGTACGCCCTCGATAATCGAATGTCCCCCGCACAGAACCGATATAAAGAGGAGTTCGATTACTCCGTCCTGTCCGATAATGATTTTTTTTATTTCGTCGCGTACGCCGCGGTAGGTGGTTTCAATGGACTTCAAACTCGTCCCCCTCGGTTATTTCACTGTCAGGCTTATCTTTATTCTCCGACGCCGCGCGGCTGAGTTCTTCGATATACCCGCTGCGCAGGGTCTCCAGTGCCATATCCAGCGTGCGAGTCTCTTCGTCGGCCAGATTGCCCTTCGTCTTCTCATGGAGCAGTTCCAGCAGGTCGATAACGCTGCGGGCTTCGTCCAGTTCCATCGGTACTTCCGATCCCAGCGGATTCTGCATCCGCCCGAGGGCGACCAGTCCCGACTGGTAGAGCATCATAATATAGGAGATGAAACT
>MIBD01000185.1:4415-5909 GCA_001829395.1 Spirochaetes bacterium GWF1_49_6 | reverse complement strand
ACCTTCTTCCCGTTATACCCGAACACATTATCAATCCACCCGTATATCCGGGTTTTATCGACTATATAGTCGCTGGCTATCAGCGAATTATAATAGGTGCCGAGATTTTTATCCTTGTTCGTGAGGGTAATCGAGACGGTCACCCCGTAATTATTGTCGAACTTAAAATGATGCACCTGATCGCCCGATGTGATCTGTATCTCGAAACGCATGTTCCGGTTGGGCGATACGCTCCATAACTCGCCGTTGAAGTTGAAATCGAAGAAGAGCTTATCCTTATCGATACCCATTTTTAATCCCTTCACCGACAGTTCGCCGTTCTTCTTCTGGTCCATGATCTCGAGAGACAGCATCGCGGACGGGAGTTCCGCCGCCTGAACGCCCCGGTTAAACCCGAGCAGGTAGTTCTGGAAGTCCTTATAGAATTTCGAATAAGTAATACCCAGATTGGTCATGAAGTTGTCATCCGGCTGGTAGAGCTTCATTCCCTGTATCAGGTTCATCTTCTTCTCCGGGCCGAACCGTTTCCCGACATAATCCACCGCGAGGAACGCGAGGTTATAGATATAATGAGTCATATAGGTATAGTAGTCCGTTTTCCCGAAATAGAGGAAGGTCTCTTCGGACGGGAAGGTCTTCAGGATATTATAGACCTTCAGCACCTGGCGGAGCGCGATATTCCAGTTATCGGTATAGGCGTACTTATCTGGATAGAGCTTATCCAGCACCCGGAACTGGGTCTCGTCGGCATGCCCCTCCACCAGCCAGTACATCGTGTTATTCAGCGGGATATTGTCGACATCCTGGATGAAGTGATGCGCGAACTCGTGGGGGAACAGATACGCGAAGTCCTCCGGGAGACGGAAGAACCCCGGCGGCACCAGCAGACTCAGCCCGTTCACCGGGAGAAACGTCAGCGGACGTCCCCAGATTTTTTTCGTGACATCCTTCCCGAATATCTGCTCGATAACCTCGGCGTAGTTGGTAATCTTGGAAAACACATAGATACTGATATGGTTGGTGGGACGCGGGATACCGTCCTCTCCCAGTACCGCGTAAAGGTTCGACAGCATCTCGATCTTATCCGCGATTTTGACAAGGTTGGTATCGATATCGGTCGCGAGATAGAAGCTGATATTAAAATTCGTCGAGACATACGGCGCGAAGAACTCATTGGTTGTCATCAGGTATTCGCGGTCGATCTTGATGAGTTTCCCGCTATCGTTATAGATTTTCTTGGTGACCGGGGTGATTTCCTGCGCCGCGATGATACCGTAACACAATATAACCGCAGCCGCCGTCAGTATATATTTCAACTAGGTCTCCTTTATATTTCGCCGAGATTTGTTTCGACTATCTCTTTCATACGTGTTTCATGCCGCGCGGTAACTTCCTCGTCGGTCAACCCCTCCGAGACGACAGTGAACTCGTCGCGGATATGCCACCCGATCGTATCGACCAACGCGTTGGTGATATTGATCCGGTTGGTCGAGA
>MIBD01000185.1:2531-4398 GCA_001829395.1 Spirochaetes bacterium GWF1_49_6 | reverse complement strand
TACAGCAGGGCGGGACGGTCGCTCCCGGATACGGTGATCAGGTAATGCCCCTTCCGCTTCCCGGAAATCGTCACCTCCGCCTTCCTCTTGAATACCGCCGGGACACCTTTGATCTTCCCCTTCAGCCCGACGATGCGATTGTTCAGCTTCTCCGGGTCGGGCAGGTAGTCCGCGATACTCGCGTTCAGCCGATCGATCCAGTGGTCAAGCTCGTGCCGCATTTCCTCGAGGGAGAGGTTCGCCCCGAATATCTCGGTGACATAGAAAAAGTCCATGGCGATCTTTTCATAGGTGTAGATATTCGCCTTCACAATATTCGCGCCGTTGAGGAGTAAGATACCAGCGAGACGGCCGAACAGGCCGAGTTCGTCGGGGGAAAATATTTTTACCAGCAGGTGCTCATTATACCTGCGAACCGATACCCGCGTCTCGCCGTCACCGAGGGACAGGACTGTCCGCATATCCTCGGCAATCTCTTCCTCGGTATGACGGTTCATATACTCCTCGCCGAGCGTCGCGAGTATTTTATCGGTACGCCCGTCGGGGAATTCCTTCGCGATATTCACCCGTTTCGCGCGTATCATAATATCCCACTGTTCCTCGTTCATCTCGCCAGTAAGCACCATCCGGCTCTTATCGAAAATATGATACAGGAGGGTCGCGAAGTACCCGGTATAATTCGTGGGATTGGTCGCGACAATATCCGCGTAGGTCAGCAGGTAAAGGTATTCGAGATACTCCTCGGGGTATTTCGACAGGTTGAAACGCTGCGAAAAATCGAGGATGGTCTTCAGGTTATAGACATCCGACCGCCGGGATACGTTCGACAGCACGAGGTGATTCTCTATGAGGAACGATACGATTTCCTGGTAACGGTGCGCGAGGGGCATCTCGCGGAACACGATATCCGCGACCTCTACCCCGTTCTTGCCGTGGTCTCCCGGATAGGCTTTCCCGATATCGTGCAGGAGCAGCGCGATTTTCAGTATCCATAAACTTTCGCGCTTGATCGACGCGAGCGCGACCAACTCCCGTACCTTGCCCTTATCGTAATCGCTGAACTTGGGATTGCAAAGCCCCTCGAGCATGCGGATCGCCTCGATCGAGTGCTCGTCCACTGTGTACTTATGGAACGGGTTATAGATAATATAATGCCGGATTTTCTCGAACTGCGGGATGTACTTATAAAGGAAATCGGAGGTTTTCATCAGGTTCAGGCCCTCGGACGAATTTTCCAACCCCAGTATATCGACGAAACGGTAGAATAGAATTTTCGACTGTCTATGCTCCGGGGTGATAAAATTCCCGGCGTTACGGATGAACGATATCAGGTTATAGGACGGACGATATTTTTTCGACGCGCAGAGGAACACCGCCTCGAACGCCTCCTCGGGCGACGGTTCTACCCCGCTATCGATAAAAAGTTCGCGCTGGATGAGATAATATTTTCCGTCGATGGCTTTTTTCTTCTTCTTATAAAACTCCGCGTACAGGGAGTCGATGACGCTCCATGACAGGAGGAACAGCCTCATCGAACGGTCATAGTAATCCCGCATGAACGCGGTGACCTTGTCCAGTTCCTCGCCGGTGTAGCCCAGATTGTTCGCGATAGGAATATGGTAATCGATAATCAGGTTATCTTCTTTGCGGTTATTGATAAAGTGGAGCATATTGCGGATATGCAGGAGGAAATCGTAGGATTGGCCGAGCTGATCGAAGTCGGCGGGATCGAGGTGTTTCCTGAGGCCTTCTCTGCCGGGAACGGAATGCACCGCGAAGTTGATCCATTCGGCGTAATGCACGCTCCGCAAGCCGCCCGCGTTCTCCTTGAGGTTGGGTTCCTTCAGGAGCACCGAGTTGCCGACCT
>MIBD01000185.1:2321-2427 GCA_001829395.1 Spirochaetes bacterium GWF1_49_6 | reverse complement strand
CCGTCTCCCGCGAGGAGGCGCGATTCGAAAAGCGACGTGAGAAGCGTAATATCCTCACGGCTATGGGACACCACGTTCTTGATCGTGCGGACGCTGTTCCCGAGTT
>MIBD01000185.1:1852-2294 GCA_001829395.1 Spirochaetes bacterium GWF1_49_6 | reverse complement strand
GAAACTGGTTGATAAAGTCGGCGGGCAGATTATCCTCACGGTGCAGGATGAGAATATCTATGTCCGAGAACGGCGACATCTCGCCCCTGCCGTATCCTCCGACCGCGACTATATCGATACAATCGGGGATAGGCCCGACGAATTCCATGACCCGCAGGAGGACTTTATCCCTCAGCCGGGTGAGCATAGACGATACCCGCGCGCCCTTACCCGGCTCCCATTTCTCGCAGGCGATATTCTTCAGGTAATCGAGAGCCTCCGTATCGAAATCCTTGATCGATTTGATAAACTCCGGCCTATCGGCCGGGCGCTTTAAACTCTCTATCTCTGAAAGGATATCGTCGAATTCCATATTTCACCGCGTATAATTTTTATCCGATATTGTAATTCAACGGTATCTTATACGCAAGATTCGTTAGACAATAATGCCGCTGTAAGATAT
>MIBD01000185.1:0-1778 GCA_001829395.1 Spirochaetes bacterium GWF1_49_6 | reverse complement strand
TTACTTATGGGCACTTCTAATAACCACCGATTCTCGGTGGCAAGGAAGTGACCATTGTGCGTATTTTAAAGATATATAATTATTAATGTTAAAAATGTTAATAGTTTTTAGAACCGCCCTTATTTCAAGGAATATACCCAAACCGCCCCTGCGCTATCTCCTTTATCGTCATCGCCGGACAAACCGGCCGCGAACGTGTTTCCATCACCGGATAGACTGACTATCGAGCCGAAATAATCATAAGCGGCGGGATTCGGATGATAATACGTTTTCTGCACCCATGATGAGCCGTTCCAATCGAAACGGAATGCCGCCCCGCATTGGGTGATAAAATTATAGTAATACCACGGATCACCGGCGATTACCGTGTTACCATCCCCTGAAATATCCACCCAGTTCCCAAATTTCTGGGTATCCAACGGAGTTGCGGAAATTTTCGACTCATCCCATGCAAACCCATTAAACCGGAATATATAGACCGCCCCGTAACCGCCGCAATTCGGAGCGCCGGCCGCAATCGTTTTTCCATCACCCGATACCGCGACCCGTGTTCCTAATGAACCCCCTGTAATCCCGTCACCGGCGACCAGTTTTGTCTCCGAGAAGGTTGTGCCGTTTCCGGTATAGACATATACCGCGCCATTATAAGCACTTTCACCCGAGGCGCCGATTACCACTGTCGTACCGTTGTCCGATATGGCTACCGAATTCCCAAAACCGTCCCCATTGGAAGCGTCCGATGCCGTCAATTTCTTTTCAATCCAGACGCCGTTATTGGTTTTCATATAGAAATAAGCAGATCCGGAATGCGTTCCCAAATCCGCATCGTTCACCGCCCCCGCAATCACTTTATTCCCGTATTTCGAGACTGCCGTCTGGTATCCCATACGGTCGTCGGCGTGTCCGTCCGATGCGGTCAGTTTTTTCTCCGCCCACGTACTTCCATTCCACGTATAGACATACACCGCGCCCGCATTCAAGCCCTTGGTGTTGTCATATATAGAGGATGAGACCACCGTACTACCGTCGCCGGAAATATCGACACTCCACCCGAATGACTGCCCGGCATATCCGTCGGATGCTGTGATTTTCCGCGAATCCCATCCCGCGCCGTTCCAATCAATCACATAAAGAGAACCGCTTCCTGCGCCATTATCGTCATCATAGGCTGCACCCACCGCAAAGCATTTTCCATCACCGGAAATCCCGACCGTTCCGAAATAATCGCTTGCCGTGCCGTCGGGAGCGAGTATTTTATTTTTGACATAAACTTTTACTGAATTAGTCACGGAACATTTACCGGAGGTATCTACCGCGAATATCTTTACAGTGTTCTGCTCGTACACACCTTGTTTCAGGTTGACAGTTTTACCCCATACCTCCGTACCCCCTGCATTGGAGAACGCCAAACCGTTCACGGAGATTTTTACCGATGCCACCGCGATATCGTCGGAGGCAATTCCAGTAATCAGGAAGTCAGCCCCGTTGAAATATATATCCCCCGATGGGGATAAAAGGGTCAGCACGGGCCGCTGGCTATCGTCAGGCGTATTATCGGCGGGAGGATTCAACAAGTCGCACCCGCTTAACGTTACCACAAACAATAATAAACAGAGCGCAAATACTTTCATACTCCCTCCAAGATATATTCAAATATATTTTATATACTTTAACATAATAATAATAAAAATCAATAGATTACCTGAAGTATTTTTTTGTGTAATAGAATATGGGCGGTTCTAAAAACTATTAACATTTTTAACATTAATAATGATATA
>MIBD01000184.1:22152-26181 GCA_001829395.1 Spirochaetes bacterium GWF1_49_6 | reverse complement strand
AAATCGAGGGGTTCTTTGACCGCGCTGCGCACAATATCCCATGAGAGAGGTTTCACGATTTGCAGCGGGCTTTTCATCAGATTGACTTCCTCCGTTTCCGTGCGGGAGAAGTTTCTATCGAAATATACCCCGATTGTCGGACGGTCGAGCTTCTCGGAATTAACCCCGCGTACCAGTCCGATACGGGAATCGGATAGAATAACCCAACTCCCCACCGGATATAACGACGCCGCCTTGAGGAACGCATAAATCACGTCGCCGTCGAATTTTGCCCGTTCGCTCGACAGCAGTTTCACCACTGTATCGCGAGGGGTGAGTATTGTATTGACAAACGGATTGCGGGTAATCATCTCGGTATAGTATTCGGCGAACATCAATACAGGGGTATACTTGGTGAAAAAGCGCGGATGAAGCCCGCTCGGATACCCGCTGCCGTCGTAACGCTCGTGGTGTTGGAACACCGCGCGCTGAACCTCAAAATCGATATTCAGGGTTTTCGCCAAATGGTAACCGTTGCTCGGGTGAAGGTCGATGAGCGACTGATGCTGTATGGTAAAAACCGAGTTTTCTTTCAGGTCAGGTACTTGCTTACGGAATTCGATATCGTGGAGTAACGCGGCAATCCCCAGATTGACCAGTTCCTCGAGGGTAAACGATTTCTTGCTGATCGAAAGGAGAGTGCCTAAATCCTCCGAGTCGAGGGTTTGGGATTTTTGGTTGATGATACGGGTCAGCTCGATAGCGGCGACCAGCGAGACAATCATCACCTGCAGGGAATGCGAAGCGATATACGACACCTTCGATTCATTACGGGAAAGAAACGCGAGCATACCGCGCGGGAGCTCATACCCCATATCCGCCAGGAAATCGACCACAATATTTTCTACAAACGAGGTAAACACGGTCTTTTTCGTCAGGATAGAGTCCATAAAAAACTGGGCGTTCTGCTCATAGGTATCGCTGCGATTGACCAGTTCGCCGGTTTCAAGCGCGTCGACATCGTTCAGCGATTCCATATCGGCATGCGTTTGCGCATAATGGTCGATAATACTCAGGGTATCCTTGCGGGTGGACGTCTGAATCGATTTGATGGAATTTTTATATTTTTCGAGATGCTCGTTCCGGTAGTTTTCCACCCGGTTCTGGTAGTCGTCCCCGCGGATCACCGCTTTCTTCTTCTCGACAATCCCCTTGAGCGTACCGTCGAGATTTTGATCGTGTAATGACGAACGGATTTCGTTTTCGCCGAGCGCCTCACGAAAACCGGCGATCTGTAATGATTTTAACGACTCCCTGCTCTGCTTATCGCCAACGTCCCGCGCCTGTCTGTCGGGATTGGGAATATTTAATTGCGACCGTAACGAATTAGATAATACGACGGATAGTTTATCGTTGGGTTTCAACTCACGGATTTTTCCGATATCGGACGCGGTCAATACACGGCCCTGCCGCAAACCGATATCCGCGGTTAAATCCTGATTAAGAACCATGCCCTCACGTAAATCATTGAGGGGAACCATAAGAAGTGAAAAATTATCCATGCTTTTATCCTACACCGCCCGACAATATTATTTTAGCATTGAAGAATCTTTTTCGCAAGGATTTTTTCTTATTTTTATATATTAGAATATATGCGCTATATAAAGTAATATAAATGATATTTATCAATGGTTAATGAAGCGTTCAATGATAGATAAAGTCGATTGGGCCTTTGACCGCACTTCGGACGATATCCCATGATAAAGGTTTTACGATTTCAATCGCGCTTTTCATGAGGTTTACTTCCTCGGGGGTGATTTTATTATAAGCTTGGTCAAAATAGACGCCGACTGTCGGCTTATCCAGCTTCTCGGAGTTGACAGCGCGTACCAGTCCGATCCGGTTATCCGATAAGAGAACCCATCCCCCGACAGGGAACAACGATGCGGCCTTCAGGAAGGCATAAGTGATATCGCCGTCGAACTTCGCCCGCTCGGCGGATAAAAGACGCACGACCGTATCGCGGGGGGATAATACTCTATCGAAAAACGGGTTTTTCGTGACACTTTCCGTATAATACTCCGCAAAAATCAGGATGGGGGTGTATTTCGTGAAGAAACGAGGATGCAGCCCGCTGGGATATCCGCTCCCGTCGTAACGCTCGTGGTGCTGGAATACCGCGCGCTGTACCTCGAAATCGATGTTCAGCATTTTCGCGATATGATAGCCGTTACTGGTATGCAGATCGATAATCGACTGCTGCTGCATCGAAAACACGGAGTCGGCCTTCAGATCGGGCACCTGCTTACGGAACTCCACGTCATGGAGGAGGGCGGCGATCCCGAGATTGACCAGTTCTTCCAGCGTGAAGGTCTTTTTACTGATCGACAGGAATGTCGACAGGTCGCCGGAATCCAAATTTTCGGACTTTTTATTGATCATACGCGTCAACTCGATCGCTGTCACGAGCGAAATAATCATCACCTGAAGGGAGTGGGACGATATGAACGCGCGCTTCGACTCGTTACGCGAAAGAAACACGAGCATCCCGCGCGCGAGTTCGTACCCCATGTCCGCCAAAAAATCGACGACCAGATTCTCGACAAACGCCGTATAGACGGACTTTTTATTCAGCACCGCGTCGAGAAAATGCTCGGTATCCACTTCATACGTATCGCTTCGTACCACGATCTTTTTCGTATCGAGCGCGTCTACGCTGGATAAAGATTCCATATCGGCGTGGGATTGAGCGTAATGTTCGATAATATTAATGGTATCCTTCGGCGCGGTAGTCTGGACTGTTTTAGCGGAATTGATATATTTATCGATATTCGCGGTCTTGTAGTTCTGGTAAGCGGTAATATTTTCTTCCCCGCGAATGACGGATTTTTTCTTTTCGACTAAACTCCGCAATGTCACATCGAGGGACTTATCCTCCAACGCCTTCCGGGTATCGGTTTCCCCGAGCACTTCACGATAATGCTCTATCTGGAGAGACTTGAGCGCCTCTTTACCCTGCTCGTTACCGCGCCTGCGGGATTCATCGTCTGAAATCTGGATATTCATTTGAGAACGGAGCGAATGAGAAATGACAACTTGGAGTATAGGTACGGGGCGAAGCTCCCGTATCCGCTTGATGTCGATTGTAGTCAATACACGTCCCTGCCGCAAGCCAACCGTGTGCGTCAGGTCCTGATTCAGGACCATACCCTCACGGAGCTCGGCTATAGGAACCGAAAGATGCGAAAATCCTTCCATATCCTATTTATCCCCACTTTCTTCCATTCAGTATAATACATTACGATAAACTTGGCAAGAATAATTTTAAATTTTTCGTAATATTTTTAAGTGTTTGAGAAGATAAAATTCAGCGGCCCGCCCGCGATTTTCCGAATTGAGCTCAGGTCTATCGGCTTGACTATCTGTACATTCGACTTCGACAAGTCCTCCATGAACGGGTTCACGCGCTGGAGGCTTCTATCGAAAAATACTTTCAGGATAGGCCGTTCCAGAAGCTCCTTGTTAATATCGTACACTATCCCGATATTCCCGTCGGAAAGGAGAAGCCATGTACCGATAGGGAAAAGCGACGCGGCGCGGATAAACGCGTAGATACTGTCGCCGTCGAGCTGATGCCTCTGCTTGCTGAGTATCTCCACCAGCGCCGTGCGGGGTGAAAAATATTTATTGACAAACGGATTCGGGGTGGTGGATTCTATATAATGCTCGGCGAACATGATAACGGGAGTATACTTCGAGAAGAAACGGGGCAATGTCCCGTTGGGGAATCCCGTCCCGTCGATGCGTTCATGGTGCTGAAAGACCGCGCGCTCGACATCGAAACTCAGCCCGAGCCGTTTGACCAGGTGAAACCCGTTAGTCGGGTGGGTGTCCATAATCGAATCCCACTCATAACCCCCATTATAACTGTAGGTCAAATCGGGCACCCGTATCTTGATATCGATATCGTGCAAAACAGCCCCTATGCCAAGATTGATCAGGTCTTCCAGCTGGTATGATTTTTTACCTATCGCCAGGAATGTGTTTAGG
>MIBD01000184.1:13613-22091 GCA_001829395.1 Spirochaetes bacterium GWF1_49_6 | reverse complement strand
TAGCCAGATCGGAATGTTTCATCTCAATCGTTTTCTCGGTAATCATTTTGGACATTTCTATCGCGGTAATCAGCGCGACTATCATCACCTGAAGGGTATGTGAAATAATAAAATTGGAGTAATGCTCGTTTTTAGAAATCGCCGAAAACAGCCCGCGGGCAAGCTGGAACCCGACGTCATTGATGAAATCGAGTACTATTTCCTCGATAAACGCCGTGATAATTATGTTCTCCCGTTCCACCGCGTCCATAAAGTACTTGATATTGCGCTCATAACGGTCGAGTTTATTGACAAGCGCCTGTAAATCGAGGCCGTCGATCTCGCTGATCCCGTCGATATCCGCCGCGCTTTTCGCGAAGACGTCGATCGCCTGTAGGGTCTCTTCTTTCTGCTGGGTATGGATAGTTTTCAGGGTGCTGTGGAATTTTTTGATGTTGTCTTCGCGGTGCGTATCTACCCGCTCATGGTACTTCTCGCCTCGGATAAATTCCTTCTTCAATCCGACTAGCTGCTGAACGCGATCCCCGAGACCCCGGTCATAGAGGGAATTCCGCTTTTCGAGGTCGGGCAGGTCGAGCTTCACTATTTCGTCCTTCAGTTCGGTGCGCGAACGGTGCGGCGCGGCCTGCGGCAGATCGGAGGCTTTCTCTATCAGGAGTATCTTGACGGACGTGATTTTTGGTGAACGCTGGATTTTTTCTATATCGCTGATCGAGAGAACATAACCCGACTTCATGCCGGGTATGAACGGGATTTCCTCAAATAAAACCTGTCCGGGTTTTAACTGTACTTTATCGATTTCAAGTACATTTTGTTGAGAAGAAGCAGATTCCTGCCCGCCTGTCTCCATTAATACCGCCCCGGTCTTCTATAATTTCGGCTAATCCCTATCCTCTAACTGCAATTCTTTCTTCAAACGTTCGATAACATCGGGAGTAAGGTCAAATTCCTTATCGACATAAAGTATGTCCTTACTTGATTTCTTAAAAACGAAACTATACCCCTTTTCTTTGCTGACCCGCTCGATAATCGCGCTGATTTTCGCATAGATAGGGCCGGTCAACTCTTCCTTCAACGCGTCGAGTTTCTTATTCGCGTCGTCAATATATTCGTAGAGGGTTTCTTTTTTATACTGTATCTCTGCCTCGCGGCGTTCCTTTTCTTCGTCGGTCATCGAGTTGAAGTTCTGCTGATAGTTCTGCTCCATGATCGCGATCTCTTCCTTCAGCTTGTTGATCTGGACCTGATATTTATCCTTCTCAACCTTGATCTTCTGCTTAACATCCTCGATGCCGGGGTAGAACTTGACCACTTCCTCGACGTCGACAAATCCTATCAGTACCAGCCTCTTATTCTCATCGCCGGCAAACCCGCCGCTCACTAAAAATATTATGGCCATTAGGCTAAAAATGATTTTTTTCATATAATTCCTCCTAACCGAAATACAAATCTCTATTTTATTTTATTTTTTTTCTTCCATTCGCGTAATATATCCATTTTCTCGTCCTTTAAATCCACTTTCAGCTTATAAAGGATATGTCCGGTAACGTCATATTTTTCATCATAGTACGCCACCATATCAGACCCTTTTATGAATACGAAGCTGTATCCCTGATCGATGCTGATTAATTTGATGTACTTGTTTATTTTTATCTTCACTGGGGTTATCAAACGATCCTTGACCGAAGCGACATAGTCCTCGCCCCATTTGACATAGTAGGTTAATTCCTTCCGCGCGACGTCGATCTTCATCTCAAGTAGTTTCAACTGCTCGGGAGTCATCGTCGCGGACTTGACCTGGTACTCGTTCTCGAGCGCTGCTAAGGCCTTTTGCTTAACGGAGATCTCCGCCTCGACCTTGGCCGTTTCATCAATGATTTTTTTCTTGATGTCTTCAATATTAGGAAAATTATTTTTGACAGCTTCCAGATCGACATAGCCCACTTTGACAAGACGCTTCATCTGCCCAAAACCATAGAAATTTTGAGCCGCCGCAAATATGATGAGAAGAACAGGAGCAAACACCCAACCTTTTATCAAAGCGTCCGCCTCCTTAGAATAATCCTTGTATCGAGAACACGACCTGCCAGTTATCGAGCAGGTATTGGTTCTTTTCTAATTTCCATGACATCGAATCATTATCGAATCCGCCTTTGCGCGCCAGATAAAGACGTATCGGGAGACCCGGGATATTCAGTTTTACCCCGAAGCCGAAGCTGAACAGGTAATTATTCGGCTCGAACGTCCACTCCGTATATTTGCTCCACAGGCTTCCCATATCGAGGAAGAACACGCCCCATAATTCCTGGCCGTATATCTCGAAACGCAGTTCACTGCTGTAGAACGCCTTAGCCTCGCCGCGGTACGGGTAATTCATCCACCCGCGCATTTCGTAGACCCCGTCGAAATAGAGCATATCCGAGGTATCATAGAAGAATTTCATCCCATCGGCCTGCGCGTAGAACTGCGGCATAACAAATTCGCCCGAACCGTGCAGCGCGACCACCAATTTCCAGAATGGGTTCCAGTACCAGCTTAGCCCGTATTTCGCGCGGATATAATGAATATCTCCGCCCAGGAGACCGCCGTTATTATAGAGATACAGGAAACCCAGTATACCGCGCAACGGATTGAGCGGGTGATCCGTGGAGTTCCAGTTAAAACCGATCCCCAATGTATTCTTAAACGTATATCCCTTCGTCAGCGAATTAGACAGCGAGGTGTTCGGCTGCCATGTCGAGCTTAGTATCAGGGGATTCTTGAAGTTCGCGTCCATATCGCGGTAAAGGCTAAGCCCATACGAAAGGAATCCGTCCCAGTATACTCCGAACCGTTTTTTTATTTCCAGTCCGAATGAGAAGGCCTGCTTATAGTACCTGTTCGTTGATATAAACGTTGGAAGCGATACCGTATTATTACTGACATAGTTGATATTCGTCCCGTCTATAATACCGTCCTGATTATCGTCGACAGGGATATTATCGTAGAGGTAACGCGAAAAGCTGAAGGATATGGACAGATAAGTCGGGGTATCGAAAAGCCACGGTTCGGTGAACGATAATTCCAGCAGCTGCCGCTTTTCACCGTACTCCCCTTTAAACGCGACAACTCTTCCGGTGCCGAGGAAATTGTTTTCCGAAATCTGCGCCGTCCCGTTAAATCCGCTCGCGGTACCGTACCCGATACCGAACGTAATCAGTCCGGTGCGCTGTTCCTCGACTTGTATATCGATATTAACAAGCCCTTCGGCGCTCCCCGGCTGCGGGACGAAGTTCACGTTGCCGAAGTACTGGAGCTGTACCAGTTTCTCGTAGCTCTGCCGGACTTTAGTCTGCACCCAGAGCTCGCCCTCGTCGAATATCAATTCGCGGAGTATCACATTATCCTTGGTCTTAGTGTTGCCGTTCAATGTTACCGATTCGATATGGGCGCGTTCGCCCTCATGGATATAGAACACCGTGTCAACCATAAAATTCGTAGGGTTCTTAATCATCTGGTAGGAAACGTTCGCGTAAAGATACCCGTTATCGCTGTACTTATTGTATATCATATAGCGGCCGATATCGATCTTTACCTTATCGTACACATCGTTGGGTTTCAGTTCGATAAATTTCAGCAGGTCCTCTTCTGAGAAGAGAACATTATTGGTGATCGTGATATCGCCTACGTAATACTTGGGGCCTTCTACCAATCCGACATAAATCACAATAGCTTTATGCTTATCGTCCCCGAGTTCCTCTATCTTCCATTCGAAACGGGTAATTTTTATATCGAGATATCCCTTCTGCTGGTACAGCATACCGATGCGTTCTTTATCGCCGTAAAAATCTTCCATATTCAGGACACCGCTCTGGAGGATGAAGACCTGTTCCTTCGTTTTCATCACACCCTTGACCTCGCCGGAATTCACTTCGGCCGCGCCCGCGACCTCAATTTTCTCGACGACTATCTTCTTACCCTCGCTGACGGTAAACACCATGTCGTACTTATTCTGCTTAATATCCACCGGGACTAGACTCGCGGATACGCTCGCCTCGATAAATCCCTCATTGAGGTACTTATCCTTGATACGCTGGATAGACGTCAGCTTATCGTCGGTGTTATAATGCATTCCCTCCACAATCGGGATAATATCCGAGAGGTCGCTTTTATTGATGGAGTTGTTTCCCTCGAAGATAACCTTATTGATTAACGGGTTTTCATGCAGCACAAACGTCAGAATAACGCCTTCGGGGGTATCCTTCAGATATCCTTTGACGTCGCCGTTGAACGGGCTGAGACGCGGGTCCGCGAGAGTTTTAATAGCGTCGTTGAAGAGTTTTTCCTTGAACGCGTCCCCTATTTTAAACGGCAGGAGTTTCAGTATCTGGTTGGAACTTACCGTGATGATAGTTCCCTCGAACCTGATTTCTTTTATATTGGGATTTTTCAATTCCGGCGCTTTCGCGAAAAGAAATACCGGCATGATAAGTAAAAATATCGCGGTAAGGGCTTTCTTCATTCACATCACTCCTATAGATAACTAGACGCTTTCCCGGTCATACGTCCTCTTACATTGGAGAGAGGCGTTCCCGAACCGGTTAGAAGATATTAAAATACTAAAATCGCAGGATAATATTGTAGTTAATTTTTTACAGGAGGTCAAATTACTGAACAGATTATTATAAGATAGGGCTAGAATTTCTGGTGGACATTGAATTCGAAGGTGAACTCATAATTATCGGATTTTATAGCGTCGACAATCGGCTGGAAATGCCCGCCGAAATTGAAATTATAGAAATCGAACAGAAGCCCTACGGAATGGGTCGTTTTTATCCCAAGTTGGGATAGCGGGTCGCGCTCGAGGGTGATTTCATACTCGAGGAAAAGGTTCGAGAAGAGGTATTTCCCCATACTGAACGAGGTGCCTCCGATCAGGCTGAGCGGGTCGAGATTCGTGCTCCCGTAGAGCATCCCCTTCGTCATTGTTTCGACTATACCGCTGCGTATCATAAAAAAGTCCAGCCCCAGTGTTTTCCGCATCGCCATCGATATCGGATTGAATATCAGAATATCGTCCGCCATCCCGATGCCGCTCACGACCAGCTTCTTGCCGACTTCGCTCCACGCTTCGTTCGTCGTATTGATGGCCGTGTTCTCGAATCCGAGAAGCCCGTAAAGATCGCTCTTCGGGCGGTCTGGGATAGAGTAAAAATCTTTCAGCTTGATGTCGGTGATATCCCCTTCGAAGGTTAAAAAGACCTCGATATTTTCCCCGTCCGCGTCCTTATAACGGGAAAGCGTATTGAGGGAGATAAACGGTAACGGGTATCCCGGCTTCCCGGCAAACTTCGCGACCCCCGTCTGTATCATAAAATCGCGCCCGATATAACTGAATGTGCCCCGCGTGACCGATACCTCGCCCTTGAGGGTGAACGTGTTATCCCAGAGCGAGCCGAGTATCGTCAAATCCTCGCCGGATACCAGCGTCGTATCGATCAACTGATTCGCGAATCGTACGCCGTTGCCTATCTTGATGGGCAGATTCCATTTTAGGCGCGCGAACAGGTCGTACGGGTCTGTCGCCGGCGCGCCGCCTCCTCCGCTGTTCAGCCCCACCGATAGGAACATATTCTGCGCGATTACGTCTCCGGTAAGATTCAGTACGGGGGGATTCCCGTATATGCGGATAGTGTTTACTTTGAGGTTCCCCTGGATTTTCATCAGCGGAGTATCGACATCGAGGATGAACTCGGCGAGTTTATCTTTTTGGGGCGATAGCTGTAAATCAATATAGGGTATGGGTATATGACTGGTATCGATATACCCGTTGATTACCATATCGCCCGAACTTGTCGGGAGTATTTCATTCTTGAATAGAATCTTGCTTTTCTGGATACTTAGTGTAATATTTTGGTTTTGTATAGTGGTTTTGGTATAATCCATGACCACCGAAAAATCACTGATCTTGAGTTCCCCGTTAAACTGGGGATCCGACCCGGAACCCGACGCAGTCAGGTTCAGCTGGGCTTTCCCGTCGATTTTCCTGAGAAACTTCAGGAATGAGAAAAGCCGTAGGTCCGCCGAGAGGCTGATCGCGCTGGATTCGACCTTATTGTTCTTTACGTTATAGATAATCGTCCCGGAGATCTTTTCGGACAGGATATCTAGATTGACCTGCGTCTGTCCGCCCTTGTCGATGATGATGCCGTTAACGCCGTTCTTGTTGGCCAGCCGGTAGAATTTATACTGGTTTCCGTCGACTATCACCCCGCCCTCGATCGCGCCCATGGAAATTTCGTTCATCTTGATGGAATTTATCCGGTAGGATAGCGTCTGGTTGTCGTTCTTCGAGTTATACACCAAATCGTATATGCCGTCGATCGAACCGAGCAGGGATATTTTCCCGTTCGCGCTGACGTACATCCCGTCTTTCCGCATGATCATCTTCCCGTTCGCGGAGAACGAGAAGTCCCGGTCATAGTAACGGAGATTCTGCGCGGAATAGACATTGTTTACCTTCGATAAATCCTCGACAGTCAGGATTGTCTTTTTCGGGGTGTTCGGCGATGAGACAATCTGGTAGACGAGCGCGCTCCCGTGCATATCCGGGTCGGTGAGTTTTCCCCGAAATGTCATCCCCAACGTCAGATAATAATCCTGACCTTTTTTTATCAGGTCTTTTACCCCGAAATCATGTATCGACATCGAGCCGAATATATCGTTGTACGACGCGTCGAATGTGAGAAATCCCCTGACGAACTCGATCTTGCCCTTGAGACGCTTCCCGTCCTCGCTCATCCATCCAGTCGTAGACAGCAGCGTATCCTCGTTCAAGGTGAGCGCGCAGTGATCGACCATAATATCGCCGCCGCCCTTTTTCTTCCCGGAACGCAGGACGATCTTAAACCTGTTATCCTTATCCAGCGGATAATCGAGATCGAGCTTCACGTCCCATAACGAGCCCGCGTAAAACCGCAGATCGGCCTGCCCGGAGAGGTATCCCGGGAAATCGAAACGCTTCATGGGGTACGAATGGAGATTGATCCCCACGTTCAGCCACGGCCCTGTACCATAAATACCGACCGAGATCAGTCCGCCGAGGTCGAATCGTCCGTTTACCGTACCCTTGTCGTTATCTATCGTCACAAGCCCCTTGGTGGGCAGATAATGACGGTACACCCAGTTGAGGTCGCCGTTAAACTTGATTTCGGTGTGCATCTTATCCGGGCTGATAAACTCCATTCCCCCCTTGAGAAATATCTGGTTTTTAGGGAAATTTAATGTATGAAAGGTAAGATATGAATTACTCAGGTTGACCGTCGTATCGATAATTTTTCCGCCGGCGTAGTATCCCTGCAAATCCCCGTCGATATAAAACACGTCGTTCTTCGTATACAGCACGACGTTTCCGTTATATTTCCCCTTTCCGAGGTTGAAAAAGTCCATGTGGATATTCTTGACTACGAACGCGCCTAAAGCGTCCTTGAGGCGGATTTGAATACGGAAGTCGGTGTTAGTAACCGCGCCGTCCACAAACGCCTGATAGGGGCCCTTGAGGCTCTTGATATCGACTATCCCGTTGGTCTGGATGGTTATCGTGACGCCCGCGTTCCCAATAGCCCCGCCGTTCATCTGAAGCCCTTTTACATAAGCCGTAACCGAGTTGGATGCCGAGTTGACTGTTGCGATACCCCCGAATTTCAAACCGTCCATGAACGCAATGTCGTGCATTTCGACAATCCCGTCCGGCAGCTGCGCGTCTTTCTTGAAGTAGATGTCCGCCTTGATGAGTCCATATTTCGGCGTATCGACATATCCCTTGACATAAAATCGTTCATTTTCCTCGTAAGCGGTGAGTTCCCCGTATGTCTTCTTCAGATCGGACGATTTTATCGCCGTAATCATGCTGAATTTATTATCACGGTATAAGACCGATGTTTCCATCACATACTGATTGGTCGGGAAAAGGTATTCGAAGAGGTTGTACTCGGCATATTTTTTATAATCGACCGTAAATGGCCGGGTCAGTTTGAAGGTCAGGCCGTCTTTCTCAACTTTGATAAAATTCGAAAGCGCGGGGTCGTCCCAATCGAAGGAAATATCGTTCGACTGCACAGTAAAACGGAGTTCCTGCTGGGAAAACAGCTTCATCCCTCCGAAATCGATATCGTTCAGGTCGAGTTTCCCGGTGCCGACACGGTTCGAAAGATCGGAAAATTCGAACGCCACGCTCGTATCGGCATTGAGGTACTCGATATTGGTCGATAGGAACACGTTCGCTTTCAGGTCGGCGAATATCGACAGACGGTTCGGCTTGAATTCGAGACGGATATCCTTAATATTCAGATCGGAGCTGATTTTCCCGATCAGCCCCAGTTTCACGTTTACCGAGCGGATATCCACGTTGATGGATTCTATCGGGGACGATTTCGCGCCATCGTTCGTCTGTCCCTTTTGCAGTGTTTCTATCATCGACGTGATCTGCGGGATAGTCGA
>MIBD01000184.1:0-13602 GCA_001829395.1 Spirochaetes bacterium GWF1_49_6 | reverse complement strand
CACTCCCTACTTTTACCCCGGTGATCGCGGCCGCGATGTCGCCGAATTGTATATAACGCAGGATATTATAATGGATGACCGCGGAATCGACATAGGCATACGAGCCGTCGTCCATGACAAGCGAAAACCCGTTCGCTTCCACCGAAATGAAGGGGAGATTCATAAACCCCTCGATATTCACCTTCTGAACACCTAGCACGTCGGCGATCTGGGTCTCTATCGCGGTCTTATTCTTATCGAGAACAAGATGTATGACGCCCATCAATCCGAAATAGACTAATGCGAGTATGACTACGGACGCTATAATATATTTTAATGCCTTCATAATCTAATAAAGCGCCCCGGTTATTTATCTTCGAACTGTTTTTTCAGTTTATCGATAATATTTTTCCGGGCGATCTGTACCGCCTGCTGGGGAGTGGCCGCGTATGCGCCGCCCTTCAGGGTAGTGGATTTTTCCAGCTTGTTCGTATCCAAATCGATGATGGAGAAATTGAGGGTCACATCGACCGATACTTCGTTTTCAAATCCCTTTCCGGGGCCGATGATGTCCTTCGTTTTACCGAGGAGATTGACCACCTCTACCGCGAACAGGAGCCGTTTCACGTTCGGGTATTTTTCCTTCAGGTAGGTCATAATGGATTCCTTGAACATTTTCTCCTCGGCGCCGCTGTTGAATACCGATTCCGGTATTTCCACCGAGATGATATTAAAGCCTTGTTTGGCGAAAAATCCCGCGAACACGTCCTGCATCTGCGGGACAAGCACCGGTTTCGTGACGGGCTTCTTCTCGTTCTTGGCAAATACAATATCGATTACGACTACCGCGGTCGGCACCGCGAGTATTTTCGCGGCGAGTTTTAACGGCACTTTGAGCGATATGGATTTCTGGAGTTTCACGAGCTTATTATAGTATTCCTCGTCGGCTTTCTTCAGATCGTCGAGCTTGCTTAACGAGAACGATACGGATACGTTCAGGCTCTCCACGCTCGCCTCGGCTCTCGCCTCATAGGTAACTTTCCCGTCGGAGCCGGAGGAGTATCCCTGCGGCGCGAGCATTTCAGCCTTGCCGTTATCCTCCGCCGATGCGGTCAATAATCCCGCGACCGGCTTCCCGCTTTTTGACGACGAGACAATTACATCGATAGGGTCGCTCCCCCCCTCTTTATACGCGAAGGCGGGGGCGTTCTTCAACGCGAACGCGAGACTGCTCAGGATATCGTAGACCTTGCTTTTCGCCGAGTCATAGACATCCTTATTATCCGCGGACAGGATGCTGATATAAATCGCGCTGACCGCGCTGTCGAGTGCGGCTGAGATATTGCCGCTTTTTATCTGGGTATCCGATTCCGCGAGATATTTCACCGCGGTATCGTGCTGTTCTTTCGTCTGTTTCGCAAGCCGCGCCTTCTCGGCGTCTATCCAGCTTTTCGGGATTTTCAGCAGTACGGACACATTATAACTATCGTCGGAATACTGCTCGTAATAGACCTCTTCCACATCCACGCTGACTTTAGCGCTCCCTTTTCCCTCGATACTGTCGATAATTTCAGTCCGGTACGTGTCGGCGTTCATCGCGCCGCCCGCGAGTATCTGCTTGGATACCTTGAATTCATGCGTGGCCTGGAAGCCGATATATTGCAGGATTTGCTTGACTGCATCGCCGATAGCGGCGTCACGCGCGCCCTTGAACCCGGTCACACTATCGACACGCCCCACGAAGTAAAATATTTCACCGGTGCCCTTCTTGCCCATCATCACCCATGCCGGCTCTGACGGTGACGACGTCTTGACAAGCGTCTTATTCTGGGGCTTGACTACCCCTCCGCCGCCGCATGAAACCATACTTAAAATAACAATCGAGAGCCATGTGTTTTTTATGGACGCTTTTATCAACCGCCGGTTCCCGGCGGCAAGGAAGCGCCCATCAGGCGTACCTGTTCGATTAAAGCTCAAACTGTTTTTTTTCAATAACAAATAAAAAGATTCTAAAATCGCCCTTAATGATCCCCGCATTTTTTCCTCCATTCATAATATATCTCTGTTTTGAAAAAACCCAATATTTAATGAATTACTTTTCCCATAATTTTTTCTTATCGGTGAGGTGCGGATTCACGGGATTCAGCTTCAAGCCCTGCCGGTAATAATCGATCGCGGTGTCGAGCTTCCCCATATTCTCGTAAATGATACCCAAATGATAATAAATATCCTCGATACCCGGCGCCTTAGGGAGTTCCGTCAGACGCAGTTCGAGCTGGTGGAATACGCTGTAAGCCTTATCGATATCGCCCATGCGGTAATAGATCCATCCGAGCGTGTCGAGATAGGCGACACTGTCGGGGTTCGTAATCAGCGCGAGATTGACGAGCTTGAGCGCCTCGTCGAGATTCTCCCCCTTGAGCGCGTAGGCGTAGGCGAGCAGGTTATTCAGTTCCGACGAATCCGGGTCGGCCTTGCGCCCTATCTGGAGGTACTTGAGAGCCTCGTCGATCCGTTCCATACCCACCAGTACCGCGCCTATATAATAGTAGATACGGTGATCGGTCTTATCGATATCCAGCGCGCTTTCAAAATCCTTGAGCGCGTCGGGCTTTTTATCAAATTCGAGGTTCAGCATCCCGGAGTAAAAATAGACCTGGTACTTCTCCGGTTTGGTTTTCGCGTTCTTCTTCGCGCTCTCAATCTGCGCGAACGCCTTCGGGATATCCTTCATCTGGTAGTACATGAACGATAGCCGGATTTCGGAAATCGCGCGGTATTCCTTCGCGCCGGGGTAGTTCAGGTATTTCAGGTAGTAATCCGCCGCATCTTTGTACTTTCCGCTGTCGTCGTAGAGCGATCCGATGAACCAGTATACATCCGGCACAAGGTTCGTATTATTTTCGATCATCTTGTAATAGCTGATGGCCAGATCGGGTTTCTGAGCCTCGCCCGCCTTTTTCCCGAGGATAAACGCCTCGCGCCAGAGGGATTGATTATCCCCCAACGCTTCGAAATTCTTATACAGCACGTAATGCGAGTAATAATCGTCGCTGTTGTTCTTTTTCATATATTTCTGGATAGTCTGGACGGAATTCGTATACTTCCCTGAATAGTATTCATTCAGCGCGTCGACAAAAAGGGTCTTCTGCGGGACGTTTTTCAGTATCTTCGGGAGATCGCCGCTCTGTGCCGCGAAACGGACGGCGACCACCAGATCGACCATCTCGGATTGCCATGAACTTTCCGGGAGCTTGTCCACATAGGCGATGGACTTATCGAAGTCCAGCACCACGGCGTTGAGAAGACTCAGGTAACGGACGAGTTCCATATCCTCGCCGTAGACCTCCTCGGCCTTCTCGAGGAAATGGATGGCGTTATTATAGTTATAGTTCTTAAACGCGATCATGCCGAGGTAAAAGAGCGAATAGTACTGGGAGAGATATCCGAAGTTGTCGCCGTCGTTCGGCGCGACAATCACCTTCTCGAGGTACGGCTGGGCCTTTTCCATCTGTCCGTTGACGTAATAAAACGCGCCGAGATAATAATTCGCCTTCCGGTCGCCGGGATTTTTCGCGAGAAGCGCGCCCGCCGCCTTCAGGAACTCCTTCTCATCCCCGATGGCGCGGCTGAGCTCGATCCATAACGAATAGAGTTCCACCGTATTGGGATATTTCTTGATGGCTTTCAGGATATATTGCAGGGCTTCCTGCGCGAGAGCCTTATCGGGCTTTTTAACCAGCATGTTCGTGTAGATGGAAAACATGTTCTGATAGACATACCTGTCTTCCACCCCGCTGTCGATCAGAAACTTATATTTCTTCAGCGCTTCCTTATATTTTCCCTCTTCCTGTAGGGATATAGCGTCCATATACATACCCTCGGCGGCCTTCTGCGAGAGCTGGGTGTTGTCCCAGAAATCGTCCCAGTAATCCGCGATAGGGTCGGATGTATTAGTCGCCGTCTGCGCCTTCTGTATCCCGGCGGTACGGTCATGCGGCAGCGCGGAGAGCATCGCCCACGCACAGAATATCAATATATTCGCGATCATCGCTTTTTTCATATCGTCCTCAACTTCTTAAAATTATATTTATCAACTGTTCGTAAAGCCAGAATACCGGAGTATAGATATACTGGATCAGCCCGAAAAATATCAACGCGAACAATACGCCGAACAGGATTTTTTTATTCTTATCGAGCCATCCCGCCTGCTTCGCGGGGAGTACGCTCAGAAGAAAATTAAATCCGTCCAGCGGCGGCAGGGGCAGAATGTTAAATACGATGAGCAGGATATTGATCGCCCCGATGAGTATAAACGCGATCAGTAAGAACATCGCGCCCGGTATAAATCTTACGATGATGAAGATGATTAATAACATAAATAGCATAATCGCGAAGTTCATCAGGATTCCCGCGAGAGAAACAAGAGTCATATCGCGCTTGGTGCGGAGATTCATCGGGTTCACCGGCACCGGCTTCGCCCATCCGAAGACGGGTAAATGCATACCGAATATGGAGTTCAGCAGGATCAACGCCCCGGGGAGCGCGAGAGTACCGATAGGGTCGATATGTTTGATAGGATTGAACGACAGCCTGCCGGATTCCTTCGCGGTCGGGTCGCCTCCGATAAAAGCCGCGTACCCATGCGCGATCTCGTGCAGGATAATCGAATAGAGCGTCCCCAGTATAACCAGCGCAACTATGATGATTTGATATATTAACGGTAACCCGCGTAAGTATTCCCAGTTCATATGCAATAGTTTAACAAGCAAACGTAAAAAGGTCAACCCCTGCGGGGGGCTAATCCCATACCCATCGGATGTCGTATTGGAGGGTATGTCCTATCCGTCAGGGGCCGTCGAGCGCTACGATGGCGGTACGTTTTTTCAGCATCCATCACTTTTTGAATGCATTTTTTAATAAATCCTTTACCGCGTCCACCGCCTGCTTCTTTATTATTGCATTCTTTTCTTCATCAGACATTTTTATTCCCAGCATGGTGTTGACAAATATCTTATCAGCGCCGGTAAACTCCACTTTATCGACCGTCGGCTTGTACCACTTGAACTGCGTAAAGAAGTCCCGCCAGAATTTCACCTTGAATTTATACCCGTTCAGCGCGTTCATCCCGTTAATAACGAAACGCATCAGGTTGGTAGCCCCACTGATACTGTCATGTTCCTTTACCGCATATCCCAGCGTGACGATAAAACTCAGGAAACGATCCTTGTCATGAAAATCCTTGATTGTATTAAAATCATCCTCAAACAATTTCAAATTTTCCGAATCGATAGCGGTAACAAGATCAGGGAGATAGAATCCAATACTGCAACTGTATACGACATTAATATCTTCTGTAGGTATCAAATTCTTAAAATTCCATTCTATAATGAATTTCCCCCAATTAGTAGTGATAATATCGGGTTCAGGGGTAATTTTATAATTTATGCTATCAAAATAAGTAATGCCGTCATGCGGAGTATAATGCATGACCTTATCCTGGAAAGGCGGAAGCTCGCAACGGTACGGGATAATCATTGTAATATGCGCATTTTTTATCGGGTTTTTCCATGTTGCTCCGGTTTTCAGAATATACCGATAGGCTGTTGCCATTCCGGTATTCCAAAAATCTTCCATAGGCGCCTGATAGTAGGTGTAGTTTATTATTTTGCTCTCATATGGCTTGAATCCGACCTCACAGAAAAAAACATAATTGAAATTATTATACTGATCCTGTACCATTTTATAATGATAGAGCTTCTGCTTATTGGTTACCCCGTCCACCGTACATACCAACCCTACTTGCTTTTCGATAAATTTAAGCTGTGATTTTTCCGTCATATCGTAATCACCCGGCGTGTTCGCTAAATGCATGTCTTCCTCACTAATCGAATCGATTTCCGAATTGACCGGAAATCCCAGTTTCACTTTCTGCGTTAATGAAGTGGTGTTGCTCATGGAGAATACGGCGGTAATCCGAGTACTATCATAAAACACGTCTTCCCAGACCATCATGATCGAATTATTTTTCTCAAAAAATACCTGTCCTGTAACCGGGTTGACATCGATACTCCCGGTATCCGGGAATAATAAGGTGATAGTCAAGAATAACATCCCGGCGAATAGAACCCCCCTTCTCTTTAATAATTTTTTCTTCATCCTACTCCTCCTATAATTCATACCCCAGCGTCAGCGCGACCTTCGTGCCCTGCTGTACCGCCCTTATTTTATTTCGTCATTAATGGCACATCTAATCCGGGATCATTTTCCCCGAATTAGGAAAGTTCCCGGTTTACTTGTTCCATACCTTCTCCAGTTTATCCTTAACTTCTTTTACCGCCTGCTTCTTCAGGACATCTTCCTTGTCCTTCTCGGCAGGGGTTAAGGTTGCCCCGAGCATCGTGTCCACGAATATTTTATCGAGCCCGGAAAATTCCACGGTATCGTATTTCGGTTTATACCAGTGAAACTGTGAAAAAAATTCCCGCCAGAATTTCATTATAAATTTATAGCCATTCAGCGCGTTCATCCCGTTTATGACGAAACGCATCAGGTTTTTAGCCCCATTAATATTGTCATGTTCCTTTAACGCATATCCCAGCGTGACGATAAAACTGAAAAAACGGTCCCGGTCATTAAAATCTTCTTTAAATAAACCATGTATTATCATATATTTTGAAAAGTCTTCATCCTCTATCGCCTTTGTCAAATCTGCAAGTTGATACTCACCGGATGTTTCCCAATCTAACTTAATATCATTCTTGGGTATATATTTTTTATAGTTCCATTCGAGAATAAAATACTGGTTGCTCGTAGAAATGGAATGCGGTTTTGGAGTAATATAATAGTCGTATTGGTTGATGCAGGGAACACCCGTTAAGTCCGAATAGCGATAATAGGAAACTATATTCGTAAAAGGCTCATGCAGCGGGAAAAACGGATACACAACCTTATAATAAGCGGATTTGATTGGTTTTTTCCACATAGTTTCTGTAAGCTGGAGATACAGCAGTACTTTATAAAACCCAGTCTCATAATCGGTTAGCATCGGTTCCTGAGAGAAGTTATAAATAACAGTTTTCGTCTCATTCGGTTGGAACTCGATCTCGCCCTGATACATGTAGTTGATATCTTCCCCCTGCCCTAACGCCATGATTGGGTTTTCAAGTTTCTGAAGTTTTTGCTGAATTACGGTTCCGTTCGCGGTGCACAAAAGATCGAGTTCGTCGTCGATATACTCAAGCTCGATCTTTTCATCCTCTGTGATACCGACCGGCATCCCATTCAGATTTAATTCACCGTTGACCGGTGTTGCGAGAGAAAAAGAAATAGGAAGATTCATCTTTATTTTTTGCGGTTTAACGCCGGTATTACTGATCGAATATACCACATTAAACTTATCGTCCATATAAATCAATTTCTCATCGAGTATTGCAATCGAAGCGTTTTTACTGAAAAACACCTGACCCGCATACGGTCTGACGTAGTGATAATGGTAATATGGGAATACCAATGAAACTCCCGCCAGTATGGACATTACTGTTATCGTGACAATATTTATTCCTTTCTTCATCCAAATCCTCCTCCTACAATTCATACCCCAGCGTCAGCGCGACCTTCGTGCCCTGCTGTACCGCCCATGCCTGCGTCTTTTCCTGCGTGAAGTAGGTGACCGTATGCGACGCGTCGGTCACCGACGTCTTCGACAGCAGCGAATAGATCAGCGGCTCGTACAGTTCTATCCTGAGGGTGTAACGTTCCCATTGGTACATGAGTCCGATCACGGAATTGAACCATATCTCGCGCTTGAAGTTATCGCGGTAACTCACCGGGGAGAATACCACATCGGTCGACGTGTTCTGGTTCGTCCCGTAGGTTTTCGTTTTGAATGTGAACTTGGTGTTGATGAACAGGACGAGTGACAGTCCCAGCTTTTCGGTCTTGGTACCGTATAACGGGATTTGCATCGCGAGGTCGGCGCCCACGTCCGCGAAATGCTCGTCGGCATAGGAGAAATTCTCCCACCAGTACTCGATACCCTGGTACGACGATGTGTCCCAGAAGGTGGACTTTGACCCGCCGAGGAAGCTGTTCCAACGGTCGTACATATTCTCGAAACGGGTATAGCTGTACTCCGCGAGAAGCGCGATATCTATCGAAAACCCCTTATCGCCGTAGATATTGACATTCGGGTTCGCCTCCACCACAATGCTCGAGAACGACTCGCGCGAACTGGTCTGGATACTCATATTCTCAGCAAGCGCGTTGTAGGCGTTTTTATTCTCATATCCGAAGAAGAGCAGGAGATTGAGGGAGTATGCCTGCGTCCGTTTCAGCACGAAATTCCCGTAGAGACGGTACAGCATGTCGTCGGTCTTCTTCGACCAGACGTTCTTCACATAAGTCCCGTCGAAATTCCTTTCCAGTACTGTGTTGGTACTGTTCGCCTGCCAGACGTACTGATCCTGCGTCCCGGTGATATAACGGAATCTGCTGCCGATTTTTACCGATGGGAATGTCGTCCCGAACTGGATATCGAACTGATAGAGCGGGCCGATGGAATAGCTGTTCTGGAGCCACGCGTCGCCGTTGATATGCTTGTACCCGAGGATATGATTGCATCCGACCGTCGTCCATCCCCATGTCAGCCTATCGGACTTGATATCGATCCCCTCGACCGTCGCGTTAAACGAGGAACTCAGGTTGCCTGTGTTTTCGTAGCCGAATCCTAACTTCAGTCCCGACGGGTTATCTCCTAATAGAAATCCGAGGACTCCCTCCGCGTAGAAATTATGGATATGGTGCGAAACATCGTATGCGAATGGGATATATTGGATCGTATTCGTCTCCGCGCGTAGATTCCCCTCGGCGTTACCGTACATCGCCTCGAGAGTATATTTGACGGTGAGCATCGATTTTACATTTTTCGCCCATTTGTGGAAATAATTCACCTGCCCCTCGATGACGGACATGAAACCGTACTGGCTGAAATAGGAGGATTCCGTATCACCCGCCTCCTTAACGAAATTGATGCTCTGCTCGGTGGACGCGTAGGAATCGTTGGGACGGTTCATCGGCTCGTCGACATCGCCCCACCACGGGAGACTCTGGTAGGACGCAGTGACCCATAGCATATCTTTATCTAACTCGAGCACGCTTTGCGGGAACGCCATCATCGACATAAAGGGATTCGAGCCGACGAAGAATACCCGTGCCCATTGTTTGGCGGGACTGATCAGGAGGATAAAAATAGTCCCGAACGCGGCTAGTAAATGCAATCTTTTCATAATTTCCTCCGTCGATAAATAAAAATCGGGGCTTTCGCCCCGATTTATTCTACCATATTTTTATTGATTACTCTATAATTCATCTTCCGCGAAAACCACTATATAATCGCTTCCCGTCAGCGCAAATTTTTCCTTTTTGCCGGGGTTGATGATAACTCCGTAGTTCTTATCCGCGTCGGACGCGTTTTCGGAAATACGCAGCCCGATACAGATTTCCCCGCGCTTACGAGCCGCGTGTATCATATCCGGGAATGTTACCTCGACAGGCATCTGCGAGAAATAGAAATTCGCGGGCTTCAGGTATATTTCACTTCCCTCCGCCCCGAAAAGCTGATTATAGATAGCGATCAGCCCGGGTTCCTCGCTTAACTGCGACATCAAATACGTCAGCATCTTATTGCTGATAATGAAGTCGTCGGCGTTGTAATCGGTAATCAGTTCCTGGTTCTCGGAGTTCAGCACCTGAGTGATTATCTTGGTGTGGCTCTTCCCGCCCTCCTTCTCGCTGAGTATTTTACGCAGGAAAAGGAGAATCACCAGCGTATCGGAGTCGACCTTTTCGGGGTTAAAATCGTTCTCGTTCTGCGCGAGAATGATGACGTTGTTATATCCGAACGGACTTACCGCGCGAAGGTTTTCCATCGATAACGGGTTGGCTTCTATCAGATTGATGCTCAACCCGGAATTTCTCGCCCGCAGTTCCGATATGGATTTTTTTATATCGTCGGAGGGAGCATCGATCAGGATGTCGATCACCGATCCATCGGCGAGATAATCCGCGAATTCGTCGATAACCACCGTGGCAATACTATGCCAGCCCAGAAGCAGCTGCCGGGCTGTTTCCTTTTTGACAGTTACCTGCTCATAAGGGAAATCCGCCGGGGTAAATTCCGCGGTCTTTTTGAACTTGATGGTCGAATCGTCCTGCGCCAGCATAATCAGCTCATCGCCATTCTGCATTACACTGCCCTCGGGGGGATTGATGATTACCGCTCCGTCTTGGCGTCTGATGCCGTAGGGAGCGCCGTCGGGGTAATGATATGCCAGTTCGTCGAACTTCATCCCGGTAAACTCGTCGGACACAAAATAGGTCTCCGAGCCCGAGTAACCGAGAATTTCGCCGTATACAACTTCCAATCCGCCGGAAATGGAGGTCTGTACCAGAAGTTTGCCCAAAATTTCCTTCGCGGTGATTGCATTGATCTTCGGGTCACCTAAAGTTTTTATAATCTCGAAACTTTCGTCGTGGAATAACTCCAGCACGATATTGAGCTTGTTTTCTCCGCCCTGCACGCTGATTAACGCGAGCATCGTTTTGATAATTTTTGTGTCGGATAACGTTTTTTCCTCGGGGGATGCGCCTTCCGGGCAGGTGGAAAGCAAAATCGCGGAACGCGCGCCGGGCACATTCACCTTTGCCAGCTGCGTCACCGATGAGGTAACCCCGTTGCGGGTGATAATTTTCGTGGTCTTGGTGTCGCTTATCGATTCCGATATCTCGTCGTCCATCTCTTCCTTATCCTTCTCGGCGAGTACTACTATCGCGGCTTTCTTCCTGCTCTCGTTGGCGATAATCAGCGTATCGATAATATCCATCACCCGTTCGTTCCATCCGAGGATGATGGTATGATCGGATTCTATTACCTTGCTTTTTCCCTTCCTGAAATTATAGACTGTCTCCTCAAATTTCTGGCCGATCAATCCGATTAATGCCGAGAAGATGACCATACCGACTAATATGGTAACGATACCTAAGATTTTATATTGAATGGAGAACGGCGATTCACCGCCGACGTTACCCGGATCAGCGATTTCAGTAAACGCAAGCCATACATGCTCGCCCATATCCGAATCCGCGATTTGTTCGCCGAAGGGCTGGGGGTCGATACTGAACATCAATGCTCGTATTCCGGCTACTATCCCGAACGCGATAAAAAATAATATCAGCAGGCTAATGAAAACGGCAGACCCGCCGCGTGACATGAAATTCTCAAAATTATACCGCATCTTTTCCCCAAACTTTGGCTTCATATATCCTCCGATAGCATATATTTTTATACTATTATAACATTTTTATTGCACTAGTAAATAGTGTAATTGTTCATTATTTCACTTCGAACGTATCGAATATAATCCCCTTATCGTCAATCGCGTTCAGGATTATTTTATCCTTAAACACCGTCACGCGCATATAATTGAATGTCTTTTTATCGATTCTGCTCCAGTCAGACTTGTTTTCTATATCGTATAAAAACTGTCCGCCGCCCGCGGATATGATATAGATCGTACCCTTGCCGGACTTCTTATTGGCCTTCATCGGGTAGGAGACCTCGTATCCGTGCTCATGCCCGCAGAATACGAGCTGTACGCCGTACTTATCGAACAACGGCACCAGATGGGTTTGTATCATCTCGTCGTCGCCATGTTTTTTCGAGCTATAGGGCGGAATATGCATATAGACAATCTTGAATTTATACTTCGACGCTTTCTTTAACTCGCCCTCGAGCCACTTCACCTGGGGCGAGCCGGTTTCGATATTGTTATTATTATCCAGGCAGATAAAGTACGTGTTTTCCCACGTATATGAATACCACTTCGGTTTCCCGGTGATGAAATTATAGAAGGGAGATTCATATTCATGGTTTCCCATCGCGGGCTGATAGAGAAACTTTTTCAGATAACACCCGTTGAGGGAGTAGTACGTATTCCAGTCGGTTGCCTTGAGACCGTCCATCACGAGATCGCCGGTATCCATCACGAACGCGATATTCGTTTCCTTCGCCATCAGCGCGGGGATCGGCGCGGTAGAATTGCAGTGAATATCCCCGACCTTGAGGAATGTGAAGGGCAGACCCTTCTTCGGCAGTACGAACAAGTTCGTTACCGTCTGACCCTGAATATTGATGAGGAGCGCTGCGCCCCATTTCGCGGGAAAGTCAAACGAGTAATACTGCGTATTGCTGAAAGATTTAGATACGAATTTATCGCCCTGATAGCCGTAGTTGATAACGCACGGTTTCTCATTCTTCTGCGAATAGGTCAGCGTCAGGTTTTTACCGTCCCCGGTAAACCCGATATTCCACCCCTCGGTGGATGTTTTCCCGGTGGTCTTTCCCCAATTGTCGATCGCGACCTCGAATACCTGCCCGTCCTTTTTCACAACAGTGCTGGTATGGATGAGTTCGTTCTTCTCGTCACGCGCCTTAGTCGCCCAACTCCCGAGCGTAAACTCCATGAACACGGTCTCGTTCAGCCCCACTTTAAACGCCGCGTCGTACTCCAGATCGCTGATTTTTTTCATCTTCAGCGCGGTGGCGTTCCACTCGGTATTCATCCCTTTTTTAACCAGCACCGACGCGCTTCCCGCGAGATAGATCTCCATCCCTTCGGGCTTCGGTTCCTTCAGTTTCGCCTTCACCGTGAGAGTGACGTTACTGATAGTCACATTGGTAATATACTCGTAGGTCTTCCCGTCGTTCGCGACAGTCACGATTTTGAACGGATAAACCCCGTTCTTCTCATAGATAACGTCGCCCTTCAGCATAATAGGTTTCTCCGACGACACCCCGATCATTTTATCGCCCAGGTAAAATTTCGCGTTGGTGACAAAACTATCGCAATTCGTCTTCGACCCGTCGGTAAAGAATTCGTACAGTCTCGGTACGATGCTGATCTTTCCCGCGAGCAGCGTCGTCTTATGGAACGGCATCACGTGGAGTTTCAGCCCCGCGGATATTTTAACGGAAGCAGGAGACGATTTAACCTCTCCGCTCGAGTATGAAATAAATACCATCGAACCGATTAAAATGTGAATGAAAAGGCGCATGATATGTCCCCTTTTTTATTTTGTACATATTATAATGCGGGGGAGCGGAATGTCAATAGGGCGAATTGACTTATAATAAATCTACTCGAAAACGATACGTTGCCTCAAAAGAAAAATCTACTCAAAATAACTCCTGTAAAAGCGGGAGGGAAAAATGAGTTTGAGTATGAAAGAAAGGAAACCGGTATATCGAGAGATAGCGAAGAAGTATCAAAAAGCCCGGAAAAAAGAGCGAGGGGAGATTTTGAATCACTTCGTGGAACTTACGGGGCTGAACCGGAGTTATGCCGCGTCATTGCTTCGAAACCACGGGAAAAAGGTGACTATCGGCGGGAAAGTGCTGAAAGGGGACATCGCGGCAAAGGGGCGAAGACCGGGCCGAAAACCTATCTACGGAGAGGATGTCAAGGCGAAGCTGTTTTTTATATGGAAGGTGGAAGACTTCATCTGTGGAAAACGGCTTAAAGCGGCGCTGGACGAGGTGATAGAAAATTTAATTCGGCATGAAGT
>MIBD01000183.1:2311-4907 GCA_001829395.1 Spirochaetes bacterium GWF1_49_6 | reverse complement strand
CAGCGAAATCCTGCCCGACGAATCCATCGCATACGCCTTGTACTTATTAGTCGAGCATACCCCCATGACGAGCGTGACCGCTTTCGACCACTCCGCCGAGGAGGAAATATAGAAGTACGGCGAGTTGTTAGTCGAGAGGAATATCCCGGAAATACCGCCGATAGCAGAGCAGGTTCCCTTCAGCGTATAGGACGCGATCCCGAATGTGTAGAGGTCGTTCGTCGGGGCGGTCACTGTTAGTACAGGGCGCGTACAGGTATATACGACGGCCTGCGTGAGCGAGGTATTCCCCGCATGATCTGCCGCGTAAGCGTAGTTCGTATGCGCGCCGTAGTTTGTAAGCGACAGGTTGGTCGTCCATCCCCCCGCGGATTCGGCGATCCGGTGGAATACGCCTCCGTCGAGCCGGATGAATACGTCCGCGACACCGGACATCGTATCGGCGGGGGTACAGGCGAACAAGTACCCCGGGGCGGCATCCATGTTATTTGTGGGGTTATCGATAACGAGCGCAGGGGGAATAGTATCGATAACGATGCGGCATGGGGCGGAAAGATTGGTTTCGCCCATCGTGTTAACCGCGCGGGCTATGATAATATTCGTCCCCTCGGGCAGGATAATATCCGCCGTCCATGATTCCGCGCCGATTGCCGGACCGAACGCGCCGCCGTTAACGGAAAGCTCGACGCGGTATATCTGGAAAGGGTTCGAAACCGCGGCGGTACCGGAAAATGTAACTTGCGCGCGGTTCGTGGAACTGTTGTTCTCCGGGGATAAAATGACTACCTGAAACACGGAACCATCCGCCTGCTTCCACATGATGTCTTCGAGTCGGGAACATCGGGCTGATAAAAGAAGGATGAAGATATAAAAGATATTTTTATTTCTCATTTTTTACTCCGGAAGACGATATATACAAATTCAGTCCGGTACGCCGCAGGAACTCCCGCTTGTCGGTCAGGAAACAGGAGATATATAGCGGGGGTGTAGGTATCCTGCTGACCGAGAACTTTCAGGATATTTAACCGGTATTCCTGAATACTTAATTAGTCATGATTATCGGAGTTACATTAGTTTTTGAGTAACCCTGAAACACATCTATTGCATAAACGCGAACTGTATGATTTCCGGCGGGAACAGATGAAAAGAAACCAGTCCATTCCGTTGACCCCGACATTTCCGTAAACGGTCCGTTATCCAGAGCACAATATGCCTTTAAAGTAAATAATCTATTATCCAATGTTTTATTTATACTAAATGAGATGTTTCCACCGGAAAACAGTTGATTTGGCACAAGATTCATAAAAACAAGATTCCCAATACCCAAGCTAGTATACATTTCTGAAATCTCGGGTAAAGTAGTATACGTGTAAATATTATAACGGTAAAGATCGAAGTTTCCTTTCCCGTAACGGTCGGAGGCAAAGTAGACCTTGAAACCACCCTCATGGTCGATAAACGGAGAGATATCGTTAAATTTCGATTGATAGACTGTAGTTGAAATGTTAAATGGTAGATTAGTTGAATACGGACTGACAGGTATAGAGTGCATAAGAACGCCTTCAGCCGTCAACTGCAAGCTTCCATTTTCAGAAGCGCCTTCGATATATAAATCGAGAGAGTCCGAGTTTGTATATTGCAGATAAATACCGTGCACTGAATTCACATTATGCGAAAGATTAATAACGCCGTTCAAAACCCATCCGGAAGAAAAAAAGTACTCGACGGCTGTATTATTTCCATACCCTGCTACTAAATACGAGTTTAAATAACTCAAGCCTTTAGGGGCGATCGCAGTGATGTACGTAGTCCCGGAATTGGTCAATGCAATTTGATTTATAGTATAGGTATAGACATTTGTAACAGCATTAGATATCCGTATAACGGTAATATTAAAATTAGGGCTATTATCAAGAACCACTGGATAGAGTTCTTTTGTATTGGTATAGTTTACCGGAGCGGGAATCGCTACCGGAGGAGAGAAGTTACCATCCTTGTCCATTATTGAAACAAAAATATCGTAGCTACCGTTACGGTCAGATGAGAAAAATAAATAATTAGTACCAGAAAAGGTTCTTAAAACATAAGGGCATTTCTCATTATGATCGTCCGTACTGAGAGTTGCGCCGCCTGTCAATGCCAAAGGGGAAACCGCCTGATCGCCCGCCCCGTCGATAAAAAACAACCCGCAGGATGAGAAAACCATTACTAATACCGATAACCCGATAAAATTTTTCATTCGCCGCCTCCTTTCTTAAAAACCACACACCAATAGGTTATCACTAAAAAGGCGGAATATCAAATATTATAGAGTTAATGAAGGGTTATTATTGAATACCCCCTGATTAAAAATTCGGAACTAATTATATTAAGACGGCCATACTAGCGTAAAAGAAATAGTGTTTGTAATCGAGTAGTTCCCGAAATAATCCATTCCATAGACTCTTATTCTATGAAGGCCAGGAGTAATTGTATAAAAACTCTGACTCCAATCTAAATCTACACCCATGAGAAGGAATGGTTCGTCATCAATCGAACAATATACACTGAGTCCTTGGTTTAGTTCAATGCCGGTTTTATTCGAAACCGCTACAGA
>MIBD01000183.1:0-2271 GCA_001829395.1 Spirochaetes bacterium GWF1_49_6 | reverse complement strand
GGGTAAAATAAGTCCAATATTGGTCCGGTAGTATCCCATGCGAAAAGCTGTTTGACCTCGGGGAGGGTATTGAAGGTATAAATATTATATCTGTATAAATCGTATTTCTTCTTTCCGTAACGGTCGGAGGCAAAATAGACCTTAAATCCGCCTTCTTTATCAATAAAAGGCGAAATATCCTTAAAGTCTGACTTATAGATCGATGTAGAGATATCAAATGGAGAATTAACATAGATTGAACCGTTGTAGAAATAAATATTTCCGCTTGCCGCTAATTGATGATTGGCATTACCAAAAGCATATAAATATACCGTGTCACCGGTCATACTGTTCGTAATAACATTAATGCCGTTTAAGGATAAGATATTGCCGGAAAAATTAGTCGCGCCTTGGTACGCCCAACTTCCGCTAATTTCAGAATATTGTGTTACAGCTGAGTTTCCGTAAGTTAGATAAAGAAGTGAGCTCCCATAAGGATCCTGCATATAGCCCAACCCTTTAGCCGAAACGCCGATAATCTGGGGAGCCATTCCAACATTGGTGACAAAATATGTATCGACGATGTATCCGACAAGATTTGTAGTATTGTTTGACACCCGCAGGTAAGTTATCCAAAATCCCGGGAAATACTGTTTCACTACGGGAAATACCTCGTCGGAAGTATCGCCGTTTATAGGTGAGGGCAGTCGCACTGGTGTATTAAAATCCCCGTTCGCATCCATTTTAGAAGCGAAAAGATCGTAGCTGCCGTTTCTATCGGATGAAAAGAAGAGATAAACCTCTCCGGTATCCATCCTGACCAGAAAAGGATTTATTTCGTTATATTCGTCCGTACTGAGAGTTGCGCCGCCTGTCAATGCCAAAGGGGAAACCGCCTGATCGTTCGCCCCGTCGATAAAAAACAACCCGCATGATGCGATGAGCATTACTAACCCTATTAATCCGAAAACCTTTTTCATTGATCGCCTCCTTTCACCCCAAGACAGTAATTTATCACTATTTCATTATAAAATCAAGTATTTGGAAAAATATACTATTATTATGGGATAAAATGAACATACGCGCAATAATATCATATAAATTCGAGTGAAAAATAGAAGTTGATTATTGTGTACAGGCCTGAAATAAACACCGGTGCGTCACGGATGTATTACCTCCATGGGGTGCTATACTCGTTCCGCAATAGTCCCCATCATTAGATTTCGCCCTGCAGGGTAGAGTACGCGCTTATGGTCTATTGGGAATCATCAGCGGAAATTCCTTAGCCTGGCACTCCCCCGAAGCCTCGTTTAATCTACCGGAGCGCCGGATTGATAATCCCATAAAAATTGGATAATGACGCAGCGGTTTTTCGCGCGGTTTTCAGGTGAGGTGTTCGGTACTAACGGCTTGTCTTCGCCGTACCCGACGTAATAGAGCTGATCCTTCGGAAAACCCGCGTTGAGGAATATATCCGCGACATTTTTCGCGCGGGTCTCGGAGAGAACCTGGTTATCCTTCGCCTTTCCGGTGTCGTCGGTATGCCCCTCGATAAAGATATAAACAGTGGTATACTTCGCCATCTCGACCGCAATGTTTTCCAGTACATTTTTTAAGTCATTCCCGATCTTATCGCTTTTTACATCGAAAGAAATATCCGGCAGATTCAGGGTGATCTTATTCGTCTGGGAGGAATCGACCTGGATATCCAGATTCTTATGCGCCGCGATCAGTTTGATATTCTCCGCGAGCACGAGACGTTCGTCCATTTTCTGCGGGGAGTTTTTACCCGGCGATATCGCAAATGAAATATTCAGGGAGGTCATCCAGTTTACGGCGGAGTATTCCCCGTTAAAGAAAATATGCGAACCCGCGGCGACACCGAGCTTAAATCCGTTCGCGATATCGAAATCGAGGCTGACCATCGGGATGACCGATAGATTGACACGCATGTCCTCCAACCCGAAATCGTTGTAGCGATGCCCGAAACTGGTACCGATCAGCAGGGACGGGGTAAGCGATACGGGAGTCCCCGCGAACGGGTACCAATGGCAGCCGATCCCCCCGCCGATCAGGTAGTTCATATAATTAAAATTCGCCATATTTACCCATGAGAGGCCTAGACCTGCCTCGATAAAAAGATTTCTATCGTCGACCGATTTGAATACGGAACTGAACTCAGCGAGGGCGAGGCCGCCGAATCCCGTAGTTTCGCCCCAAAGCTGGATCCCCGGCATGATCGATAGTCTCACCTCCGGGTAACCACTGCTTGCGCAGGAGAGAAAAAATATC
>MIBD01000182.1:51705-54216 GCA_001829395.1 Spirochaetes bacterium GWF1_49_6 | reverse complement strand
ATGAGTGAATTTGTGAAAAACCAGATTCTGGCGCAGGCCAATGTATCCATGCTGGCACAGGCAAATTTAAAGCCTCAGCTGGTGCTGAGGCTCCTTGGTTAGGGATAGGCTGATACCCTACTACGCTAGGATATAGTCTAATCGAAATCTGATTGTTGAGGGTCCCTAGTTTTGTTTACACTTTATCATCGACATTTACCGAAATCCCTTTAGGATTTTAGTAAAAAAATACCCCGCATTCAGCGGGGTATTTTTTATGTCCGTATCTATTAATGCTCGGGTAGCGTATAATCGTCAGGACTTCTGCTTTTCCGTCACGGTTACCGGCTCCCCCAGAGCTTTTTCGTTCCTGACTTCATCTTTGGCTCTCTCTTCCGCCACTGGCCCTATTCTTATACGGTCTCTTGTTTGATATCGGGTTTTTTATCGCGCTGCGGCTTTTCGAAGAACAGGAACAGTATCGCCAGGGTAATACTCCCGCAGACGACGCACGCGTCCCCTACATTAAACGTGTACCACCGAATCTGGTCGTTCAAGCCCCAGTCGATGAAGTCCACCACGAACCCGTTATACGCGCGGTCGATAATATTCCCGAACGCTCCGCCGATAATCGCCATCAGCGCGACACGTCCGAAATCCTGCGGCCTGCCGTCCTTGATATACTTCGACAGGTTCCGGTAAAAATAGATCACTACCCCAAGCGCGATGAGCGCGGTGATGACAAGGATTACCGGCCTCCACGCCGCATCCAAGTTACTAAGCATCCCGAACGTGATACCTACATTATAGGTGTAGGTCCATCGCCACACGTCGCCGATAAAGCGGACGGGTTGATGGAAGGTTAAATTCAGCACCACGAGATACTTCGTAATCAGGTCAGCCGCCGCCGCGAACACCGCAATAGCGGGCATAATAATATTCTTCCACTCGAATTTATTCGCCATTTTTTACTCCATTTACTTTCTACGCCTTCCGCGCAATTATCCTGTCGCTCTCATTTGTCATGGTGAGCCGGACGAACCATCCTATCATGGGCTATTTTCCGTTTTTCCGATCCGCTAACAACACGGGCTATTTTTTTATATTTTCGGCTATGTTTGTATCGGGATTTGTCTGCGCAGCAGGTTTCTTCTCGAAGAACAGGAACAATACCGCGAGCAGGATACTTCCCACCACGACAAACGAGTCCCCGACATTAAAAATAAAAAATCTCGCCTGTGGACTGACCCCCCAGTCGATAAAGTCCACGACCGACCCGTTGATAATCCGGTCGACCAGATTACCGATAGCCCCGCCCATAATCATCATCAGCGCGGTACGTCCCCAAATCTCAGGCTTGCCGTCCTTGATATATTTCGACAGGTTCTTGTAGAACAGTACGACCACCGTCATCACGATCAGGTTAGTCGCGACCAGCATCGCGGGTTTCCATGACGCATCGAGGCCGCTCAGGATACCGAACACGACCCCCGTATTACGGATAAACGTCCACCGCCAGATAATCCCGAGGAACTCCACGGGCTGCGATGGCGGGAGAGTGCTGACGACGATCTGCTTTGTAATCAGGTCGAGCGCCGCCGCGACTAGCGCGATAGCCGGGAAAACGATCCATTTCCAATCCAGTTTCTTTGGCATAGGTTATTCCTTTTATTCGGCGGCGGGCATCGATTTGACGACCGGAGCGCAGCGTTCACACAAAGCGGGATGATCCGCATCCTCGCCGACATGGGTGGAGAAGTTCCAGCATCGGCCGCATTTCGCGCCGTCAGCCGGTTCCGCCAGTACGGCAAACCCGTTCTCCTCGGCCGTCGGCTGCTTGATCTCGTCCGCGATAAAAACCTGCGAAACGATAAAGAAGTACCGAAGCTGATCTTTATATTCTTCGAGCAGTTTTTTCTGCTCCACGTTCGCGGGCTTCACAGTGACCTTCGCGTCCATCGGGTTCCCGATCGTCCCCGCGAAACGCAGGACTTCGAGGCCCTTCAGCACTGTGTCGCGCATATTCATTATATCGTCGAACTTCTTAAATATCTCCGGGTTATCCCATTCTGCGGGAGTGTCACTCCATTTCTGGAGATGCACCGATTCCTTCATCGTCTCCGGCTCGGCGGCGTAGTGTTTCTGGAACACTTCCTCCATCGTAAACGGAAGTATCGGCGCGAGCATGGTCATCAGCGAACGGAGGATATGCGACAACGCGGTGCGTCCCGAACGCCCCTCGCGGGAATCTACGGGATAGATATACAGCCTGTCCTTTAGGATGTCGAGGTAACGGTTGCTCATATCGATGGCGCAGAAGTTATAGATTTCGCGGAAGCCCCGGAAGAACTCATACCCGTCGTAATACTCCCCGACCCGCTTGGTTAGGCCGGACAGGAGCGCGAGCGCGTACTTATCGATATCCATCATGTCCTTATACGGCATCGGGTTCGCGCGGTCGAATTTCTTCAGGTTGCCCATCAGGTAGCGGAACGTGTTCCGCAGTTTGCGGTAGGCGTCCACGCTCTTCTG
>MIBD01000182.1:50576-51555 GCA_001829395.1 Spirochaetes bacterium GWF1_49_6 | reverse complement strand
CGTTCATCAGACTCTTGTGCATATGCTTGCCCTGCTCGTCGAGCGCCATCCCGTGGGTGATGACCGTCTTGAACGGCGGCCTGCCCTTGAGCGCTACCGACATCCACATGGAAGACTGGAACCATCCCCGGTACTGGTCGTTGCCCTCAAGGTAAACATCCGCCGGGCTATGCAGGTAATCGCGTTTATCGAGCACCGCGTAATGGCTCACCCCGGAGTCGAACCATACGTCGAGGATATCCTTCTCCTTGTCGAACTCGGTGTGTCCGCATTTGGGGCATTTATATCCATCGGGCAGGAAGTCCGTAGTCTCATGCTTGTACCACGCTTCGATGCCCTCGGCCTTGATGACCGGTATCACTTTCTTCACTATTTCCTTATCGATGACCGCCTCGCCGCATTCCTTGCAGTAGAACGCCGGTATCGGGACACCCCATTTCCGCTGGCGCGACAAACACCAGTCCGGCCGCCCGTCGAGCATATTCCGGAAACGTTCTTCACCCCACTCCGGGAACCACTTGATGCTGTTCAGGAAGCCGAGCGCGCTCTTCGATAGTTCCTTGTCGGATACCTTGAAGAACCATTGCGGCTTCGACCGGAATATGACCGGCCCCTTACAGCGCCAGCAATGCGGGTAGGAATGGCTGATGTCTTCTCTATTGTACAAGAGTCCCTTCCCGTCGAGGAATTGGATGATTTCCTTGTTTGCGTCGCCGACCTTCATTCCCGCCCATTCGGGCACTTCCTCGGTAAAACGACCCTCGTCGTCCACGGGGGAGAGCATCGGGAGACGGTACGCGAGACCCGCGAAATAGTCTTCCATACCGTGGCCGGGCGCCGTGTGCACGATACCCGTACCGGCGTCCATAGTGACATGTTCGCCGAACACGACCGTCGATTCGCGGTCTATCCACGGGTGCCGGACATTCATGCTCTCGATATTCTGCTTGGATAGCGGAATTTCCTTATCGGCTTTATG
>MIBD01000182.1:48226-50524 GCA_001829395.1 Spirochaetes bacterium GWF1_49_6 | reverse complement strand
TCGCCGCCGATCAGGTACGCGGCGTACTCCTCCTCCGGGTGGAACGATAGCCCCGTATTCGCGGGAAGAGTCCACGGAGTAGTCGTCCATATCATCACGAACGCCTTACCGTCGAGGCCGGGCACTTGATGTTCTTTTACGGGGAATTTGACGAATATCGCGGGCGAGGTATGGTCGTGGTATTCGACCTCCGCCTCGGCGAGCGCTGTCCGGCAGTTCGGGCACCAGAGAATGGGGCGCAGTCCGCGATAGATATACCCCTTCTCCACCAGTATGCCGAACGCCTCCATGATAGAAGCCTCGTAGTCCTTCGAGAGCGTCAGGTACGGGTTGTCCCATTCGCCGAACACCCCTAGGCGCTTGAATCCCTCCATCTGGAGCTTGATATATTTATTCGCGTAATCGCGGCATTTCCCGAGTATCTTGAGGGCGGGCATATCCTTCGCGCCCTCTCCTAACTGTTCCATCGCCTTCAGTTCGATAGGAAGCCCGTGGCAGTCCCATCCCGGAACATACGGGGTCTTGTACCCGCGGAGATATTTATACTTAATAATAATATCTTTAAAAATTTTATTGACTGCGTGACCGATATGAATCTCGCCGTTAGCGTACGGCGGTCCGTCATGCAAAATAAAGACTTCGGCGTCTTTTCGGCTTTCCAACTGGCGATTGTAGATATCGGCTTTCTCCCATGCGGCGAGAAAACGCGGCTCGAGATTGGTAAGCCCTGCCTTCATGCTGAACGGTGTATCGGGCAGATTCACCGTTTTTGAGTACTCCATTCTATAGCTCCTTTATTTAAAGTGCGTCGGTTAAAGGAAAACGCAATCGGATATTATAGAAGAAAACGCGAGAATCGTCAACTCACGCGTGAGTTCTACCCCGATTTCACGATGTATACAAAAGCCAACTGATAGCCCGTGATGAAGAAGTGAGAGGTAGAAAGTTACAAGAGGAAAGAAAAAGGTAAAACATTAGACGTGAATAATCCGGGATAATTAACGATGTTTTAAAATCTTCGACCGATAAACCGATATCCTTCGCGATTTGTCTCAGGAGTATCGGCGAGATATCCCTGCCTTTATGGAACGGGAGTGTCGTAAAACGCCCGTCGGAGTGACGGAATTGTTTATGGGAACCGCGTTGCCGGATTAGTTCAAAACCGAGCTTAATGAGAATTCTCTCGATTTCATCCGGCTTCAGTACAGGTGAATTGCCCATAGTTTTATCCAATATGAAGAATCTGCGTCCCGACAAACTCCGATTCGACCACAGGTTTCCCGTCCTCAAGAAGCATCTTTACTACTTCCGTCAGATTGTCGTTCAATTCTTCGATAGTTTCACCCTGCGAATGCGCGCCGTGCAGTCCGGGGATATATCCTACATATAGTCCTGTTTCCTTACAGTATTCGATAACCGCCGTATAGTCCATAGTATCCTCCGGGAATAGTATAGCATATTCCATACTCCGGGACAAGGAGAATCCGGTTTGCTAAATCATAATGTTTTTCCCATCGTATTCTGATTTCCCGGAAACCCGATACCCCATAGGTTTGACATCTATGCGAACCGTATTATAATATTCACCAAAACAAAACCGGGGAATCCCATGCAGAAAGCCGCCTTAAAAACATTGTTCAGCTTCGATCTCATTTCCGATTATGCGACGCTCAGAACGGGTTACCTTTTCACCGATCCTAAGAAAGCGGCGCTGGTCTACCGTCGCGGAGGCAAGTCCTATTTTTCCATTAACGGTGAGGAGTTCGGCGGGCATGATTTTATCAGGGATATCCGGTTCAACGCCGACGGGTCGAAGTATTGGGTTGTCTACTGCGAGAACGCCCTGTTCGATAAAACCGGCGAAGTGATTCGCGGGTCATGGTATGTGAAAATCGGCGGCAAGGTATTCGGGGAGTACGACGAGGTTTCCGTCCCGGACGTCAGCCCGGATTTCGATAAATTCTGCTTCCATTATGTGAAAGGGAAGTATAATGACGAGGAGGGTATCCCCCTCCCGCCGAAATGGCAGGTGAATATCGACGGGAAGGACTCTCCCGCGTATGACCGCGTCACGGTATCGGAGTACGATAACGCCTATGATAAATGTATCTACGTCTATAATGTCGGGGGCGCTGTCGACGAGCGCGATTCTATTCAGGGCGGGAAATGGTATGTCCGGTTCGGCGACGATGTTCTCGGCGGGTACGATGTGATTCATCACTACTCCCTCAATGACAACGGGATATGCATCGTTTATGTCAATAACCCCGTCTACGAGGAAGACGACTACGATATCAT
>MIBD01000182.1:47877-48057 GCA_001829395.1 Spirochaetes bacterium GWF1_49_6 | reverse complement strand
GGCGCGGGGATGATCGTATTCTCCCCCGACGGCTCGAAATTCGCTTATACCTATAACATCGGGTACAGCGAGGAGGACGGCGAACCCGGCGAATGGTTTGCGCATGTGAACGATACGGAGATCGGCGGGTATGACGAAATATTCGACATCGCGTTTTCCCGCGACGGGAGCGAGACCATC
>MIBD01000182.1:45065-47785 GCA_001829395.1 Spirochaetes bacterium GWF1_49_6 | reverse complement strand
CGATGGGCGGAAATTCGCGTTCAGCTATATCGAGCGGGGATGGTATTACCTGAATATTAACGGCAAGCTCCACGGGGGATTCAGCTCTATCAGCGCGCTTCCCGTATTTTACAACCAGGACGGCGGCCACCGTTTTATCTACTCCTTCGACCATAATTATGCCAATATCAATATAGACGATTTCGAGCTGATCGCATTGAGAAGGATACGGAACTTTTATTCCAGCCTCGACGGAAAAATCCAGGTCATCTGCTACGGGGACGATACGAACACCACGCTCAATATCAACCGTGAAGAATTAGGCGTATTCCGCGAGGTGCTGCTTTTCCCCGGACGGAACGACACCGTGCACCTTGTCCTAATCGACAATAAGAGGCAGGTGAGTATCTGCGGGATCGAACTTGCCGATTCGGATACCCCCGCCATGGAAGAACCGTCCTCCTGAAAGACGTGTTAACAAACATGGAAATAGCTGTTTTCTTATCACTGCGAGCCCCGCGATACAATGCATTTTTTGATACGCGGGACGAAACAGTCTGTATAGCTCCTTTTGAGTTATTCAATAAGATTGCTTCGGCTTAGGCCTCGCAATGACAAAAACAGTTCGTCAACACGTCCCTAAACGGAAGAACCGTCCTCCTGAGCGAAATAGCCGTCACCCTGAGCGAGTAGCCGCTACCTTGATGGGAAAAGCCGTCACCCTGAGCTTGTCCTCGCGTAGCGGGGGCGCAGTCGAAGGGTGACTAATCGCTCATCGAGCGGAGCCGAGATGCCTGTATCGAGCGTAGCCGAGATGCTTGTATCGAGCGTAGTCGAGATGCCATGCTGACTACTAAATAATATTGCCTTTCCCCCCGTAATATATTATACTTTACTATATCTTTTGGAGTATCGCCTATGTACCGTTTCGACGGTATCGACCTTTTAATCACCATCGTCGGTTTGCTCGTATTGTTCTATTTTATCGTATGGCTGTCGCCGGTCATGATCCTGATCGTGATACTCGCGATTATCGGCTACGGCGGATACCTGTTCTACCGGAACGTGAAGCTCAAGCGGCAATTCAATAAATCCGCCGCGAAGTTCGACGAGAAGGGGCGGGTAATTACCAAGGCCACCATCCTCGAGATGACAGACGACGACGGGCCTGAAAAAACGAAACAGGGTTAGATATGGAACGCCAGCCAGAAATCCCCATTAACCAGATTATCAAACGGGTCAAGAACCTCGAGATACGCGCGCGGAAATTGGTCGCGGATACGCTCCAGAGCGATTATCACAGCGTATTCAAGGGGCGCGGTATCGAGTTCAACGAGGTGCGCGGGTATAACCCCGGCGACGATGTCCGCGATATCGACTGGAATGTCACCGCGCGCATGAATCAGCCGTTCATCAAGACCTATATAGAAGACCGCCAGTTGACCGTAATTTTCGCGGTCGATATCAGCGACTCGATGTACTTCGGGAGCCGCAAGGCCAAGCGCCAGGTGATGGCGGAGGTCGCGGCGCTACTGGGCTTCGCGTCGTTCTATAATAACGACCGCGCGGGTCTCGTCCTGTTCAGTTCGGATATCGAGAAGGTCGTGCCTCCCCTGAAGAACGAGTCCCACCTCCTGCGGATTATCCGCGACTGCTGGTATAGCCCGCCTGTACTGAAGGGCACCAGTATCGCGAATTCCCTCCTCAGCATGATGAACCTGTTAAAGAAAAAGGCCATCATATTCCTGATGTCCGATTTCCTGGACGCGGGATACGAGAAACCCCTCATCGGGCTATGCAAAAAGCATGAGGTTATCCCGATAGTGGTGAACGACTTCATGGAGGAACGGCTGTCGTTACGCGGAGGGGGCAAACTCCCCGTGCTGATAGACGTCGAGGATATCGAGACCGGGGAGACCCGCACGATCGACCTCGCCGAACAGCGTCATTCCGAGATCGCGCGGTACCGCGACTATTACCGGAAGGTGTTCGCGAAACTCTCTCTCGATTACGCGGAGATCAACGATACGATGGATTATTTCAAGAAGATAGAACTTTTACTTCGCCGCCGCGCGAAAAAAAGATAATAATAGGAGATTATTATAAAAGCAAAGGTCTATCTTGACAGCACTATCCCGAGCTATCTCTTTGACGAGCGTGAAGAATTGTAATCATTTAGCAAATGCAAATAAAAAGAAGCATATTCAGGTATTGAATAACAGACTTAAATTTTTTATCCCGGAAATTATTACCCCGATGGAATTATTTGAGGAGGAAGAAATAAATGACTAATGATCTTCTCAAGCAAAAAGAACTGGTTCAGAAGGAATTATTTAAAAAAGCAGATAACAATATCCGATCCTACTTCGATATTCTCAAGGAAACCGTGTCGGAAACCGAAAAAAGTTATCAAAAAAAATTTATTTATCAAAAACTCACTAAGGATAAAATATGACTATCGATTTTACGGAACAGCAGTATAAGACATTGTCACGGGCGCTTTTCATCGCGTCCATTATGGTTGGCGAAGTGAACGAGCTCGACCCGGAAGCGGACGTCGATAACGAGGAGTACCAGCAGCTTTTAAGCATGGTCGGCTCCCGCGCTCAGGACTTCAAATCGTCCGGCGATTTCACCCCCGGCGAAAAGGGAAAGGGCTATATCCCTACCCATGCGCTCGAAGATGAATGCTCGTCGATTATCGAATCGTACGATGAGATCGTGTTCTGGGACGAACTGAT
>MIBD01000182.1:30738-45051 GCA_001829395.1 Spirochaetes bacterium GWF1_49_6 | reverse complement strand
CACGGGACATGCACGCGGAGTACGGCGACGAAACCCTGCACGCGATGGAAGTCGAGGAGATTATCGAGAAGGAGTCCCCGTTTATCGATAAGTACGCCGAGGAATTCGAGAAGAACGGCATCGACCGGATGGTCATCAAGTAAGCGTACCTGCATCGTAATGCAATAATAAGGCGGCCTCTTTCGAGACCGCCGTTTTTTTACTTCTTTTTCGCGATATAGAATACATATCCGTACCATTCCCGGTACTTTTCAAACAACTTATACTCATGCCGTTCCATCGCGTAGTATTCCCGCGCGTCGGGGTCGTCATGGTGCCGACGCAGCATATCATCAATCCGCCCCTTCATCGGGTCGTAGTATGCGAACCAATCGGCGTCAGGCAGTGCAAAATGCGCGACCGGTCCATATCCCGCCGCGTCCAGTTTCTCCAAGCAATGCCCGATCGTGTCAATTCCCGGGTACTCCGCGTTCCAGAAATCCCTGATCTCCTTGGGCGCGCCGGGTTTCAGCCATGACGCCTCCGATACCGCGAGATATCCGCCCGGTTTCAGGAAACGACGGAATTCACGGACGCCGCGATCGAACCCGATATTATAGATCGCGCCCTCCGACCAGATCAGGTCGAACGATTCCGCCGGAAAATCCATCTCGCCCATGGACATATTCCGTATAGTAAACCTGTCCGCATAACTCCTTACTTCGATGTTTCGGCGCAGGAGATCGAGGAACGGCTGGTGCAGGTCGATCGCGGTCACCCTCGCCGGACAAAGCCGCGCGAGTTCGAGGGTCTGCCAACCCGGTCCGCATCCTATATCAAGAATTACAGAATCACTACTTATTCCCTTAATGTATGAGAATGCCTTCCGCGTGGTTTCCAGACTGCCGGGCCCCTCCCGTGTCTCGCCGTTATGTACTTCAAAAAACAGATCCCATCGTTCCATCATCGTCCTTCCTTCCCGCGCTTCTCGATCTCGCGCTGGAGCTTTCCTATCTTTTTCCACTTCTCTTTATCCTCGCGCATCAGGTTCGTATCGCTCAGGCGTTCGAGATACCGGATCTCCCGCCGCTGTTTGATATAGTTCTCGTAATGACCCCGCTTGACCGTCCCATCCTCCAACGCCGCCATCACCGCGCACCCGGGTTCGTTCGTATGCGAACAGTCGCTGAAACGGCATCCCCGGGCAATTTCCACAATATCGGCGAACGAGTTCCCGAGCGCGCTCTCATCCGCCCATAGCTCGATCTCGCGCAGTCCGGGAGTGTCGATCACAATCCCGCCGTTCGGCAGGATGGTCATCTCGCGCGTAGACGTGGTATGCCGGCCCTGCGAGGTTTTAGTATGCACCTCTCCGGTCGCCATAGCTGCCCCGCCGGAAAGCCGGTTCAGCAGAGTGGTCTTCCCCCCCCCGGACGAGCCGATGAACACGGCGGTTTTTCCGGGCGCGATCACCCTCTCCAATGCGTCCAACCCGTCTCCGGTCTCCGCGCTCACCGCGAGGACATTTACCCCCGTCGCGGCGCATTCGGTCTCCGCGAGCAATGCTTCCCAATCGCCGCGGACATCACGCTTATTCAGCACCACCAACGGCTCAGCGCCGCTGTTCCATGCGAGCGTCAGATACCGTTCGACCCTGCGGGGATTCCACTCCAGGTCGAACGCCCCTACGATGATGACCGTATCCATATTCGCGCAAATGACCTGTTCCGCGAACCCCTTGCCGGGCGATTTCCGGGAAAGTTTCGTCCGGCGCGGCAGAATACCATGCACCAGCGCGGCATGGGTATTTTGCTCACGGGTCAGCGCCGCCCAATCCCCTGTCACCGGATAATCTCCGTTAGCCTCGCACTCCGCGCGCAGTTTCCCGGTGAGTACGGCGTTCTCCTCGCCGTTCTCCCCCGCGATAGTGAAACTATTATAATACGCGCGGGATATCCTCGCTGGATACGCGCCGTCACGTTTGAATAATTCGAAGGAATCCCTGAAAAAGGGACTCCATCCTAACCGGTCGATAGTCATGATTCGATTCCTCCATAAGAATGCACGTCACACGGCGGAGAAACCGTTAAAGAAGGGAATGATGAGAAAAGTGAAAGAGCCTTCTTGTAAGGATTATTGACAGACTGGAAATTACAGTCACTGCGAGATGCAGCGCATCGAAGCAGTCTATATAATATAGTTTGCTGTAATAACAATACCGTTTGTCAACTCTCCCTGAACGGTGTCCTCCGTCAGAACCCAACCACGCGGGTTAAAACTCGAATTATTCGGACACTCATCTACTGCTCCTCTGTTTATTTGATAAGGGCGGTTCCCCCCTGCGGGGACTGACGTAAAAACTATCACCTTTTTTAACATTAATAATGATATATCTTTAAAATACGCCCAACGGTCACATCATAAACTGAGTCTTTAGAAGTGACCATAAATAATTGTATTCCCGGCGGGAGAATCTGTCAAGAGAATCCCGGTATCGGCGGCTATTTTTTTTCCCCATGACGTGCTCCGCGAAACGCCTCTAACTCCGGTCATAGGAACGTTCGATGTTAGGCGGGAAGAAGCACGCGGGGAGTTCGGCGCTCCGTCGATGGTACTCCACGTATTCGCAGCAAAGCCCCTTCCGTTCGCATGACGGATAACTACAGGTACAATTTTTCAAATTCCGGCTTTTTCCACATTCCGTCGCCGCACTCCTTTTTAAAATCTGGAGGTAACCATTATATATATCAAAAAACCGCCCCGTACATCCCGCCAACTCTAATTCCAAGTTATATTTATGCCGAATATTATTATAGTCCATAGAAGGATGCGGCATGAAGTATATCTACCTTGTTATTTTTAATCTGATAGCGTTCTACGTACTTTTCGCTTTCTCGTTCAGCCAGGGAGGGATTATCGATAATCTTGAGAAGATCGATAAAATCTACCGTATGGAGCACGAGAAGAAGAAGCTGCAGGTCGAGCTTGAAAATATGCGCCTTCAACTGACGCACCTCAAGCACCTGTCCGAGCCCGACCCGAACTTGCTCGCGCTGAACGGGAAAAAACTACCATCGACCGTGATTTTCCGTTACGACGAGGAGTATGTAAACGACCAGATCAAGAACACGTTCCCCGAATCCGATTTCAGCTTCATTAAATACCGCCTGTTCCTGATCGGCGGGGTAGCGGTGCTGATCATACTGGCCGGGAATATTTTCCTGGTTGCCGGGATGAGGCCCGCAGTATGAATATCATCCTCGTAGGGTACCGCGGTACCGGCAAGACCACGCTCGGCAGGGAACTCGCCGGCAAACTGGGATACCGCTTTATCGATACCGACGAGGAAGTCGTGCGCGCGAACGGGAAAACTATCCCGGAGATATTCGCGGAGTACGGCGAACCGCGTTTCCGGGAGATGGAGAGCGCGGCGCTCGCGAATGTCACATCGGGAGACAACGCGGTGATTTCCACGGGCGGCGGAATTGTCCTCGACGAGGGAAACCGCCGGATGATTATGGAACGGGGCTTCCGCGCGTACCTGACCGCGTCCCCCGAAGTGATATTCCAACGGATACACCGGGATTCGAACCGTCCGTCCCTGACCGGGAAGGCGCCGATGGACGAGATCAGGGAGCTTTTAGATAAACGCCGCGCGTTCTATGAAGAAGTCGCGGAAGTAGTGATAGACACCGGGAAAACTCCGCTCGCGGAATGCGTTCGGATGATTCTGAATAAAGTCGGAATATAGGCGGGGGTATGTCGAGAATTTACTTGGGGATAAAAATCTTTCTATTCGTGGTGCTGATTGTGTTTCTTGTCAACATCGTGGTCTTCGAATCGATCCAGCAGGGCAAGACGATCGCGGACAGCAATCCCGTATCCGGCGCGGTCATATCGGTGTACCTCGGCATCAGGGGATTTTTCCTGAACGACCCCTATTTTAACGAGACTATCGCGCAGGTGACGGAATTCGAGACCAATATGAATAAACTGATGATAGAACGCTCCCATACGCTGGAAAAATACACCACCGACCAGCGCTTCTACGACCAGATTTTTTATTATTGCGTCTCGCGGGAACTGACCGAGATCGGCGACCTTACCCATGAATACTTCGCCCCCTACGCCGATTTCAAAGACCTGATTATTATCGATAAAAAGCTGAACGTGATCTATAAATCGGGGTCGGAAAGTTTCCAGATCGAGTTTTACGAATTCACGAACCGGATCATCGCCATGAACTTTAAGAACCTGTACGGCCTCATCAGGAAGGGTGAAGACCCGTTCCTCGACTTCGACTTCGAAGTGATCGCCCTGTACGATTTCAGCGCGCTCACCGAACTGATAAAAAGCAACCCTATGCCCGCGTTCATCTATATCGGCGATACGCTGATACGTAACGACAGCTTCTCGATCGACGAATTCCGCCAGTACAAGGAGCAGTTACAGACGAAGGACGAGATATACACCGGGTTCAATATCCTGAAAAAGATACCCCTGAAAGCCGGGGAATTCACCATCGGGTACGCCGGAGTCGTCTATCCGTCGCGGAGCTTCATCAGCTACCTCCTCCTGTTCCTGAAACTGGCGCTTTTCTGCGCAATGGGCGTATTTATCTATTTTATCGACCGGCGGGTATCGGCCTATTTAAAATCGGAGACAACCCTGCTGAAGAAAGAAAATAAGAATGTAGTCATAGATATTCCGAAAACCGCCAAGATGGCGGACGAGGAAGAGATGGCGGACGAGGAAAAAACCGATCGTAATCTCGAATGGATCGAGCATTATATCGGGCAGTCGGAGCATGAGAAATGAAGCTGATGCGAAATTTCATTTCGCTGATTATACTTTCGGCCGCCGCTATCCCGCTGATCGCGCTGGAATGGGGCGAGAACGATATCATTAAATTCAAACCCGAGACGGGAAATCCCTACGCGTTATTTCTCGACTACGATCATCTTTCCGTGAAGGGCGAATGTATTTACGCGGCCGATCCCACCAACTCGTGGGTCAGGTCATACGACATTTTTACCGGAGTCGATTTTCTGCCGCATAGCGCATTCCTGAATATAAAAAATACCTCCACCGATTCCTATGTTACATTGATCGTTAGGGATTCCGTCAGCGACGAGATACTCGCGAAGAAGGACTTCGCGCAGACCGGGTTTCTCAGCCTGACGAATATATTTAAAAAGGAAATCTATCTGATGATCGAGTTCCACGGGACTAATCTGGAACTTTTCTCCTTCGGGCTGAAACGTATCCCGCGTGAGGTTATCCGCCCGGAGGAATTCACCCTAGGGCCGGAGCTATGTTTCTACGGCATCACGAACCTCACGATCAATATCAACCTGAGAATCCCGTCGGTAATCGATATGATAGTATACGACGAATACGGCACGATTGTGCATTATGTGCAAAAGCAGCAGAAACTTCCCCAGGGGTATTATGAGTTTTACTGGAAGCCGGAGGACGAGAAGAATAAAAATATCCTGAAATCGGGATCGTACTTTATCTATATCCGCGCGAAATCCATCGACGGGAAAACCATCGAACTGTCGAAGAAATTCCTCTTTATCAAAAACTAACCTGCTATTCGGGGCTAATCCTTCAGCAGGATATACGAAAACTTTTCCTCGGTAGGGTTCTCTATCGCGATCATCACGATATTTTTATCGGCCACACTTTCCGCGACCACCCCCTGGGAATTCCATGCCTCAATCTCGTTAATCGCCTTATACTTGTACTTGGTGTTCTGCACGGGATTAAATAAATACAGTGTCTCGATTTTATCCTTAACCTGATAATACAGGATATTATCCTCGAGGAAACGTTCGAATTTATAGTTAGGTTTTACGCCGGAGAAGTCCTTCAATGTCTCGTTCTTCGCGACATTTTTCATCACCCCGCCCGAACTCGCGAGATAATAATTATATGTCCCCGACGAATCGATCAGGAGTCCATTGAAGGGGGTTGTGTTGACCGATTTGTTGGTAATATTGAGGGAGACCACTCCTTTTTTCGCGGCGATAAGAATATAGTTGCCGAATATGTCGAACTCCACCAGATTGTCCACAATCCAATCCTTACTGACGGGCGAGAGGATATTTTCCGGCCGTACCCCGATATTGGGATCGTCGTTCCGTTTATTGAAATCGACCGTCCAGAAGTTCTCCTGATTATTCATAATCAGGATACTGCCGTACCATACGGCGGATTCGATCCCGTTGGCGTATGCGACAAACTCCCCGCGTTCGGTCACATAGACCGCGGCGGATTTTTTTGTCCCGCATTGAAAACTCATCACGAAATATTTATCGTCCGCCGTGAAATCGATGGAATAGATATACGCCTTCTGGTGATCGAACACCCCGACAAACATGCTCTTCCCGTTCTTAATATTCACGACACGGTACGAATAGCTGTCCGTCCCGTTGGTGTACGCCCCCTCGAGAAGGAAGTACTCTCCGCCGTACGACGGGTAGATCGCATTGATGGAACCGACGTCCAGCGCCGATACCACCTCATGAGTCACAATGTCGGTCTTGTAGATGTAGTTGTTATAGTAATAGACGAGATAGTTCTTCCCGCTCTCGGCATAGATGCGCTCGGAGAGGATGACCTTCTCCTTGACATTGGGCGCGCCCGCGGGAACCGGGGCTATCGCCGGCTTGGAAATCCACCCCCGGAGCCATCCGTTGGATATCAGGTAGAAATCCCCCTGCTCCTTTTCTATCTTGACACTCATCCCTACCTGCAGGTATCCCATCGGGGATTCCACCATCGGGTTTTTATAGATCGGCGCGTTGATTTCGTTGACAGTGGCGTTCGCGGCCAATGCCGCGTTGGCGAACACCGCGAGGAATATCAGGCTACTCAGCAGGTTTCTCATATCCGCATCCTTCCTTTAGACAAATTAGTTTTGTTTCCCCTTTCTCGCGCTTATTAAAAAGAACGCTGCCGTCGTTAGGACAGGATTCCTTCGACGGTTCTAGGAATGTGGCGAAATCGCACTCCGGATACGTCGAGCATCCGTAGAAATATTTCCCTCTACCGCCCTTTTTCTTGACTACCTGCCCGGTCTCGCACTTGGGGCATCTCCCCAGCGGTAACGGTTTGGCGTTCCGGCAATCCGGCCACCCGGAACACGCGAGAAAATACCCGAAGCGTCCGAGCTTCTTCAGCATCTTTTTCCCGCATTTCTCGCAGACGAACTCGGTCTCTTCGTCGAAACTCCCCTTCAGGTTATCTATCTGTTCGTAGGCCTTAGTCAGTACATGGGTGAACGGTTCGTAGAAATGGCGGACGACTCCCTTCCATTCCTTGCCGCCCTCCTCCACCTCGTCCAGCTCGTCCTCCATCTTCGCGGTAAATCCCACGTTGATGAGGTCGGGGAAATTATCTACGAGGAGTTTATTCACGACCCGTCCGAGTTCGGTCGGGGTAAGGCTCTTGCCGGACTTCATTATATAATAACGCTTGGTGAGGGTAAATATAGTCGGGGCGTAGGTGGACGGCCGCCCGATACCGAGTTCCTCCATCGTCTTGACCAGCGACGCGTCCGTATAACGCGGAGGGGGTTCGGTAAACTTCTGATCCTTATCGATCTTCGTCACTGTCAGTTCGTCGCCCTTCTTGAGGTCGCGCGGGAGCATCTTCTCCTTCTTGGTCTTGGAGAACTGGTACACCGCCTGGTATCCCTCGAACACCGTATGGGAATCGGACGCGGTGAACAGCTTATCGCCGTTTTCTATCTCGATAGTATAAGTCTCGGTCTGCGAGGGAGTCATCTGGGATGCGACAAACCGCCGCCAGATGAGGTTGTATAATTTATATTGGTCGGGTGTCAGGTAGCTCTTTATTTTATCGGGGTGGAGAGCCACATCACTCGCGCGGATAGCCTCATGGGCGTCCTGCGCGGACTTCTTGTTCGCGTAGAAATTCGGCGTATCGGGCAGGAATCCCTTATCGAAATTGTCCGTGATATATTTCCGCACCGCCTCCATCGCTATCGGGGAAACACGGGTCGAATCGGTACGCATATAGGTGATAAGACCCGTGCGGGTGCTGCCGAGGTTAATACCCTCGTAGAGCTCCTGCGCGATCATCATCGTACGGATGGACGAGTACCCGAGGATATTATTCGCGGCCTGCTGGAGCGTACTGGTGATGAACGGGGGCAGGGCTTTCCTGCTCTGCTGACGCACCGCGATATTGCCGATTGACGACTTCCCGGCGAGGGTTTCCTTCTCGATACGGTCGGCTGTCTCCTGATTGGGTATCTCCGCCTTCTTCCCGCCGATTTTCGACAGTTCGCCGATCAGGGCGTGCTTCTTCGATTTGAAATGTCCCTTGATCTCCCAGTATTCCACCGGGACGAATTTATCGATCTCGTCTTCGCGTTCGCAGATAATCCGTAACGCGACCGACTGCACGCGTCCGGCGGAGAGCTTGGACTTGACTTTCTTCCATAGGAGAGGGGAGAGCTGGTAGCCGAACAGGCGGTCGATCACACGGCGCGACTGCTGGGCGTTCACGAGACGGGTATCGATTTCAATGGGATGATTGATCGCCTCGAGGACGGCGGGCTGGGTGATCTCCTCGAATTTGATACGGCGTATCGGCACCACGCGGTTCTTTATCTTGGATAGCACCTTCTCGTTCATATGGTTACGGATATGGTACGCGATCGCCTCACCCTCACGGTCGGGGTCGGACGCGAGTATGATTTCGGACGCGTTCTTCGCGGCGTCCCGCAAATCCTTCATTACCTTCGACTTGTCCCTCATCACGATGTAGTCAGGCTCGAACGTCTCGAGATTGACACCCATACGGGAACGCGGCAGGTCGATCAGATGCCCCACCGAGGCCTTGACCTCATAACCCGAGCCGAGGTATTTCTTTATCGTATCCGCTTTCGACGGCGATTCCACTATAACCAGCTTTTTCAGATGCGCCGTCTTTTTTTTAGCGGATGCTTTCTTTTTAGTATCGGCCATTAAACCATGCCTCCCGGGTGATGACTTTCTTCTATAATATAAGAAGATATTTTACTCGATATGAACCTGAAAATCAAGTTTTATTATAGAATAAGGTAAAATGAAACACCCGCGAGCCAGGCCCGCGGGTGTTAGGCGAATGAGAAGCGGTTTTTTTCATGTTCATAAACGCCGGATCTATAGAAAGGGGGTGTTTTCGCTGTCATTAAATTAGACGGGAATTATAGGAAACGGTTAGAAGATTTAAGAATTTTATAGTTTCAGGTAGAGCTTTTTTTTATCGAGGAATACCGCGAACAGGATATTGATCCCCAGATTGAAAGAAATCCACAGCAGCGCGATAAAAAGCGCGAACTCCCCGGACAGGATGATACCGAGGACGTTACTCGTCATATAGATCAGGAGGGAGTTTTTTCCGGGCGCGGATAAAGGAACGAACTCTCCCCCATCCCGGTCGAGCACCAGATAGAAAAGGAAATATCCCAGAAGCGCTATCCCGGATGTCAGGAGGATAAAGGTGATACTGACCAGATGCTTATTCACCGGAATGAGCGTATTCCCGAAAATCCCGGCGGCGGTCATCACCAGCGCGATAGGAATCATCCCCGCCGCTAGCGTCCCCCGACTATCGGCGCCGAAACGTTCCCCCACCCATGATGCGAACAGGATAATGAACGCCCATGCCGGTAACGCCGCCCATCCGCCCAGCCCCGACTCTGCATAAAGCATGACCGCGGGATGCAGGATACCCGCCGAGAGCACGGCGTATGCCCCCAAAAGGAGCGCGCCGATAATGACCCGCAGATAGGACGGGATAAACCAGAACGGGATACAAAGGATTCCGGCGGCGCCGATCAGTGTCAGGATTTCCTCGCCGCCGATGAGGGGGTTTCCCAGAAGGAGCGTGCCCGCGAACCCGAAGCTCATCAGCAAGGCGTTCCGCAGGGCGAAATGAAGGATTGTTTTAGATACGCCGGTCTTTTCACGTCTCCTGTCGAACGATGCTCCGGCGGTGAGGCCAATCGCGAAAAGAAACATCGGCGCGATAGCGTCGGCGAACGTAAATCCGTCCCATCCCGCGTGCTTCATCCACCCGGGTATCGCGGTAAAATGAGCGGCGGTGTTGACGATGATCATCAGTACCAGCGCGAGGCCGCGAAAGTGATCGATAGACGGGGCGCGTTTGAATGACGGCGGTGTTCCGGGGATAGTTTCTTTCATCGATACACCCCCCGGTAGCTACAGTCCCTTTTCAAGATTACGGATAGGCTTGAACTCCAGCTTTTTTTCCATTTCCCGCCGCGCCTTATCTTCCTTCTTGTCGATATATTCCTCTATCTCCTTGAAGCTGTCGCGCGTTTTTTTATCCTTACGAAGGGCGTAACTCCCGTCGGAATTGAGTATCCACGTGTTCGCGGTATCGCTGAACTGGATGTCCAGCACCTTGCCGATTATCGCGCGGCTCTCCTTGGACTTGACCGGGAACAGGAGTTCCACGCGGCGGTCGAGATTACGGGTCATCCAGTCCGCGCTGGACAGGAAGTAGTCCTCATCGCCGCCGTTATAGAAATAGTAGATTCTCGCGTGCTCGAGGAAGCGCCCGATAATACTGTGTATCGTGATATTCTCGCTGATCCCCTTCAGTCCCGGCTTGAGGGCGCACCCGCCGCGAATAATCAGGCTGATCTTCACCCCGGCAATCGAGGCCTCGTACAAGGCCTGCACGATCTCCTTGTCCAGAAGGGTGTTCAGCTTCGCGATAATCCTCGCGTTCATCCGGTTCTTCGCGTTCTCGGTCTCCCGGCGTATCAGCGACAGGAATTTTTCACGCAGATCGATTGGCGCGACCGCGACATAGTTCCATTTATTGGGAAGCGAGAAGCCGGTCAGCAGATTGAACAGTTGGGAGATGTCCTCGCCGATCATTTCATCGCACGTAAAGAGGCTGAAATCGGAATAGAGCTTCGCGGTCGTCTCGTTGTAATTCCCCGTGGCGAGGTGGCAGTAACGGCGGATACCGTTACGCTCCTTACGGACGATCATCAGCGCCTTGGTGTGGGTCTTGAGGTTCGCGATCCCGTAGATCACATGCGCGCCCGCGTCCTCGAGCGCCCGCGCCGCGCTGATATTCCGTTCCTCGTCCCCCCGCGCCTTCAGTTCGTCGAGAATAGTGACATATTTCCCGTTGACGGCGGCCTTAATCAGCCCCTTGAGTATCGCCGACCTCGAACTGGTACGGTAGAGGGTGAGCTTGATCGCGAGCACATCTGGGTCTTCGGCGGATTTCTCGATCAATTCGACTACCGGGTCATAAGACTGGTAAGGGTGATACAGCAGGACGTCCTTCTCCTCGATCACCTCGAATATATCCCTCGACTGGAATTCCATCGGGTAGACCGGCTTGATCTGCGGTTCTTTCAAGTCGTTTCGGGAGGAACTCATATATATTTCCATCAGCGACCCCAGATCGAACAGGCTGTCGATCTGAAAGATTGAATCGCCGACCACGTCGAAACGTTCCACTAATTCCTTGAGGCGGGTATCGGGAAGACCCTTCTCGTACTCGAATTTGACCACGTCCCGCATATGCATCGTCTTGATCTTTTCCTCGATACGCATCAGGAGGTCGGACGCGGCATCGGTATCGACATTAAAATCGGTATCGCGGGTAATCCGTATCTGGCTGACCCATTCGACCGAATAGCCGTGATAAAGTTCGCCGACAAACATCTTGATAACGCATTCGAGCGGAAAGTAAGTTTCCTCGTCCTCGATTTTAATAAAGCGCCCGAGCGCGCTCGCGGGAACCTCGACAAACGAGAGGTCGGTAAGCTCGATCGAATCGGGGATTTCCGGGCCGCGTTTCAGCCCCGCCGCGATATACAGGCGGCCGGAGTTCAGGCGCGGGAACGGGTGTGTCGGGCCGACCGACAACGGGGTTAGTACTTTCCGGATGCGATTCTGGAATATATGCTTCAGGTAATCCTGGTACTTCACAAGATCGGCGGGATCGGTGAGTATTTTAACACCGGCCTGCAGGAGTTCCGGTAGGATTTTTTTATCGAACTCGCCGTAAAGCTTTTTATAGAAATCGCGAACCCGCGCCATAATACCCATAAGCTGCTCTGCCGGCGGAAGTCCGTCAGGGGAACTCCCCCCGGTTTCCAGTTCGTTCTGTTTATTAATAGCGGCTACCCGTACCATGAAGAATTCCTCGAGGTTCCGTGTCACAATCGACGCGAATTTCAGCCGTTCCATCAGCGGTTTGTCTTCCTCGCACGCCTCATACAATACCCGGTTATTAAACTCCAGCCAGCTCCATTCCCGGTTCAGGAAATACTGGGGATTATTCAAATCGATCATACTTTTATCTCCAAACTGATCGGTACGCCGAAAAAGAGTTCGAACAGATCCCCTTTCGATTTTACCGCCGACTTAATTATATCGAAATACTCGATCTCGCCTATTCTCATCTTTACCTGTATCTCGCACTTGGTATCCAGCAGGTTCACGGTAATATCCTCGGCCACCTGATTATGAATATTATCCAACGCGTCGGCTACCCGCAGAATCGCCGCGAGACGGCTGACTATGACCCGTTCATGCATCGGGAGCGCCATATATTCAATATGCGAGGGTTTCGGGGGCGATTTACGGTGGTAACGTGAAATCAGCGAGATCAAATTCATCTCGCTCTTACTTAGCCCGAATATCTCGCTGGAAATAATCAGTACCTGAGAGTGTTTATGATGACTGCTCGGATTAACAAACGCGCCTATGTCATGCAGGATCGCGGATACCTCGAGGTACATCCTCTCGGATTCGGGCAGCCCGAATGTTTCCTTAATATTGTCGAACAACGATAGCGCGAGTTTCATCACATGCATGGAATGCTCTTCGGAAAAATGATATTTCCTTCCGAGATAGACCGCGGAAGAAATGATATGGCCGCGCAGTTCCTCGTTAAACGTGCGTTCCTGCTCGCTGTCGTCATGGCAGGTCAGGTATTCCAGGATCGCACCGGACATCGATATATTCGGGAACAGGATATCCTTGGCGTCCGTCAGCGCGAAGAACTTCGCGGTCATCAGGAGCGCCATCAAAGTCGTACCCGCGACATTTTCGTTCAGCGAATACTTTTTATTAATCTCTTCGACCGTCAAATTTTCAATTTCCTTACAGAGCGATTTGAACCGGAGGGAGTTGATCCGGTACACATCCTCGACTTCCTTATCCTCGCCGATCGACCCAAGCAGGCGAATCAGGTCGTCGTTCAGCGCGACGATACAGTCGATGCCCTGTATCTCGGGATAGTTTTTCATATTGTTGATAAAATTGATCGTGATGGGGCTGAGCGCATATTCGAAAAAACGCTCCGGCAAATCGTAAGACCTGAGAAGGCGAAGCGTGCCCTGATTATAGGACTGGGTGAACGCGATTTTTCCCTTGACCAGCAGCATGATCTGGGTAGACCCGCCGCCGATGGATAAAATGAGGCTGTTGCCCTGAAGGAAACCGTATCTGTCCTTGAGAAGTTTACGCGCGGAATGATAGTAGTACTGTATCTCCTGAAGAGGCTCGATGATCTCGATGCGTATCCCGGTGGCGTTGAAAACCCGTTCCATCACCGCATCGGCGTTGGACGCCCCGCGGAGACTGCTGGTCGCGATTGCCTTGTAGTCCTCGATCTGGTACGATTTCATCACCTCGAGGTACTGCTTAATCACATTAATCAGGTCGCGTACCGTCTGGCTGGAAACCACCCCTTTACTGAACGTGTCCTTACCGATCAGGACGGGCACCCATAGATGCTCGATCGTCTTAAAACAGCCTTTGCGTACTATTTCCCCGATAGTCATCCTGATAGAGTGCGACCCTATATCGATGACCGCATATAATCCCTGCTTGCGTTTTTTCATTTTCATTCCAAAGTTAAAGTTTCTATATTATAGCGATATTTCCCTAAATGTCAAGGAAAGGATTTTGTCAGCGTATGTAAGTACTGTTTGGCGTTTTCCTGATACCGGCGATCATTCTTTCTTGATATAGGTCATCGCCAGACGGAATCCGATATAGTAGGAGCTCATGTACGGGAACGGGTAATTCCTGTTCGCGATACGAAGGTGTTCGGGAAGGGAATTGACGCTCCCCCCGCGGATCACATGCGAATATCCCTGCAGAGGCCCGGCGGGGTTTTCATTGGTGTACGATGTGTATGGGCCGTACCAGTCCCAGCACCATTCCCATACGTTCCCGCTCATATCGTAGATCCCCAGCGAGTTGGGGTGTTTCAGCCCTGCCGGGAACGGCGGGTCGATAGTATCCGAAAAAT
>MIBD01000182.1:20476-30663 GCA_001829395.1 Spirochaetes bacterium GWF1_49_6 | reverse complement strand
ACTATCCACTTTTTGGAATCGTACCCCCCGAGGTTATTGGGGTCTTTCCGGTCCTTATCGATAATATAGCAGGGCAACAACCCTTCATGGAGACTCTTCCAGTTGCAGTATTCGATAGCGTCGTACCAGTCGATATTGACCACAGGCCGCGCGCCCCGACCTAACCCGTCGTCGGGCGGGAGAGTCTTCCCGGTCTCGAAGCAGTAACGGTCGTATTCCTGGAACGTCACCTCGAAGCGCGAGAGGTAGAACGCGTCCACCAGAACATCATGCACCGGCTTCTCGTCGTCCTCCCCTATATTCCACGTATCGCCCATCTCGTATATCCCGCCCGCGATATATACCATCGGATTCGGGACATATTCGAGCTGTACTATAATATTGGTCTCGATATAGCTCACCGGCGCCTCCACCGGGGGCACGCCGAACATGGTCTGGAGCCATATCGTCAATGATTTGATAAATATATCGATACCGGGAATACTCATACATTCTCCTCGCTCATCTATAATTATCGTAAGAATCGGGCGGAGAATGAAGTATTAAGTGACAAGTTGAAAGTTGAAAGTTACAAGAAAAGAAGGTCATCGCGAGGACAAAGGACGAAGCAGTCGGTAACTCAACAGATCACTTCGGCCTGCGGCCTCGTGATGACATGGTTCGACCTGTACCCCTTTGGGGTACTCCCTTCGGTCGCTCACCATGACGGATGCTTACCCGGTATAACGGGAAACCTCGATACACCCCTGCGGGGCACTCGGTTTCCGTAGATGTAGTAATATAGTTCGACGAACGGGAAGGTCATCCTGAGCCTGTCGAAGGATGTAATGAATTACCTGCCAGCCGGTTAATTCTGCTGGGATACGGCGTAATCCAGACTGTAGCAAAATACCCGTGAGGGATTGTTTACCGGAATGTATACCGTCTTACCGTAATAATCCTTCGCCCATTTGAGATAGGGATGAGTAATAACGCCGAGGTACTTGTTAAACAATAGCGCGCCGGTCTGGGCGTTAACAATATTGATCGAGCCGTAATCATCGATAGCGGCAATCACGTCGAGCATCTCCGAGTAATAAACCGGCGAATAGGTGATGGGGTCGAAAGATTTATAGAACCATTTCTGTGACAAGGCACTGGTAATATCATATTTCCCTATACCCGGATTATTGAACTTCGAATATCCTACATACAGCATTTTATAGATCGGGTTAATATAAAGAGGGCTGTACTTCACTTCCATACTCGTGATATCCTCTTCCGTCAGATGCGCCATCGTAACCGCGTTATAAACAATTAACCCCGTACTGGTACCTATATACAGTTTCTGATTGAAACTGAAATAGGCCGCCGCGCCGTAGATATTCGATGGTAGCTGTTCGGTGGACGGACTGCTGAATTCCAGATCAGTTTTTACAATAGTCCCGTCAAAATCGAACAGGTAAAAATTCCCGTCGCCGTAAGCGATCGTCCGAATATCGGTAAGATTGAAATCAATACTGTAATAAGGCGTTATAGTAAAAGAGGTTCCATCCATCACCACCTTGACGACATCGGTTTTACTGTGAAGAAGCAGGATGGTCTGAAGCGAACTATTCGTATAGGTAAAATAGTTCGCGGACGGCAGGATCGGAAGATTTGTCTGGCTGATCAGTCCTCCGTCTGCCGCGTCATATTTACGTAAAATAGAATCGGACGACCCGGAGTTGGTGTAGATCACGAATAAACAGTCGTTATAAGCAATCTCCGCGGCATAGAGAAGTACGATATTCTGGTTACTCAGGGTACGGAACCATCTCAGGTTACCGGTATCCATCCATACATTATAGATATTTCCCGTCTCGTCGGCGAAAAATACGGAGTTCCCGACCTGCACTACTCCGGCTACAATATCGTAATCCAGATTATACTGCCACACTATCCCCTCTTCGGTCTGGGGACTCAGGCTGCATGCGGAAAAGCCCATGAATACCAGCGCGGCGAATATCAATTTATTTCTCATTTTTTCTCCTCAATTAATCAATTTATTATTGGCAGAAAACTCAATCTACTTTATAATATATCTCCATATAGGAGAAAGTCAAGTATTCTATAAGATTAACTCAAAAAAGCATTCGGAGGATGCACCTTGATAAAAGAATTGATGTTGGGAAATGAAGCTATCGCCCGGGGCGCGTATGAGGCAAACGTCTGGGTCGCGACCGGGTATCCGGGTACTCCGAGTTCCGAAATCATCGAAACCATCGGAGAGAAATATCCCGATATCAGTTCCGAATGGAGCGTCAACGAGAAGGTCGCGCTGGAAATCGCGATCGGGTCCTCTATCGCCGGAGTGCGTTCCATCTGTACGATGAAGCATGTCGGCCTGAATGTCGCCGCCGACCCTCTGATGACTTTGTCCTACACCGGGGTGACCGGCGGGCTGGTCATCGTAGTAGCCGACGATCCGGGGATGCACTCGTCGCAGAACGAGCAGGATACCCGGAACTACGCGAAGTTCGCGCGTATCCCCGCCCTCGAACCGGGGGACAGCGGCGAAGCTAAAGAATTCACCGCGCTCGCGTTCGATATTTCCGAGAAATTCGACACCCCCGTGATCCTCCGCACCCTGACCCGTGTCGCACATACGAAAACACCGGTCGATATAAAAAAAGAAACCCGCAAACTTCCCCCGATGAACGAGGGAAAGAACGCGCAGAAGTATGTCATGATTCCCGCGAACGCCCGTCCGAGTCATACGAAGGTACTCGAACGGTACAAGAAACTCAGGGAGTATTCCGAGAATTTCGAGCATCATCTGGAAGAGGTCCGCGGCGCCGATATCGGGATTATCACCCACGGGTTCGTATACAACTATGTCCGGGAGGCATTACCCGACGCGAGCGTATTCAAGGTCGCGATGTACCCTATCCCCGTAAAAAAGATCAAAGAATTTGCTAAAAAAGTAAAAAAGCTTTACGTTATAGAGGAACTCGATCCGTTAATCGAGGAAGAGCTCCGCGCCGAGGGAATCGTGCTGACAGGGAAGGAGATTATTCCTTCCGAGGGCGAGCTTTCCATCGACATCATCCGTAAGGCGTTCGGGCTGCCCGGCGGCGAAGCCGCCCCCTATGCCGGATTACCCGCGCGTCCCCCGCAGTTATGCAAGGGGTGCGGACATATTCAGGTGTTCGAGGCGCTGCGCGACCTGAAATGTACGGTGCTCGGCGATATCGGGTGTTATACATTGGGAGTACTCCCGCCCTATAGCGCGATGCATACGACGATTTGCATGGGCGCGAGTATCGGCAGCGAGATCGGGTTCAAGAAAGCGTCGCGGCTCCATCAGACCCTCTCGAACTCGGTGGCGGTCATCGGGGATTCGACGTTTTTCCACTCCGGGATGACAGGCCTCCTCAACGCGGTCTACAACCGGACGCCGATCACGCTGATTATACTGGATAACCGGATTACCGCGATGACCGGGCATCAGCCCAGCCCGGATACCGGCTTCGACAACGCGTTCCAGCCGAACGAACGGGCGGATATGGAACAGGTGGTAAAAGGCCTCGGGGTACGCCGGGTACGGAAAATAAAAATCAGCCCGCGGACGGTCGATGAATTCAAGTCAGCCGTACAGGAAGAACTCGCGGCGAACGAACCGTCGGTGATTATCGCGGACGAGATATGTATCATCTCCGAACCGAAAATGCGGAAATTAGCCGAACTAATAAAAATAGGAACATAAATGAACGTTGAACTCGCCTCCTATATCGTAGGGGCATCCTTCGGGCTTTTTTTATGTGTGCAGTATATTGTCTTCTATTTCATTCTGCTGGCGAACATGGACGCCAAGAAAAACAAGTCGGATGTAGTCTATATTGCGTTGATCGGGGTTTCCATCATGGCATACGGCATTCTGGGAAGCCTCCAAATGTTAAATACCGACCCCTATCTTCAGGTAGTATTCTACCGCCTTAAACTCTCCGCGGGGGTCATCCTCCTGTCGTTCTATGTACTCCTCCTCCGCTTCATCCTTATCCTGATCAAGGATATGACATTCGTTGAGACAGACGAGTATAAGGAATCCACCCGGAAATACCTTTTACTGATGACGGGCGTCAGCGTGGTTTTTATCGTCTTCATAATCTTTACCAATCTGGTAATCGACATGGATACCGGGACTTACCGCCTTACCGGCCTGATATACCCGGCATTCTTTGTAATTATTGCGATCATCGAATATATCGAATTCTACCGCCTCCTTAAAAAAGAAGAGGGGAAAATTACCCCGATGAACCGGATGCGGTTCAAGACGATTCTTTGGACGGGGATCGTACCGGTGATATTCGCGCTGATCGAAATACTGATCCGTATGTTTGTCAGCCACACGATCACCATGCAGTACGGTTCGTTCTTCATGTACGGAATCTTTTTCCTCAGTCTCGGACTATCCCTGAACCTGATGTTCGAATATATGAGCGTGATGACCCGTATGTCGGAAACCAACCGAAAATTGAGCACCCTGAATAAACAGATACTCGACGAAGTCCGCACCGCGCAGTCGCTTCAGTTCTCTTTGTTACCGATAGAAAAACAGCGCGAGATACAGAAGCATGTCGATATGGAAATATCCTATATGCCCATGCAGAGCGTCGGAGGGGATTATTACGATTTCTACCAGATCGGTGATAACAAGATATTGATGATACTCGGTGACGCGTCCGGTCACGGGATCTACGCGGCTATGATATGGGCTATGCTGAAGGTCGAGGTCGAGGAGATTATCGAGGAAAACCAGATCAGCGACCTCGCGCAGGCGTTCACACTGCTCAATAAGCGTATCACCCGCATCCTGGAGAACACCTACTCCTACGCGACTTTGTTCTCATGCATGATTAATCTTGAAGATCATAACCTCACCTATATATCCGCCGGACATACCGATCAGTTCTATTATTCCAAACGGGACGACAGCGTGGTGAAAATACGCAACCGTAACCCCATCATCGGTACGTTCAAGAATGCGAAGTATTCCGCCGACGGGATATCCAACGCGCCGGGGGACGCGATCCTGATGTTCACGGACGGCGTGATCGAGGGAGTCAACCCGGAGGGGATGCAGATAGGCGACAGGCGTCTGGAGGATATGTTCCTCGAGGCGTGCCGGAACGGGGATAACGCGTCGCTGATCCTGAACAATATGCTCAGCTCGATCGAAGAATTCACCGAAGGCACAATCCAGCACGACGACCGCACCATGATGGTGATTAAACTATAAGGACGAACAATGGAATCGAAAAGCGTAGTGCTTTGCGGGGTAGGAGGACAGGGTATCATCCTCGCATCGGAAATAATCAGCGAAGCGTTATTCCGGCATGGATATGATGTAAAAAAGAACGAAATCCACGGGATGAGCCAACGCGGCGGCTCCGTTTTAAGTTTCATTCGTTTCGGTGATAAGGTCTATTCGCCGGTGGTCAAGCTCGGGGAAGCGGATATCGTGATGGGCTTCGAAGAGCTCGAGATGCTGCGGAATGTGCATTATCTGAAAAAGGACGGCCACGCGGTAACCACCGATATCAAAATCGACCCGGTTCCCGTCATACTCGGATCGGCGGAATACCCGCGGGACATACCCGCGACGTTAAAAAAATATACCAAAAATCTCTGCGTACTCGATATAGAAAACGCCTTACGCGCGATCGGGAATGTGAAGGCAATCAATGTCCTTGTTATCGGTTACCTCTCCCATCTCCTCCCGGAGGTAAAAGAGCTGACATGGAAGGACGCGATTTCCGAGATGGTCAAGCCGGAATTCCGCGAGATGAACCTGAAGGCGTTCGATTTCGGGAAACAGCTCGCATGCGAGTTCAATCCGCAATAAATCCGCGTCGATCAATCACAAGACAACATGAAGAACAACCTGCCGGAATAATGATAAAATTTTGATGCGGGTTAGTAGATTTCTTCTTCTACGAGTTCCATCCACTCTTCGAAGTAAAGATACCGGAAACAGTGCGGGCACTGATGCATATCGATATCCTCAGGACGGATATCCGCGCCAAGGTCTCCCTGCAGCGCGGTAGGCAGGATAGTGTTGCACCCGGAACACGCGTCGCCCTCGACTAAGACTATGGCCGCCCCGGTGGTCTTATGGAGCATGCTGTCGAAATAATCGATGAACTGGATACCGAAGGTCTTGCGTATCTCGCCGGACTTCGAGATGATCTCGTTCAGTTCGCCGCTGTGCTGCTCTTTTATGACATCGATCTCCTTCTGGAAATCGCCTATTCTGACTTTATTCTCCTCGATCTTCATGGAGAGTCGTTCCTGTTCGTTCTTATATTCGAGCTGTTTCGATGTATCGTACTCGATCTGCGCCTGGATCAGAGACTGCTCCTGCTGCATCTTCTCCATTTCCTTTTCCCATGACTTGATCTGGCGGACGATCTTGATCTTATCCTTACCCTCGTCGAGGCTGGTGATGCGGGTATTGATCTCGTCGCGCTTACCGAGCTCCTCGTTGATCTTCTTGTCCATTTCCTTGATAGTCAGCTCAATATCGCCGCGGGTCTGGACAAGGTTGTCGTTTTCCCTTTCGGCTTTTATCAGCCGTGCTTCCTGCTCTTTATAAAGGTCTTTTATTTCCTTTTCACGATTGTACAGATTTTGCATTTCCACGAGTTTTTTGACTTGTTCAAGAGACGTCATTCGCCGTCCTCCAAATTGTGTTTTGAGATGACTATGGGCCCACCAGGACTTGAACCTGGGACCCACTGATTATGAGTCAGTTGCTCTAACCGACTGAGCTATGGGCCCTTGTATACAGGCAGTCAACCGGATAAGCCTGTAAATATATAAGTATCGAATATAAATTATAACTTATCTACACGAATTCGTCAAATATTAGTCTCAGGAAATTCACCCTTAATTTAACGTTTCCCGCGAACGGTTAGCCAATACTTTTTAATACTTCGCTTAGTTCGGACAATGAGAACGGTTTCTGAATATAGACCAGGTTTTCCCGGTTGAGGAAACGCATATTCAATTCGGATTCCGAGTATCCGCTCGCGATAATAGTTCGGACGGCAGGGTCGATTTTCCTCAGTTCGTTCAACGTCTCCTCCCCGTCAATCTGCGGCATATTCAGGTCGATGATGACGATGCTGATCTTATCCTTCTTTTCCCTGAAGAGCCGGATGGCCTCATGCCCGCCGGATACGGGTAACGCTTCGAACCCCAATTTCTCCAGCATGAGTTTAGCGGTGGACCTGACTATCTCCTCGTCGTCCACCACCATGACCAACCCATTCCCTTTCTTTATCACCGGCAGCCCTTCGGGTGCATTTTCTTCTGCAAACATCGATTTATCGATGGACGGGAAAATAATACGGAAGGTCGAACCTTTTCCGGCTTCGCTATCGATAGAAATAGCGCCGTTATGCCCGCGCACGATCCCCATGACCGCCGACATCCCCAGCCCCCTGCCGGTAAACTTGGTGGTAAAGAACGGTTCGAATATATGCACGATCGTCTCCTCATCCATTCCGATGCCCGTATCGGAGACCTCGAGGTAAACATACAATCCCTCGCTCAGTTCCGCGCCGAACGAGTATTTGGAGAGGGTTTCCTTATCGCAATCGATTGTTCCGTCCGATATGGTAATAACTCCGTGATTTCCCTCGAGCGCATCGGACGCGTTGGTAATCAGATTCATGACAATCTGCCGTATCTGGGTAGCGTCCCCTTTGATACCGGTAATATCATTTTTTAGATTCATGTTCAGCACCGCTTTTTTCGATACCGCCGCCTTGAGAAAACTCACCATCTCATTGATAAGCGTACTGAGATTGATATTTTCGATAACAAACTTACCCTTGCCGGAATAGGCAAGCATCTGTCTGCACAGTTCGGCCGCGCGATGAGAGGCATTTTCGATCTCACGGATACTATCCCGTGCGGGATTGAACGGGTCGAGGCCGAAAAGGGCGAGTTCGCTATGCCCGAGGATCGCCGTCAGAATATTATTAAAATCATGGGCGATCCCGCCGGCCAGTACGCCCAGACTCTCCAGTTTTTGGACGTGCTGCAGGCGGCGTTCCATCTCGATACGTTCCGCCTCGGCGTGCTTTCTTTCTGTAATATTACGCACGATGGCAATATATTTATCGGTCCCGTAGGGTACCAGCCTGCTTTCAAAATACTCCAATCCATTCATTTGGAGCGCGTACTCGTAGGTTTCGATACCGCCCGTTCCCTTCAGATTCTTCATTTTCTCCATTGTTAAATCCGTTACATCCGGGGGCATGATTTCACGCAGGTTTTTACCGAGAAACTCCTCTGGAGCGGCATAGAGATCGTTATGATTCACCGCCTTATAGTCGAGGATATCCCCGTTTTCGGATAATACGAACATCAAATCGGGAATCGCTTCCAGCAGCGCCTTGTTCCTCGCTTCGCTCTCCCTCAGGGCGTTTTCCATTGTTTTCCGTTCGGTAATATCGAGAATAATCGTAATTATCCCGGCTACCCGCCCGCCGGCATCCTTGATGGGGATTCTGCGGGTCTCGCACCAGACTGTTCTATTCCCCGCTTTGATACTCTGTTCATCGATGAATTTTTCACCTGTTTTTAAAATATTCTGATAGATCGATTTAGTGTTTTTCGGTACGAACGTGAATACATCGAAGAGATTCTTTCCGCTCATTTCATCATCCATGCCGAGATCATGCATCATGGCCACTAAAGCCTCGTTATACAGCACTATGCGAAAGTTCCTGTCAACCACATGGAGGTATACATCCATTGAGTTCACAGTGGCACGGTAACGCTCCTCGCTTTCGCGTAACGCGTTCTCCGCTTTTTTCCTCTCGGTCAGGTCCGTAACATAGGCGATCGATACCGGACCGCTTTCCAGTTCAATGAGAGATATGCTGATTTCTATAGGGGCGGTCGTGCCGTCAGTCCGTAGTCCGACAGTCTCGTATACGGTCGGCACGGGTTTACCCTGATGCCTAGCAATGGAATGTTCCATGACAGTCTTTCTATGCGCGGGGGCAATAAGGCTGATAAAATCTTTACCTTTTAACGTATCCTCATCCGCTCCTATAAGATAACCGAAGGCCTTGTTAATATATTCAATCTTGCCGTCGCGTCCGATAATGATCGGCACGGGAGACATTTCGATCAGCTTTCTGAACCGCTCCTCGCTCTCAAGCAGCGCCATTTCCGCTTTCTTTCGTTTCCGGATATTCTCCCATTCCCGCAGGGTATGTTCCGCAATTTTCGGGATATCCCGGAATGTACCTTCCGATTTGACAATATAATCGATCGCCCCGGATTTTATAGCGCGTACCGCGAGTTCCTCGTCCCCATAAGCGGTCATAATAATAACCGGCCACCGCGGCCCGATATCTAGCTCCGTAATCAGGTCGAGCGCCATACCGTCAGGCAGATTCATATCGAGCAATACAAGGTCGAACGCCAGATTATCCGCGATCGCTTGACGGAACTCCCCGGCTGTTTTCAGCGCGATGATCTTATTATCCATGGATACGGCAGCTAACGAGCGGGTGATTGCCTCGATATGCGCATCCTCGTCCTCGACAAGGAGCATGGTGTACGGCTTATTTATCATTCATCCCTCTTCTATCGCGGATATATATTCCACATCAGCCAGTAAAAACCGAACGCTTCCAATAATTCGTTGAACTTCGAAAAATCGAGGGGCTTGACCAGATAACTGCTCGCCTGATAAGAATATGCCTTGATGATATCCGATTCCGCCTCGGATGTGGTCAGTATCACCACGGGGAGATCGGAAAATTCCGGGTCGGCCTTAATCCGTTTCATCACCTCGAGGCCGTCGACTTTCGGCAGACGAAGGTCGAGAAGCATCAGGTGCGGGCGGGGGCTGGTGTCAGGATTCTCGAAATCGCCCTGGCGAAATAAATAGTCCAGAGCCTGCTGCCCGTCGGTAACATGAAAAATCCGATTCGCTATCCGGGAATTTTTAAAATTCCGCATTGCGATCTCGGCATGGGCGGGGTCGTCCTCGACATATAGAATGGTAATAGGTTCTCCGGTCATAGGGTTTTTCCCTCCTCTCTATCTATCCTGCTTCCCGTCAATGTGAAATAAAAAGCGGCTCCCTGTCCTAAACCCGCTGATTCAAACCAGATTTCCCCGTGATTCACTTCGATAAT
>MIBD01000182.1:17429-20415 GCA_001829395.1 Spirochaetes bacterium GWF1_49_6 | reverse complement strand
AGCCCGAATAGTTTATCGGCATGGCGGGGATCGATTCCCGCCCCGTTATCCCTGACAAATATAATAACATTATTTTCCTTTTCCATCACGCCAATTTCAACCTTAGGCTTATTCTGCTCCCCCATAAACTTGACCGCGTTATCGATCAGATTCTGGAAAATCTGGATAAACCGCCGGGGATCCCCCACAAGAATGACAGGAATCTTCGTTAACTCTACTATGGCGCTTTTCGCAACGATCCGCCCGGCAACCAAATCTATCGCCGACTGAACGATGCTTTGAAGGGACACTTCCTGCATGACGGCATCTTTCCTGCCTACCCTCGATAATTCCAGCAATTCGTCCAGAAGCCGTCCCATTTTATCCGCCGCGTTTTCGATATAACGGATATCCTTATCCATCGCGGTTCGATCATCCTTTTTATAATCTTCCTGCATATAGTTCAGAAACGCCTTGATAGTTACCAGCGGGCTTTTCAGGTCATGCGAAACGGTATAAATAAAGCGGGTCAGTTCCTCATTTTTCTGCTTCAGTTCTTCTTCCCACATCTTCCGTTCGGTAATATCCTCGAACACGGTCGCGAATTGCCCCGCTTTAGGGGAGACGACCGATATCATAAAATGTTTTTCCATCGGGGGAAAATAAGTTTCATAACGGTATGGAACACGGGTACGCGCCACCTCGCTGTAAATATCCATATACGGGGGTTCCGGGGTACCGTACAGCTTGGTCGCGAGCTTACCTAAGGCAGCAGTACGCCCGATCCCGGTATGAGTATAGTACGCGGGGTTCACGTCGATGATACGGTAGTTCACCGCTTCGCCCTTCTTGTTATATACCATCTCATGGAGCGCGACTCCCTCGGTAATCGTCTCGAAAAACGTACGGAACTTCTCCTCGCTCTCCATTAATGTCTGCTCGATCTTTTTTTGCCCGGTAATATCCCTCGCGACCGCGTAGATACTATCGCCGAACGGGAAAGAACGCCACTCGATCCAGCGGTATGACCCGTTCTTATGCCGGTAACGGTTGATAAAATTCAGCACCGCATTTTTCCCGGAAAGACGCGTCATCGCGTCTATAGTACTCTGTACATCGTCGGGATGCACCATGCTCATAAATTCCTTACCGATCAGTTCGCTGATAGCGTAGCCCAGCGTATTTTCCCATTCCGGGTTCAGTTTCCGAAAGTATCCCTGCATATCCGCGATACAGAGAAGGTCGAGCGCGGAATTGAAGTACCTGTCCAATTCTTCGCTCGTCCGAACAAGTTCTGATTGTATCTCTTTCCTCTCGCGGGTAATCGCGCCGATTATCAGAAGAGTCAGGCTAAATCCCGTGGTCATATAGCCTAATCCTATAATCGGGAATTTATGGCTGATGAGGATATTGGGCCCGAATAAAGTACCGATTAACGCGATAATCACCACCATCATAAACAAAGTCATCGATTCCCTGGTCGTGAAACTCACCGCCGCCCATGCCATCGGTACGATTAAAAGAAAGGTGAGGTCCTCCCCGGGAAAACTTTCATGGAAGGGGAAAAAGAATAGAGAAACGGCGCCGGTAATTGTGATAGCAGAAACCGCGAGAAATCTAAGCACTTCCCCGCCGGTCATCTTTTTCCTCTCAAAAAACCACCCGGCGATTACAGGGGTAAACAAAAGCGATCCGGTAATATTTGCCAATAGGAATCTTAGCCAGTCCAGCGGAATATTTTCCGTTTGAACCAGTCCGAGCATCCATTTAAAAAATTCCGCTCCGGTTGAGGTCATTAACGATACAAGGATGACGCCGTAAAAAAGAAAGATAAACGTATCCCGAAGGGTCTGAAAGGGATTAATGCTCGACGTATTACGCCGGCAAAGATAAGCCGCCAGCACCGGGCCTGCGGTGTTCATTACCGCTATCCCCGATGCGAATACTACCGAGCCGCCCAGCGAAAGCGTGTTCGCGAGGAGTGTACCGGCCGCTATCCCCGGCGCGACCTTCCATCCCCTGATCAGTGCCGCTGCGAACGCGACTGCGAGAGCAGGCCATATCGGCATCGGCAATACGCCGCCCGCTTTGAACAGCATCCAGTTGATATGAGAAATACCCCAGTACAATCCAGCGACTAAAAGGTTTTCGACAATAAACAATAACGGGGTGATTTCCTTTTTTTCATAGTTGAGTACAGTCGAAAGAAAGGTTTTGAATCCGGAAATAACTTCCGGATTTTTACTACTCATTAAGCCCCCGAAAAAAATCAGATACCGTACCTTTCTTCCATTGACATTATTATCATTATATATAACCGATATGGTTAGTCAAGAATTATCATTAGAAATTTTTAATATTTTCATGTAGTTTATATGATTATAGAAACAGTTGTAGAATCTTAATTACATCACAAAATTCATTACCCTGTCCAGTATCCTGTATTGAAGCGCTTCGCTGATATGCATTTCCCGCACCGCTTCGCTACTGTCGAGGTCGGCGATAGTCCGGGCTATCTTCAATATCTTATCATACACCCGGATACTCAGCAGAAATTTTTCCATCGCGAGATGCATGAGCGATTCCGACGGCGCGTCCATTTTGCAGAACTCTTCCACCAGCCGGTGGGTCATCTCCGAATTGGTGCGGATACCGAAATGGTTAAAGCGTTCCCTCTGGATACGGCGGGCTTTCTCCACCCGCGAACGGATAGACTCCGAATTCTCAGGATGGGTATCGGAACGCAGTTTTTCGTACTTGATACGGGAGACCTGTATCTGAATATCGATTCGTTCGAGGAGCGGCCCGGACAGTTTTTTCATCACCGTCTTCATCTCGGAGGCTTCCCAACGGTCGAGGTCGGCGTTGGTTTTCGACGGGTTCAGGGCCGCGACCAGCATAAACTTCGCGGGAAACTCCACCGAACCCTCCGCGCGGGATATCCGTATCTTATGTTCCTCAAGAGGTTCGCGGAGTACCTGCAGGACGTTACTCGGGAATTCCTGGA
>MIBD01000182.1:8304-17398 GCA_001829395.1 Spirochaetes bacterium GWF1_49_6 | reverse complement strand
CAAACTGACCTCGCCGGGCTTAGGGAAACGCCCCCCGCCGATAATAGAGACGTCCGATGCGGTATGATGGGGCGCGCGGAACGGACGCGTGCTCACCAGCCAGTTCTCGCTGTCGGTCTTTCCCGCCACACTGTAAACCATCGTCGTCTCGATCGACTCCTCCATATCCATGCCCGGCAGGATTGTCGGAATCCGCTTCGCGAGCATCGTTTTCCCGGTGCCGGGCGGGCCGATCATAATTATATTGTGTCCCCCGGCGGCCGCGATCTCCACCGCGCGTTTGGCGGCTTCCTGCCCGCGAATATCGCTCATATCCAACCCGCCGGGCGTCTCCGCGCGCTCGCAGCGGACTGGTCTGCCGAACGGGAGAAGTTTCTCCTTGCCTGTCAGAAAATCGACCGCCTGCTTCAGTGTATTTACCGGGTATATCTCAAGCCCGTCGATTACCGCCATCTCCCGGGCGTTCTCCGCGGGGCAAAGTATCTTCATCACTCCGACCTGTTTCGCCTTCACCGCGACCGGAAGCGCCCCCGGTACTCTGCGCAGTTCCCCGTCCAGCGATAGTTCGCCGATAATCAGGAACGACCCCACCTCTCCCAGATCCATGCCGTCGTTCAGGATTCCCAACGCTATCGGCAGATCGAACAGCGCCCCCATTTTAGGAATAGCCGCCGGGGCGAGATTGACCACTATCCGTTTACCGGGGAAATGAAACCCCGAGTTCACTATCGCGGATTCGACCCGTTTCATCGACTCCTTCACCGCCTGTCCGGGAAGCCCCACCATATCGAACGACTTGACCTTCGCGGATATATCCACCTCGATTTCGATAATGATACTTTCCATCCCGATAAACGTACCGGATAATAAGCGGGTCATCCTATTCCTCCCCAAGTTTACCGTCCCTAATCGGGGAGAATTGTTAAAGTGTGTTATATTATTATGAGCAATTGTCATATCCGATAAATTCCGTGGGCAATCCGGTTTTCATATTTAATTCAAAGTTTGACGAAATTGGTTGATATTATTTATTTTTTGTATTACAATGAATAAATTCAGTAATTCGGAGGATGATAATGAAGTATGAATCTTCAGAGTATAAAGGCAAGGCATTATTAAAGATCAAAGAAAATCTGGTGACCGACCCCGCAGCGCGCGAATTTAAGGAAGTGCTGACAAACCTGATCGACGACGGAAAGAAAGAAATCATTATCGATTTTTCCGACGTCGCGTTTATCGGGAGTTCCGGTATCGGTAAACTTCTTCTTGCGTATAAAAGATTGGACGACCTCGGCGGTAAAATCTTTATAGTCAGTCTGAATAAGGATATAAAGGAATTATTCATCACTTTCCGTCTGAACGAGTTTTTCCCTATTTATGACACTCTTGAGAGTATGGAATAAATAGTTAGCGGGTTGGGACCGTATCGGGGGGAGAAATTGGAGGCGGAAGTGAAATGGCTTCTCATATAATAGTCGGAGTAGTCGCCTTAATCATAGGGGCTAGTCTTTCTACCATTATAACATTTCTAATCCTTAGAAAAAAAATCCACTCCGTTCCAAAGGACTATTCGAGGGCAGTTACCGGTATATCGAATTATTATTCTTCTCTGCCTTCCCTCCTGAATACCACCAAGACTATTTCCTTCCTGATGGATTCCCTGAAGGAATTTCCCTCTGTGGTAGAGGTAAAACTTCTTCGCTACGACTCCCAAAAAGTTACGCTCTATCCCGAAAATACACTCGTCGAGCAGGCTAAGGTACGTTCGACTATCGAACGCTATCTCTCCTATCCCGACGACGAGCATTTCGATCTCGAGGCGGATAACCCGTTATTCACCGTCTATACCGGCGACCGTACTCATCCGGGCGAACTTTCCGCCGAAGCGCATCTCATTTCACTATCGTTGATGAATTCAATTTTTTGCATGGTGGTCTTCTTCCGTAAGAAATCCCATTTTCCTATCTCCTCGCAGGCCATCGGGTTTATCAAGAACCAGATGATTATTTCCCTCTATCTGAACTATTTCTCCCTTCAGCATAAACAGGACTTCGAATTCCTCGATAACGTGTATTACAAGGGCCCGGTTGCGATGGGTATCACCGATCTCGAGGGAAAGCTAATCTCAATGAATACGAAGTTCTCCGAACTATTCCCCGACAGTATCAGTAATATGAAGGAGATTATCGAGAGCGCCGTCTTCCAGAGTATTCTGCAGGGAAACCGTTTCGAGAAGGATATCGTGCATAATAAGAAAAACCTGAAAATACAGGGTTTCCCCAGCTTCGGCAACGAGGGGAATGTCAAGGGCTTCGTGTTCACCATCATCGACGAATCCATCCAGTACCTTCTCTATAAAAAGCTCGAGGTATCGGAAAACCGTTACCGTATGCTGATCAAGAAACTCCCCGTCGGCCTCGTCATAATGAACAAGAAGGGCGTGATTTACTTCGTCAACGACAACTTCCTGTTCTCCCTCGGGTACGCCGAGTTTAACAAGGTGCAGGGACGGGATATCGACGAATTTTTCGACCTCAGTAAGGACGACTACAAGAAGATGGCGATCGAGATAGAAAAGAAGGAATCGCTGTATATCAAGATCAAGACTCTCTCGGAGTACGGGGAACGCGTGTTCTCGGCCAATCTCCGTAAAATATTCCTCGGGGAGGAGGAGTATATTGAGGCGGTATTCCAGGACGTATCGCTCGAGAACGCGCTCTATTCCCAGCTCTCCGAGAAAAACAAACTATTAGAGGAAGAACTCAAGACCGCGCGGATGGTGCAGGAACATATCCTCGCGATACCCACCCTCTATACCGCCGGCGTCCGTTTTCATAACTTCTATAAGCCGTCGTCCCAGCTCGGCGGGGACTTCTACGATATCATCCCCATCGACGAAATCCATGTCGGTATTATTATCGCCGACGTTTCCGGGCATGGCGTATCCTCGTCGCTCATCACAGCGATGCTGAAGATACTCGTCGAATTCGCGCCGAAAGATCCCCACAAGATTCACGAGATGATGCATTACCTGAACACGGGACTGGTCAAAGTGATGCCGGAAGACCATTTCATTACCCTGTTCTACGGCATCATCGATACGCATAACCACTCAATGGAATACATCAACTGCGGTCACCCGTTCCCGCTCATACACGACGACGTCACTAAGGAAATCACCATCCTCTCACAGGGAGTGAGCTATCCCCTCGGCAGCTTTAAAAACCTCGCGCTCGAGGACGCTGTCCAGAAGGTAAAACTGCCCGCGAACTGTAAGATGCTATTCTATACCGACGGGCTGCTGAACTTTAAAAAGGAACGAATATCCCTCAGCATCGAGCACCTGAAGGGGATATTTAAAGAAAGTATCGGGATGCAGACCCGTGAAATCCTCCCGCAGATCTACCTCAACGTCGTGAAAAATTCGACCCAGTTCACCGACGACGATGTCAGTATGCTCCTCATCCTGCTGAACAAGGAATGGCAGTACAAGAAACTCCTGTCCATCCCCAGTAACGTCATGGAGATCGATATCGCGATCGTGCGGGTCATGTACGAGATCGAGCGTCACCTCCGGCTCGGCGACGACGATAAGTGGAAAATCTATACCGCGCTCTATGAGGCGATGATTAACGCGGTCGAGCATGGGAATACCTATAATGTCCAAAAGCGCGTCAACCTTTTCTACCGGCTCGTGAATAATCTCGCCGTATTCAAGGTACGCGACGAAGGCGCCGGGTTTATCCTGAAAGACGTCCCCAACCCTCTGGCAAAGGAGAATATGCTGAAACCGTCCGGGCGCGGCGTATTTATGATCAGTAAGATGATGGACAAAGTGAAATATAATAAGGCCGGCAACGAATTGACTATGTTTCTCCGAATCCGGGGCGAATAATGGCCGATTCACCGGGCTTTTTCCACACGCCGGTTATGCTGAACGAAGTCCTCGAGACCGCGCGTCTCCGGCCCGATTCAGCGGTGATCGACTGTACCTGCGGCGAGGGCGGGCATTCGGCGGAATTCGCCGCGCGTATCCCCGACGGTTCGCTCCTCTGTATCGACCGCGATCCCGCGATCCTCGAAATCGCGCGTTCCCGCCTCACCGCTTACCCGAATATCATTTTCGCTAACGGCGTTTTCGACCGTATCGACGAAATAGTCACCCAATATAACTTTCCTGCCGCCGATTTTATTCTCGCCGATCTGGGCATCTCCATGTTCCATCTCAAGGAGGCGGGTATCGGCCTGAGCTATACCGATACAGGCTCTCTCGATATGCGTCTGGGGCCTGATGAAAATATCTCCGCCGAGAGAGTGGTAAACACTTTCAAAGAACAGGAAATTGCCGATATTATTTATAAATATGGCGAGGAGTTCGAGTCCCGGAAGATAGCGCATGAAATCTACCGGAACAGGCCGTTCCATAACGCGGCCGATCTGGCGGACGCGGTCAAGCGTGTCAAGCGTCACAATAAAGGCAGAATCCATCCGGCGACCCAGACCTTTCAGGCGCTGAGGATTTTTGTGAACAGGGAACTCGAAGTACTGGAACAATTCCTGCCCAAGGCTCTGAAAGTCCTGAAGCCGGGCGGGAGAATAGTGATACTCAGCTTTCATTCGCTGGAGGACCGTATCGTGAAATACTTTTTCCGTGACGCTGAAAAAAACGAGTACGGTCAAATCCTGACGAAAAAGCCCCTCACTCCGTCGCCGGAAGAAACGCGGCTCAATGCCGCGTCCCGTAGTACAAAAATGAGAGCCTTCGAAAAAAGGATTTGACATGAAGGGATGGTTAATCGTTCTACTTTTATTGCTCGTTTTCGGTTTCGCTTTTATCATCATGCAGTTCCGGCTGGAATCGAAGACCTTCGAGCTTCAATTGACGAGTCTCAATAGGGAAATCGAGACTCTTAATTCCCAGAAAAGGGAGCTCCATATTCTTATCGATAAAGAAATCCAACGACTATCATTACTAGCAGGAAAAGAAGCGGGCGTACCTATCTCGTTTAAGGATATCCTCAGTGTCTCGGTGAACGAAACCTACTCCACAAATAATTCCGTGCCCATGGCCGCCTATCCCTCGCTGATGGAAATGATTGTCCAGGAACTCTATGAAAAAAGGACTGTAAAAAATTAAAAACTTACTTGATTTTGAAACTTTTTGATAGTATGCTATTCATAGGGTAACGTTAATCCGTAATGGGGGTAATATATGAAAAGATTCATCTCATGGTCGCTCATTCTATTATTAGGTCTGAATACCGGTTTCGGTTATACCTTTATCAATTCTTTACCCATGAAGGCGAATGTCTTTATCGACGACAAGCATGTCGGGACTACACCCGTACTGATAAAAGATAATGTTTCGGGCGAGCATACCATCCGTTTCGAATTGGTCGGGTTCTATAGCTCATCCATAGCCGTCAATGTCACTTCGGGAATCACCAACCTCTATTCCATCCTCACACCGCAGACATTCTCGCTATACCTCCCCGGCCAGCAGTCGATTGTGATTAACCAGCAGGAATACAAGAACGAAGAAATAAAGAACCTTCCCGAAGGTTTCTACCATTTCAAGCCCGGGCAGGACGCGGTCACGATGCAAAGGCTGAATCCTAACTCGCAATTCATCTATATCAGTCTCGGCGCTACGATAGTCGGTTTGGCGGCGGGGATTTTAGGTTCCATGAGCGCCAACGACAGCTATAATAAATTCAATGATGCGAAGACCGCCGAGGAAGCGATCAGCTATATGAATTCGGCGACTTTCTGGGATAATTTCAGCCTGTTCGGGTGGACATTGACCGGATTGGGCGCGGGAGCATCGATATACTTCCTGATCGACGATGCAAATTTCATGAAGGAGAACCAGGCGATCAAGGTCGCGTCGGCATCCATACAGGAAGAGGATGTATCGTTCTACGAGAAGGGAATGGACATGATCAGCCAGGGCGATATCGAGAACGCCGCGAAGAACTTCCAGAAAATCATCGACAGTTTCCCGAATAGCCGTTTCATTCCAGGGTCGCTGTTCCGCCTCGCGCAAATCGCGTTCGAGAAGAAGGACTATAATAAGGCCGCCGACTTCCTTGAAAGAATTAAACGCGAGTACCCGATATTCGAAATCTACGAGCTCGCAGTCAAACAGCTCGCCGACTGCTATATCGCCCTTCAGCGGTACGATACCGCGATCGATAACTTTAAAGAAGTCAATCAGCTTAACATGGTATATTCCAAGGAAGCCATCGATTCCGCTATAATCGATACTACCTATCTGCTCTATAAGAAAAATAAAGACCAAAAGGTCAAAGAACAGTTAAAAAATCTGATCTCTGCGTACTCGGGTAACCCGGAATACTCGGAAGATAGCAAGAAATCGGTATTAAATTTAAAAATCGATTGACATTTTCCATAATATTAGAATATAATATCCCTGATGAAAAAATTCAGGGGGATCAATATGGTTCAAAGCAAAACAGCAAAGGTCGAAGAAGCGGCGGCGCTTTTAAAGGCGCTTTCGCACCCCGTTCGTCTCCTCGTCCTCAAGACTCTGATGAAAGAGAAATGCAATGTGACCAATTTGGAGAAAATTTCCGGCTTATCGCAATCCGGGGTATCCCAGCATCTGCGCATCCTTCGCCTCTCTGGAATCATCGAAGCTCAGCGCGACGGGAAAGAGATTTGCTACAAAATCGTTAACCCGATGGCGGTGAAAATCGTCGAGGTGCTCTGCACTTCAAACTAGTTTTATCGTATTAGTTCAACCGGAAGAAAGGGGTTCCGCAATTCAGTCTCATGGCAGTTCCGGCAATTCCGGGTCGAAACCGCCCTTTGCGGCAAGGTATTTCCTAAGCGTCTCATCCTTGGTCAATGTAAGCGGTGTTGCCCCGCTCTTATCGGTGGGGTTGATTAACGCTCCCTTCTTGAGAAGCATCTTCACTATCGTACTGTTATTATTACTGCACGCCAGATGTAACGGGGTCAGTTGATTCGACGGGTCGGCTATATCGACCTTCGCGCCATTATTCACGAGGAAGTCGGCGATATCGTTCAATCCGTTCATCGCCGCTATATGAAGAGGCGCCCACCGAAGCCGCCATACTCCCGTCTCTGGGTCGACCGGCTCGGTCGTGAACTTCGCCGCAATGACGAGGAATTTCACGAGCGCGAGGTTCGTCCGTTCCACCGCGAGGTTCAGCAGGTTCTCCGGGGGTAACGCCCCGCGTGTCATCAGGTTGCTGACCATATCGACACCCCACTTCATCGCCGCGACCTCGATCGGGGTAATCCTCAGCACATTATTCGTCATCGACCCGTCGGGATTGGTGATCGTCTGCACCTCGACATAGGGCTGGTTCACATCGTACCCCATCGCGAACAACTCCGCGACCCTGTTGGTATTCATCGAGTCGAGCGCCTTATACAGCGCGAATTCCTCCGGCGGTACTGCCGTGTTCGTCGCCTGCCCATTACCGCCGCCCCCACCGCACGCGGACAGGGATATGATAAACAGAACCGTCAGTATTTTTTTCATCATGCCCTCCCTTAAAAATCCGAGCCTTTCTTCATATAGTATCCCTGAATCTCGTTGTATGCCGAGTAGATGAAGAACGCCAGTTTCCCGTCATGGAACACCGGGGAGTACATCGTGATAATCGGACGCTTGATGAAGAACTGATCCTCGCCCTTCCCGGTCTCGTAGACCTTTTTGATATACTCGAGCTGTTCGGGGTCGCGTATCTCGAAGAGGGAATCCGAGATCGCGGAAATGAACTTATCCTTCGGCGGGAGAGACAACCGGTTCAGCCGAAGGAACACGAGCGAACCGTTCATCATCTTCGGGAAAATGATCTCGATATCCTTCATCTTCGCGGTATGCGCTTCGATGATAATCAGGTTGCTGAGGATACGGTAGGGCAGTTTTTCGCTCTGGACATCCTCCGCGATCTGGCCGAGCTGGGGCGCGAACGCCGACTTGAACTGGTCAAGCTCGTTACGTATCCCGCTCGTGGTGGCGCGGGTGTTCTCCTGGTTCACAAAATGCAGCGCCAGTCCGATGAAGATGATGATAAAGAAGACGCTTCCCAGCGCGATGGAGAAGCCCTTCCACGATACCCGTTTTTCCTCGGACTTGCCGCCCTTCGCGAGGGAGTCGGAGATGATGTTCAGGTTGACCGCGACATTCAGGATAACCAGCGCCGCGAGGATAACGATCACCCCCGCGATCATCGCGTAGAACAGGTTGCCGGTAAATCCGCCGAACACGGTATAATCGAAGGTCTCGATAATCAGGTATATAATGATCCAGAGGAAGAGGACGATGATAAAAAAAATCATCGCGTACAGCGACCAGCGTTTCAGCTTCTGGTAGAATTTTTCCATGACGCGCTCCTCGAATATGCTGGTATTATTATATCCCCGGAGACGTAAAAGTCAAGGTGCTGCGCACACTATTCCTGAATCTACGGACGGAACTTGTCTTCGACGGGAAGTAGGAAAGATTAAGGAAAGTATATATCTCTCATCATTGCAAAGGCTATGTAAGGTTTTACCGGAACTTTGAAGATATCTTCGCCGTCAAGATTGCCGTAAGGAAGAGGGAAAAGTGAATCAATCTGCGGTTTATCCAGATATGTATTCAATACATCCTCAGAATTGAGCTTTAAATCCTCTATAGTCCCTTTATCAGAACGGGCGATACATCCCTCCAGCTCCATACATTCGGCCCATAAACCGGAAGGGTCGAGATGAACCCTGAAATGATATTCTAACGCTCTCATGCGCCCCTCCTATCCTTCACACCCCCGTTTTCTTCTTCAGGTAGTAGGTTCGCGGGGCGTACCCGAACTTTTCATAGAACGGAAGTACCTCTTCATTCCCTACCATTACATGAATAGTGATATTCTTACCGCCTTCCCGTTCCAGCCATGCCATACACCTGCCGAAAAGCTCCGCGCCGATACCCTTCCCGCGCAGTTCCGGTTCGGTATAAAGCGACTCGATTTCTCCCTTTCCCTCGCCGTCGATGGACGCGATACAATATCCCCGCAACATTCCCTGCACCGAAACCGTATGGGTTTCCAGCCGCGCTTTA
>MIBD01000182.1:7887-8295 GCA_001829395.1 Spirochaetes bacterium GWF1_49_6 | reverse complement strand
CAGCAGTTCTGCTTTCCGGTCGGCCCAGTCCTTTTTCTCGTAGAAGCTCTTAAAATCGACCGCGTGTTCGACATGATGCCGGCGCAGTTTCTCCCAAAGCGGCGCGATAGCGTCGATCTCCCCGGCGGAGATATTCCCGTACTCCAATTCTTCCATATCTATTCCTTCTATGTCGTCAGATACGTAATGAACATCGGCACACTATGGTCGTTTACCTTAAAGCCGCAATGCTCGTAAAATCCGGTTTCCTCCTGATACGATATCACCACCTTCCGGGCATAATCCTCGTATGCGGTAAGCATCTTCATCACGAGCTTTTTCCCGATACCCTGCGAATGGTACTCCGGGCGGACGAGCAAATAATGAAAGTACGCGGTCATTATCCCGTCGGAGAGCGCGTTAATCAGC
>MIBD01000182.1:5122-7840 GCA_001829395.1 Spirochaetes bacterium GWF1_49_6 | reverse complement strand
CCTCATCGCGGCCACGAGCTTATCCGGGTACTTTCCCGACGACCATTCCACCGAAAGGAACAAATCCTCCAATTCGCCCGCGGAGAATTCCTTCGTGTCCCTGATCTCGATCTCCATAAGCCCTCCTCCCGTTTGGTTATTCTAAAATAAGGTCCGCAAAATATCAAATATATTACATGTATCATAATGACCCGCCTATATAATAATGACTCATATCCGCTTGACGCTCCCCCGCGCAAGTGATTAGATTCTATAGGACAACACTACAGGAGGAGAAATATGAACCTCAGTAAAATGACCCTGAAATCGAGGGAGGCGTTCGAGAAGGCGGTGGAACTCGCGTCATCGATGAACCACCAGGAGATCGGCGCGGAGCATCTCCTGCTCGCGATGCTCGGACAGGACGACGGGCTGGTACTGCCGATCCTCAACAATATGGAAACGAACGTCGGACTCCTGCGCTCGCGGCTGGACGACCGGATGAACCAAAAGCCCCGTATCCAGGGTGTCGGACAGAACTATATGTCGAAGGAACTGAACCTCGCGGTCGAACGCGCCTCGAAGGAAGCCGCGCGCCTGCATGACGAATATATCAGCACCGAGCATATCCTGCTCGGAATCGTGTCCACACAGGACGCCGCCCTCAAGGACTTATTCAAGGAAACGAACTTAAAATACGACAGTATCCTCTTAGCGTTAAAAACCGTGCGCGGCTCGCACCGTATCACCGACGAGGCTCCGGAAGGGAAATTCCGCGCCTTAGACCGTTACACCCGAGACCTCACCGAACTCGCGCGGCAGGGGAAGATCGACCCGGTGATCGGACGCGATGGTGAGATTCGGCGCTCGATGCAGGTGCTTTCCCGCCGCACGAAGAACAACCCCGTGCTGATCGGCGAGGCCGGCGTGGGTAAGACCGCGATAGTCGAGGGTCTGGCCCGGCGTATTATCGCGGGAGACGTGCCAGATGGGCTGCGCGGTAAACGTGTCCTTTCCCTCGACCTCGGACTCCTGATCGCCGGGACTAAGTACCGCGGCGAGTTCGAGGACAGGCTCAAGGCGCTCCTGAAGGAGTTGACCGAAAGCGAGGGCGAGGCCATCCTCTTTATCGACGAACTGCATACCGTAGTCGGGGCAGGTTCCGCCGAGGGGGCGATGGACGCGGGGAATATGCTCAAGCCCGCTCTCGCGCGCGGGGAAATCCGAGTGATCGGCGCGACCACCCTCGACGAGTACCGGAAGTATATCGAGAAGGACAAAGCCCTCGAACGCCGTTTCCAGCCCGTCATGGTGCCGGAACCGTCCATCGAGGATACGATTTCCATCCTGCGCGGCATCCGTGAGAAGTACGAGGTGCATCACGGTATCAAGATCGAGGATTCCGCGCTGGTCGCCGCCGCCCAGCTCTCGACCCGTTATATCACCGAGCGGCATCTCCCCGATAAGGCGATCGACCTCGTGGACGAGGCGGCGTCGAAAATACGGATGGAGATCGAGTCCCAGCCGCAGGTGATCGACGACCTCGAACGCCGGGTGACCCGTCTCGCTATCGAGAAAGAAGCCCTCGCGCGCGAACGCGGCAAGGACTCGAAGGAACGGCTCGCGTCGATCGATCAGGAACTCGCGGACCTGCGCGAACAGCTTTCCGGGTACAAGGCGCAGTGGGAGAAGGAAAAGGAAATCATCCATAAAATAAAGGAAACCAACGCGCAGATCGATAACCTGCGGGGCGAGGAGGAACGAACCGAACGCGCGGGCGAACTTAACCGTGTCGCGGAAATCCGTTACGGGCTCATCCCGGAGAACGAGAAGCTCCTGAAAGAGTTTCAAACGAAGCTGAAGGATGTACAGGGCGACCGCCCGCTTCTCCGCGAGGAGATCACCGATGAGGATATCGCGCGGATCGTATCCGAATGGACGGGCGTGCCGGTATCGAGGATGCTCGAATCGGAGAAGCAGAAGCTCATCCGTCTCGAGGGCGAACTCGCCAAGCAGGTGGTCGGCCAGACCGACGCCATCTCCGCCGTCGCCAACGCGGTACGCCGTTCCCGCGCCGGGCTGCAGGAGGAGTCACGCCCTATCGGGAGTTTCCTGTTCCTCGGCCCCACCGGGGTCGGGAAAACCGAGCTCTCGAAAACCCTCGCGCGCTTCCTGTTCGACACCGATAAGGCGCTCGTGCGTATCGATATGAGCGAGTATATGGAAAAGTTTTCCGTCCAGCGTCTGATCGGGGCGCCCCCGGGATATGTCGGGTACGAGGAGGGCGGCCAGCTCACCGAAGTGGTACGCAGACGCCCGTACGCGGTCGTGCTGTTCGACGAGATCGAGAAGGCGCACCCCGATGTGTTCAATATCCTGCTCCAGATACTCGACGACGGGCGTCTCACCGACGGGCAGGGTCGTGTCGTGAACTTCACGAACACCATCATTATTATGACATCCAACGTCGGATCGAACATTATCCACGAATGGGACGAGGAGAACGACGACCGCCTGCGCGGGAAGATTATGGACGTACTCAAGGCGCAGTTCCGCCCGGAGTTCCTGAACCGTATCGACGAGATTATCACATTCCGCGCGCTGTCGGCGGACGATATCCTGAAAATCGTGGATATCCGTCTCGCGGAGGTGTCGAAGCGTCTCGAGGCGAAGAAGCTGAAGCTCGACGTCACCTCCAAGGCGAAGGCGTGGCTCGCGAAGAACGGCTACGACCCGCAT
>MIBD01000182.1:3258-5029 GCA_001829395.1 Spirochaetes bacterium GWF1_49_6 | reverse complement strand
AACATTAAGGTTGACGCTGACGATAAGGAAATTGTTTTTAAATAATTCAAGATATAATTGATTCTAAATTACCCAATAGTCACTTCCTTATTTGATTATTTAAAAGTTACCATAATATTATATATTATGAATATATAAAATGATATATATTTACTTATGTGTTTTATAATATTATTTCTAAATAAGTGCATATTTATTTGACAATGATGAGAAATAGTTTTAGGATGTCTTAGAAACTGAAATCGGAGGTCGATATGAAGTTTTTTAAGGTACAAATGTTAATGGGGATGGCCGTGTTTTCCTTGATTCTGGCAAATTGTTCTCCCGCCGTTACCCCTCCTCCCGGAGACACGAATATTCTGCCGTATGCGGTAAGTATCGCGGGCGGAGGCGCTCATAGCTTGGCGTTGAAGAACGACGGTACTCTCTGGTGCACGGGTCACGCCGGTCTAGGGCAGTACGGGCATGGTTTTTATTTCGGTGATAACGAGTACATGCAGGTTGCGACCGGAGTCAGCCTGATCGCATGCGGCCAAAATCACAGCTTACTCCTCAAAAGCGGCGGAGCGTTGTGGGCTACGGGTAGGAATGAAACGGGTCAGCTTGGACTGGGAAACACGAATAGCACAAATTTATGGATGGCGTCGATTTCTTCGGTAGTGCAAATCGCGGGGGGAATGAACCACAGCTTAGCGTTAAAAAACGACGGGACTCTCTGGGCGACGGGCGCAAATGATTCCGGTCAGCTTGGATTGGGGCACGAGAATGATACCAATATCTGGGCGCAGGTCACGAATGTCGACAACGGGATAAAAATCGCCTGCGGAGAAGGGCATAGCTTGTTCATCAGAAGCGATAACTTCCTTTTTGGAACCGGATTTAACGGATACGGCGGTTTGGGATCGGGCGGCGGTAATACCAATACTTGGATTCAACTGCTTACCGGAGTCAGCCAAATCGCATGCGGGGGCAACTTTAGTCTAGCCCTCAAGACCGACGGAACGCTTTGGGCCACCGGAAGGAATCTGAACGGTCAACTCGGCACGGGGACTATTATTGACACCAACTTTTGGACGCCTGTGCTTTCAAACGTAAGCCAAATCGCCTGCGGTTATAATCACAGTATAGCGATAAAAACCGACGGAACGCTCTGGGCGACCGGCGATAACTTTTATGGACAACTCGGCACGGGGAATACTATCGACACCAACAATTGGATTCTGGTCCTTTCAAACGTAAGCAAAATCGCATGCGGTTATAATCACAGTATAGCGATAAAAACTGACAATACGCTTTGGGCGACAGGCGATAACTTGGACGGGCAATTAGGAAAGAACGATAATGTTGACGCGAACGCTTGGGTGAAAATCTGGTAGCCTAAAAACAGATTTCATCGCAAAAGATGATACTTTTTACAGAAGTGACGTAAAACCGGATATGCCCCGCCGAAAAGCGGGGCTTTTTTTATTTCCGACCGCGCCACACCGCGAAGTTATAATACTTCCATACGACGTCGGTCTCCCCGAACCCGCATTCGGCGAGCATCGCAAGGTGCTTCATCAGCGCTTCCGGGCGGTCTTCGTCATGGTACTTCCGCATCCATGTCTCTTCGATCTCTTCCGCCGGCACGCTCTTCCTCATATAATCCTTCCACCGTTCGAGGTACATCTCCTGTATCGCGTCCGACGAACCCAGCACGATATCGGCGTTAACGAACACCCCGCCCGGTTCGAGCGCGCCGTATACACGACGGTAAAAATCCAGCTTATCG
>MIBD01000182.1:1809-3175 GCA_001829395.1 Spirochaetes bacterium GWF1_49_6 | reverse complement strand
CTGCTCGTAACGGACGGCCGGGTATTCGCGGAGTTTGTGACGCGCGATATCGAGCATCTTCGCGGAGAGGTCCATACAGGTCATCCGCGCGCGGGGGTAACGCTTCAGCACCTCGAGCGCGACCGTGCCCGTACCGCACCCGAGATCGATGACCTCGACAGGCGCATCGGGATCGAGGCACACAGACCGCGCCAGCGCGTCGATCATCGCGGGATAGTGCGGGATCAGCCGGATAATATTCCCGTCGAACTCCCGCGCCTCGTCATCGAAATGAGTCTTGACCCGGCCGGTATGATTCATCATAATCCCCTTAAATAATATGGGAATATTATACCCGATGCGCTGCATTTTTACAAAATAAAGCCGCCCCCTCCGAAGAGGGGGCATCCTGTTATGAGAAAGTTTTATAGCGCTATGTCGCCGCGTTCCTTCGTCCTGACACGGATAGCGTCGGCGATATCGTACAGGAATATTTTCCCGTCGCCGATCGCCCCGGTCTTCGCTATATCGATGATCGCTTCGACGATCATTTCAACCTTTTCGTCGGGAACCACTAATTCAATCTTCACTTTCTGGATGAATTTTATATCATACTCCCGTCCCCGGAAAATTTCCTTCATTCCCTTCTGGCGGCCGTGGCCCTGGATATTCGTAATATTCAGGCCGGGATAGCCCAGATCCTGGAGCTTATCCACCACCGCTTCGAGCTTCTCAGGCCTGATAATCGCTTCAATTTTTTTCATCTGATTCCTCCTGTGCTATATTTATTCCACCGCTTCGCCATGCTCGGCGTAGTCAAGACCCGCGTCTTCAACCTTCGCCTCCACAGCCCACGGCGTAAAGATACGAACAATAAACAAGACTATCACAGTGCCGACGACCGAGAGAACGATCCCGATCAGTACCGATAACAGCTGGATGCCCAGCTGCGCGGCGTTCCCCTCGAGAAGCCCCTTGAACGCGGGCTGGACTACGGAACTCGCGAAAATACCCGTCGCGGTCATACCCCATATCCCGCTGATCCCGTGGATACCGAACGCGTCGAGGGCGTCGTCGTACTTGAGCGCCTTCTTAGCGACCGCCACCATGAAGTAACACAGCAGACTGCCGCCCAGCCCTATCGCCATTGCGGCGGGGACTGTGACAAACCCCGCGGCGGGGGTTATCGAGGCAAGACCCGCGATCAGCCCGGATGCCGCGCCTATTATAGTCGGTTTCTTCGTAAAAATCCAGTCGAGGACGAACCATGTCAATCCTCCCACCGCCGCGGCGGTATTGGTGACCATGAACGCGTTCCCGGCAAGGCCGTTCGCGCCTATCGCGCTTCCCGCGTTAAACCCGAACCATCCCACCCAGAGCAGCCCCG
>MIBD01000182.1:0-1794 GCA_001829395.1 Spirochaetes bacterium GWF1_49_6 | reverse complement strand
ACGGGATATTTCCGGGAAGAGTCTCTTCCTTAGATTTGCGTTTGCCTATCATCAGCGCGGCGACCAGACCGGATACGCCCGACGAGACATGCACCACCAGTCCTCCCGCGAAATCGAGCACCCCCAGCTTCGCGAGGAATCCGCCGCCCCACACCCAGTGCGCGAGCGGAGTATATACTAACAGCGTCCATAATATCACAAATAACAGCCACGCCCCGAAACGCATCCGTTCCGCGACAGCCCCGGCGACCAGCGCGACCGTAATAATCGCGAAGGTCATCTGGTACATGGAGAACACGTTCTCGGGTACCCCTACAGCGGCATTCGCCCCTACCCACGGCATCCGCATCCCCTGATCGGCGGCTTTCACCCCGTTCATAAACGCCTTATCGAACGCGCCTAATATGCCTGGGATAATCTCGTTCGCGTTAAAAATAGCGGAATACTGGACCGCGACCCAGAGTATACTGACAATAATGGCGGCCGCGAAAGAAAAATACATCGTATTGATGATGTTCTTTTTCTTAACCAGGCCGCCGTAAAACATCGCGAGCGCCGGAACCGTCATCAGGAGCACCAGCGCGGCGGATACGAGTATCCACGCTGTATCTCCGCTGTTCATCGGGGGAACCGTCTCCTGCGCGAACAGCGCAGCGGGGACGAACAGCGCGATTACAGCTGCCGCCAACCCCCGTACCTTACCGTCTACAGATTTCATCTATACCTCCTCAAATTGTTGAACGATCTCTCTATTATGCAGGATTGCTGCAAATATTGTACCATTTAGAATATTTTATATCGATTATTACTTATTACGGGATATAAAGTTAAAATCAGCGCGGTTCGGGAAATTATCTTACCCGGTAAATTATGCATAATAGTTAATCATTATCCGTTTGTAATGATTAATAGTCAGCCGTTTTTCATGCGTGTATATGTATCCTTTCGCGCGGCGGTAATGTTAATATTCGGTCAATTCCCGCTACGGCGGGTTTATGTAAAGTCCAATCATTACTGAACAGCTGAGTAATATATTTATCCACATTTATTGACATGCGGTTGTTTAAATAATAAACTATATGACAATAATTTAAGGAGTTTTAGTATGCTGAAGAAAGAGTGGGGTTTCCTATGCTTATTCCTGTTCGCGGGTATAACCCTCGTTTCATGCGCAGGCCCGATCGAGACTGGAATTAATCCGCCTGTCCCGGTCAATTCCATCAGGATAACCGCTCCGGTTCAGAACAGTTCTTCCCAACTGTCGAACATCGTCGTCAACGGCTCGGTCACTCTGGACGGGAGTTCGGCTATCGCGCAAATCCTGCTCGCGGTCGATAGCGGCGCATTTGGAAATGTCACCCCTACGGCGAACTGGACGACCAATATCACCGTGACCAATCAGGGCGTGCATTACCTCGCCGCGGCATTAATCCTGAGCGACGGGACGACCAATTTATCATCCGTTGTAGCCTTCGAGTATGATTGTACAAAACCCGGCCTTACTATTAATTCTCCATCCCCGGTCGGCGTCAATCCGATAAAATTTACAGCCAGTGTCCAATACAGCGATCCCTTTTCCTCGAAGGCCGGAAAGGTGTATGTGAAGATAAACTCCGATTCTTATATCGCATGTAACTACTATGTTGCTTACGGGTCAACTTATTTCACAAATAGTTTTACAGGAGTTACCGGATCGAACACCTTGTACTGCTATGGTATCGATAACGCGGGAAATTACTCGGTGACAAATATGAGAGGATTTTTCTGTTCCAATATCCCGGTGGTCACCTGTTT
>MIBD01000181.1:6482-6713 GCA_001829395.1 Spirochaetes bacterium GWF1_49_6 | reverse complement strand
GGTAGCGTCTATGCCCGCCGGGAACACCAACCATAACCCAGCATTCAAAGGCCCCTACGTCAACATCACCAACATCAATTATACCAACACCTTTCACGGCGCCGTCACTATCGCCGAAATCCGTTACATCATGGAATCGCAGGGCGATTTTGTAGGCGGGAATTACCAGATCAAAGGGGTGATTACCGGACTATGCTCCTACGGCGGCGCATTCACCTCCTATCAGCTCTA
>MIBD01000181.1:6290-6463 GCA_001829395.1 Spirochaetes bacterium GWF1_49_6 | reverse complement strand
GGGATTTACTTCTGGGTGTCCGGCGGTGTCTCGGGTGTGACGTCCGGCAGCCGCGGGCAGGTAATCACATGCACGGTGACCGCCGCGCAGTCGTACAAAGGTCTGAAGGAAGTATCCGCTGTTTCAGGGGTGTCTGTGACCCCCGCGGGCGCGCCGTCCGCGATCTATGTACA
>MIBD01000181.1:6027-6261 GCA_001829395.1 Spirochaetes bacterium GWF1_49_6 | reverse complement strand
ATTCGATAGTCATCCGCGCGAGCGGGACTGTCAAGGAAGTGAAGCTGGACACGACGGGGGTAAAGGTGGTCTATTTTAACGAGAGTATCCCGCCGTATTATTCCATCAACGGGGCTTACTCGCCGGGAGACCGCGTCACGATGATCGGGCCGTTATGGATGGGCAACCAGTTACTGATGATAGACGGGTACGAGGCGTATGCCTATGCGGATACGACTTATACGTCGATATGGT
>MIBD01000181.1:5763-5860 GCA_001829395.1 Spirochaetes bacterium GWF1_49_6 | reverse complement strand
TCATTCCGTCATCCCGAGCCTTGTACTGAGCGCAGCCGAAGTGCTGTCGAGGGATAGTTTGTATGAAAAGAGGTAGATTATTTTTAAAATAAATCCA
>MIBD01000181.1:2606-5722 GCA_001829395.1 Spirochaetes bacterium GWF1_49_6 | reverse complement strand
TTACTGGCGGTACTCGCGCTTTTTGCGGCCGGGTGTACTACCGAACCGGTCGGCGGAAATAATCCCGCGCAGACCGGTCCTACGATTACGATAACCAGTCCCGCCGAGGGATTTGTAAGCGGCGACGGGAGCGTGACGGTATCCGGTACTGCCGTGGACTCCGACGGGGTGCTCGGGACATACCTGAAAGTAGATAGCTTCACATATTCGAATATCGGGACTACAACATTCAATAAAATTCTTACGTTAGCTCCGGGCGCGCATGTCCTGAAGATCTACGCGTTCGACGGGCAGGCTAATTCGTCCGCGACCAATACACGGAACGTATCTGTTGTAATCAGCGGGCCTGACGATACGCCGCCTGTAATCACTATTACCAAGCCTTCTCAGGCGATAACGGTATCCTCGTTGGGATCTTTCCGGGTATACGGAACAGTATCCGACGATAAGAGCGGTGTCGAGGGTATTTATCTTGACGTGAATTCGGCGGGGTTTGTGAAAATCGGGACGACCGTATTCGATACCAATCTTACCTTGCTCGACGGTACGACAAACTCATTAAAACTATTCGCTCAGGATATATCGAATAACTGCACCGCGACGAATATTTACACGGTGATAATCGATAGCAGTTATATCAGCCCGAACTGGGATTTTGAAACATGGCCGGAACCTTACTGGCCGGGAACCTATCCGCAGAACTGGACGAACGGGATTATGACGAACGGGGTGTGGTGGGCGGTCAGTTTCACATCGGTCGGTCAAAGTGCTCCGGATGCGGGATACGGCGGTACCGGGTATGCGGTGGTTTTGGAGGAGAATTCAGGGATACCATGGATGTGGAATAAGTCTGAACTCGCGGTTACCCCCGGTGATTATATTGTGATAAGGTTTTATGCGAAAATGACCATCGGAACTCCGAAAGTAGCAACCTATGCGGCGTTCTATTCCGATACCAATCAGACGGGGTATATCGGCAGACAATGGGGTGCAACGATTACATTAGACTCCACTTGGAAAGAAATAAAATCGGTTTACCAGATCGGTGCGGGTACGAACTATGTGTTCATGGGAATAGAGGGATATTATTCTACGGGGACTTTCCTCGCGGATAACGTCACCTTCGGAAAAGTGAGCGATTTGGATGCCGGTAACCCGAGTGTTACAATCACCTCGCCGACAAATAATTTTTCAACAGGCGTGGGGATGGTCGATGTAACGGGAACCTCTTCAGACGATATAGCGGTCAAGACGGTTTATACCGCGATAGGTTCGGTTACCAACTCTACGACTGTTAATACGGCTAACTGGTCTATCGCACTCGATGCGTCTTCTATAGCGCCGAATACTTACCAGTTACTCGCATGGTCGGAGGACTATACGGGCAAGAAGAGTTCCGTCGCGTCTCAGAATATCACGCTGACTAACGTCCCGTTCCCGACTGTCAATCTGGTGCAGTACGATTTCGAGGGTGAAACTTCCATACCGAACTATTCCAATCCAAACACGTCGAATTCCAGTATGGAAAGTTCCGACGGCACAGTGACCTATCCTGCGGGAATTTCACCTACTCCGTTGGACTCGATATCTGAAAACGGGTGGCCGCTGGATACAAGTTGGGGAAACTATTTTATTTTTAAAGTGATTCCGACTAATTATTCTATTAATTTAAAGAATCTTATTTTCAGTTTATCTCGTTCGTCTACAGGTCCGTTAAATTATCAAGTTGAAGTGAACGGAATGTTTGTACCCGGAGCCTCGGGAACAGTTTTAGAAACATGGAAAACTATCACTAACGATTTATCTGCATTGTCGAATCTCAGCTATATCGTAGTAAAAATCTGCGCTAACTCCGCTACCAGTACATTTGGTACGTTCAGGATCGACAACGTGACCCTGAGCGGTGTCATTACAACAAACAGTATAGTATCCGACTCGAGTAATCCGAATATCGCCATTACGGCGCCCGCGGATAACTATACGAACCTTGTGGGAACACTGATTAACGTAACGGGAACATCGTCCGACGATTGGGGAGTGGATAAGGTCTATGCGGTTTTGGGTACGGTTACGAACACTCTATCTGCAGGTCTGGCTAACTGGGTCACCACGTTCGATACATCACTCTTCAGCGCGGGGGATTACACGCTCTCTACATGGGCTTTGGACTACGCGGGTAAAATCAGTACGTTGGCTACCCACAGTATCACCCTGACCAACCCTCCCGGAATACCGGAAGTGACTTTGATACAATATATTCTCGATGGTGAAATTAATCGTGCAAGTTATACGAATTCGGGTACATCAAATTCTATTATAACTAATATTGGCGGAACAGTCTCGTATCCCGCCGGTATTTCGCCTACTACTCTTGATTCCATATCAGCTAACGGATGGCCTTTGGATTCGTCTTGGACAGACTACTTCATTTTTAACGTATATCCAATATCCGGTTTGCTTGATCTGACATATTTAAGTTTTAACGGATATCGCTCAACTACGGGTCCAAAGAATTATAAAATAGTAGTAAACGGAGTAGATGTTTCAGGAGCCTCAGGTACAGTTCCAACTTCAGCGGGGTGGTTTTCAAACACTTTTTCAATTGCCACTAACCTTCCTTATGCGCAAATACAGATTTTTGCAAATTCCGCTTCCAACATATCGGGAACATTTAGGATAGACAACGTGACTTTAAAAGGTAAGTTAATTCCGTAATTAACAATTTCCCCCGTCCCGCGAATGCGGGGCGGGGTTGTATTTCCTTTGTCATCCCGTGAGGAACGCGGGGCAAGTGTTCACGCTTCGACAGGCTCACGCTTCGACAGGCTCAGCGTGACGGAAAAGTGTCATTCCGCGCGCATCGGGGATGATTTTTATTATTTTTTATTACCGGAGTGCGTCATGTTTAAACGCCTTCTTTTCATAGTATCTATTGTGTCTATATTCTTCACCATCGGGTGCCTCGGCGAGCCGACGGGTACGCCGTACTCCGGGCTGACCGGCCTCATGGAGACACGCTCCTCCCTCTATGTGGAGGAAGTGCATTGGGCGGGGAGTGTCGATAATAACGGCGCGAACTCCAACCCGGACGACGACTTTATCGAGGTCTGCAACGC
>MIBD01000181.1:2284-2489 GCA_001829395.1 Spirochaetes bacterium GWF1_49_6 | reverse complement strand
TAGTCCCCGAATTGAAACTGCCGGGTACGGGGTTTGTAATCAATATCTACGACGGCGGCGGGAAGAAATACGCCGATACCGCCGATTTCGGTATCAATGAACCGATGCCGGTGCTGGATCCGCTCGCGGTAGGGGCTTATCTGCCGGCGGGGGTCAATCTCTCGAAGATAAGGAAATCCGCGGTTCGCTTGAAGGATTCCTACGG
>MIBD01000181.1:0-2274 GCA_001829395.1 Spirochaetes bacterium GWF1_49_6 | reverse complement strand
GACAGCTATTACACGATTGAGAACTGGACGAGCTATACGCTATCCGCGCCGAACTCGATTGTCAGGACTTCGTATAATCAGGCGGTGTTCTGCTCGCCCGGTCAGGTGACCGGCGGCGAGGGACAGAGCGGCGGCGGCGAGGAGTAGGGGGAAATATGCGGAAACTTTTACTTTTATTCATCCTGTCGCTTCCATTTTTCTCCTGCGATCTCGGCGAACCGCCCGCGGGGAACTTCTGGGAAGGGCGAAAGGTTCAGGTCTATTTCACCGACCCGGGGTATAACGCCAAATCCGCGGTGGACGCGAAGATACAGGATAAGATCAAGATGCTGGTCGACTCCGCGAAGGAATCGGTCGATCTGTGCATCATGGGGTTTTCCGAACCCACTATATTCAGCGCTATTTACAGCGCGTGGAAACGCGGCGTAACCGTCCGGTTTGTCGGCGACTTCGGGTATCTGGATACCGCCGAGTACCAGACACTGATCGCGCTCGGCATCCAGTTCCGTGTCGGTAATAAAAATAAAATCATGCACGATAAATACATCATTGTGGATAAACGGTATGTGGTCTGCGGTTCGCCGAACTTCACCGGGACCGATCTACTTCGGAGCTATAATAACGTGCTCTTTATCGATTCCCCGCAGATGGCGGCATACTATCAAAGCGACTTCGAGACCATGCTCGTCAAAGGTCTCTTCGGCACCGATAAGACCGATCATTTCTTCCCGGGGTTTACGAATAACGTGTTTCATCTGACGAACGCCGATAACTCGGTGACCGCTATCTCGGTGCATTTTTCGCCGTATTACGGGGTCGACGCATCGGAAACGACCCGTATGGATAAAATATTTATGAACCTGATCGATACCGCGCGTGAAAGAATCTACTTCGCGATCTACGCGTTCACCCACGCCGATATCGCGAATAAGATGATCTCGGCCGCGAAACTCAATAACGTGCTGGTGTACGGCGTGTTCGATAAAAGCTGGCATACCGGTAATAACGCGTCCACGCATCAGCTCTTTATCGATGAAATCGGTAATACGCCGAATATTTTCGTGAAGTATGACGGGAATAATAACCATGTCATCGGGAATACGTTAAGCGGTGAAAAATGCCATAACAAGTTCATGGTGATCGACCCGGGCACTACTAACGGAGTCGTACTGACGGGGTCGATGAATTTCTCCAAGGCCGCGGCGTATAACGGGAACGACGAGAATTATCTCATTATCCGCGACCCTTTTATCGTCAACTTGTACGCGGCGGCGTTTGAGAAAATCTACGCGGTCGGTACTCATCCTACCAAGGACCTTGGCGGCGATGCGATGCTGAATATGCGCGAGGTCACTATCAATGAAATCTGCTGGGGCGGGGCGATGGATTATGACGGATACCTTAAAGCGGACGACCAGTTTATCGAAGTGAAAAATAACACTTCGCATGCGATCAATATATCGGGATGGTTCATTTCGGGGATTACGCTCGTCCAGAAGGGGCGTTACTATGTCATGTACATATTCCCGGAGGGCACGGTTCTTCCGCCGGGGGGATTCCATGTACTGACCTACTCGACCAATTACGGTTATACGAAGCTGAAAGGGGCGAACACGTTCGAGCATCTGTTTTTCTTCAACTCCATCGACCATCCGTATATCGAGATGTGGCTGAAGGACAAGAATGGGACGATTGTCGATAAGGCGGGGTATTTCAGCGCCGGGTCGCTCGCGCCTCTGCATGGGGATGTGCTCGACAACGGCACGCCGTCGGCATACGTGAAGTCGATGGTACGCGTGGGTACGAACGACGGCACGTTGATAGGAAACTGGACGACATGCGCGGTTAATCTCGCGGTGACGATGAACCCGTTATATAGAATAAACACATATGCCACTCCGGGTATGGAATGAGGGTAGGAATGACGCGAAAGATTGGAGCAGCTTTATTTGTTGCGATTGCATTGATTACAGCGTGCGCGCCTAAGGATCATCTGATTATCCTGCATACGGCGGATACGCTGTCGCAGTTTTTTAAAAACGACGCGAGCGGGCTTGGCGGTTCGGCGCGTCTTAAAACTTATATCGAAAGTATCCGCGCGGCTAACCCGAATGTTCTGGTTCTCGATTCCGGGGGTATCCTTCCCGGTTCGGTCTATGCTTCTATATTCAAGGGTAAAGTGAATATTGAGCTGATGAACGCCATGGGGTACACCGCGCTCGCGTTGGGACACCATGAGTTCGATTACGGCATGGATAACCTGTTTATGCTCGA
>MIBD01000180.1:5288-6774 GCA_001829395.1 Spirochaetes bacterium GWF1_49_6 | reverse complement strand
AAACTAAGGATGGTATCAATGAAACTGCCCATGACAGGAATACTGCTGACCCTTTCCGCGCTGATCGCCGCCAATACTTACGCCTCGATAAAAATCCCGTCGGTGATGCTGAACCAGCCGGATGCGAAGAATCTAATCGACGGTGATAAAAAAACTTTCACGAAATTCAAGCCCGGCGAGAACACTTTCTCGCTCCAGATGGGCGCGTTGAAGGATATCAGGTCGATAAAAATATATTTCTCGAAGGTGACGGAGTTTAAGAGCTTTAAGCTTCAAATATCCGACGATTTTATCTCATGGAATACGGCGGCGGAGTATAAGAATATCAAGACCGACCTGATAGACGTCAAGGCCGAAAATATCTCCGCGCTCTTTGTGAGAATAATCCTCGAATCCGTATCGGAATACGCTATCGGGGAAATCGAGTGCTACGAGAAAGCGTCGGGGAAGAACGAGATATACGATGTGAAAATATCCGGGATTTCCGATAGCTCCGCGGCCGTCACGTGGAAAACGAAAATCAAGTCGCAGGATCAGTTCCATTACCAGAAGAAATATAACGGAACGAAGGAAACCCTGATCGAGGTAAACTATATCACCAATCACTCGGTGACCCTCAGCGGGCTTCTCAAGGGTTCGGACTATATCTTTATCATCCTGAGCGAATCTCCCGACGGTACCCGTGTCGAAAGTAAACAGTTCGCCTTCAAGACGACGGGCGTCCCCCTGCCGGAGTTCTGGCAGTTGAGCGCGAAAAATATCACCCCGTTCACGGCCAAACTGTTCTATGAGTCGAATATCCCCACCTCTTATGAGTTATTCTTCGGGCAGTCCCACGCCGCGATGAAAAAGATTAAGGACGATCAGGGACTTGCCGTTTCGCGGGATATCGATATCAGCGGATTACAGCAGGAGACGGGGTATTTTTACCAGCTCTACCTGAAGGACGCGCAGGGCAACGTCATCAAGACGCCGCAGTTAGCGTTCTCCACCCCGCCGAACAATATCGCGCTCGGTAAAAAGGTATGGGGCACGTTCAACTATGTCGACCCGACTATCAAGGAGCTCGGCTACGGAGAGACGTCGATAGACAAACTCACCGATGGGAGTCTGAACTACTTCGGCGGTATGGCGATCTCGTTCAACGCGGACAATTCCGACCAGTACGCGGTCGTCGACCTGGGGAGCGTATCCGCCGTCAAGCGTCTGGATATTTACTGGTGGGCGCTTTCGTTCAGTAAGGATTACCGTATCGACGTCAGTATCGACGGGAAATCATGGACGACCCTCAAGGAGCATCTGGACGCGTCGCAGGGCACGGATATGCGTTCCCCGATGGGAGACTACGTCGTCCTGCACTCCATTCCGCTGGACACCTCCGCGCGTTTTATCAGGATATATATCGCGGCGAAAGCGCCGAGAGGGACGCGTGAGAAAAAATGGAAACCGTGGAAGAACCTGTTTTTATGTGAAATTGCGGTAATAG
>MIBD01000180.1:4654-5204 GCA_001829395.1 Spirochaetes bacterium GWF1_49_6 | reverse complement strand
AGTGATGGTGATTTCCCCGTTCGGCGGACGTACGGCTGAGGCCGCGCCTACTCCCGCGGGCACGCCTATCACCAACACCGCCACTATGACTTGGGGCGGAGGAATGTCGACCAATGCGGCGATGGGAATGCCGCAGGTCGGTACGAACTACGGCGCTACGTGGTCGGGTAACAACAGCACCAATATTGCTCCCGGCACCCACGCGTACAACCACACCTCGTTTGAAAACGTAGGGAACCTCGCGGTGAACTACCAGTTCAACGCGACGCAATTCAATACCGCCGTACAGTGGCCGTGGACGTACGATTTCACCAACACCGCTCTCAGTAATAGCGGTTTGCCTCTCACCGTATCCGTCTCGCCCGGAGCGGCGGTCACGACCATCTGGTTCCATGTGTTTGTGCCAGGGACCGAAGTTGACTCGTCTTTCGCGCAGTTTCAGTGCGTGGCGACCGGGCCGAATGTTACCTCGATTGCCACCAACTACACCGGATATAACTCGTATGTCTACGGCGGGAATATGGCCAAATGGGCCGCCGGTTACGGTAAA
>MIBD01000180.1:3342-4634 GCA_001829395.1 Spirochaetes bacterium GWF1_49_6 | reverse complement strand
GTTCTGGCAACACGAACTGGAGAGTCACCGTACAAGCCGCGCTGATGGTCCTCGAGAAATCGCTGACTATCTCCAACGCCGGTCCGTTCTGGGCTAATATTACCCGTCCTTACCCCGGCGGTATGCTCTTCTGGCGCCTGAACTATTCCAACGGCGGAACGGTTCCCGCGACAAGCGTGAAGATTGTCGACGTATTCGACACGAACTTCGTGACCCTGAAGACCAACAGTATGCGGACGAATTTCTGGAGCGGAGTATATCCTGACGGGGGAACCGTATTGACAATTGCGGCGGCTGACGATCCTGCGGCATCCACTAACGGCGCAAGCGTAATCTTCGCGCCGGCTACTACCACACCGCTGAACGGCAGTACGGTTGTGGCGGGCGGAAAAGGCGCGTTCTACTACGTGAACTACGTGAAGTAGCACTGATTTAATGGATGACGATATTAAGGCTTGAAACAATAGATGGAGCCGCCCCTTAGGGATACGAGAACGCCGGGTCATTGCGAGTTAATCCGTCAGGATTACCGAAGCAATCTATTCTAATATCATCTAATGAATTAGATAGACTGCTTCGCCCCGTGCTATAAAACGACTGGAGCACGGGGCTCGCAGTGACAAGAAGGCACTTAAATTATGTATTTACCCCTTAGGGTAATGCTGATACTGTCTCCGCGAGAAGCAGAGCGACGAAGCGGTCACTATAAAATGGTAATCGTTGATAAAGAAGATTGCTTCGTCTAACGCCTCGCAATGACAATGTTTATTTATCAGCACATCCCGATGGCGGGCGGTTCCAGACTATTAAATGAGGTTGTATTATGAAAATATTCGGACTGATTCTATTATTTCTTCCGGTGTTTTGCTGGAGTAATGTCCTATTAAAATACCAGGACGGGTGGTCCGCGGTACTGCGGCTTGAGAATATGAAAGCCCTGCCCAAACCCGTCGTATTCATTATCTATAATCAATCTATAACCAATTCCGCCCTGCTGATCGACGATTCGCAGGAACACACGGTCCCGCTGTCGCTCCCGGAGGGCGAGTGTGGCTATATCGTCAAGGACGGGAATAAGAAAATTATCGAGCAGGGCAAGTTGTCCCTGAAACTCCCGGTCGATGTGAAGATCAAGTCGGTCGAGCCGAAAAAGGTCGTCTTCAGCCTCGCGTCCGCGCAGGACGTTTTTGTCGAGTGCTGTCTGACAACCAATCACATTATCGCGTTCTACCAGCGTATCGAGCTCGCGAAGCAGGGCGAGGCCGTGTTCTCCGGGCTGCCCTCCGGGACTG
>MIBD01000180.1:3211-3285 GCA_001829395.1 Spirochaetes bacterium GWF1_49_6 | reverse complement strand
CGTTGTTCAACGCCGCGCTCAATAAGCCCATATCCGGCACATTCAACCGTCTCCCCGAAAGCAAGTTCGTGGAC
>MIBD01000180.1:0-3171 GCA_001829395.1 Spirochaetes bacterium GWF1_49_6 | reverse complement strand
TGGAATGGTATAAAGGGATGGCGGTCAGCACCGAGGTGGGGATGGAAAACCAGTACGTCATCATTAACCTTCTCGGTACGCACCATCTGAAGAGCATGAAAGTGATATGGAACGCCAACTACTACCCGTTGTCCTACTATATCATGTACAGCATGGACGGGGTGAAGTGGGAATATTTCGAGCGGAAGGATACGGGCTATAAAAGTTCCGCCGCGCCGGACAACTCCCCGATTATGGCGGACGAGTTCCCGGTATCGTTCGACGCGGTATTTATCGGAGTATGGATCGATAAGAATACGTCTATCCACGCCCTGCAGGATTATAAGAACTATGTGCAATTAATGGAGATGGAGGCCTATGAATAGGCTCGCGGCAACCCTTCTGCTTGTTTTCTGCGCCTGCACGCTGTCCTTCGGAGCCCCCGGAACCCCTTCCGGTACGGTGCTTACCAATTACTCGCAGCTCCACTTTTTCTACTGGAGCACGTCCTTCACGAATTATATCATGGATACCTCGCTGACGATGGGGAGTATCTACGGTATAGACGGGATTTATTCGCTCGCCGCGTATAACGGTTACCCGGACTATTCGGCGCGTATCGACCTCTATATCACCAACCTCGGTAACGACGCGGATAACGACGCTACCCTGTTCGTCTCATCGTTCTCGAACTCCCCCGGTTATCCCGGTTCGCCGTGGACATACCATTTCGAGGTGGCCGCGGCCGATGTGGGGACGAACTACGCCATCCCGTTCGCGCTGTTCGGGGTGGGCGCGATATTCCACGCGGTGCTGGTGGTGGATATCCCCGCCGACGCTCCGACCAACACGATGGGGTACTTCACTATCGGCGGGACGACGCTCAGCAATTCGAACCATATCGCGGGAACATACACCGGGTACAACGGGATATCCTACGGCGGCGAGACTCATGCCGGGACGTCGTTCACAGTCAGGGTTATCCCGCCGAATCAAATCGTCGACCTCTACGCGAGCGACGCTATCGATACGATTACTATTTTCAACGCGACGCAGTACCTCCGCAAGATAGACAACTTTGTCTACGCCGTACTGCGGAATACGCCTGTGCGCGCGGCCACGGTGAATCTCTGGTATGCGGTCGACAGTCTCCCGGACGGCGCGGGGGGAAACCCGGACGACGCGAGCGTACCGATGGCGGAGGTGTCGCCGAACCTCTACAAGGCGAAAATCCCCGAGGACGCGGTCAAGTCCGGTAACTACACGGCGTTCTTCCTCGAGATCGACGGGCTGAACTATCTGACGAACTATACCTACCTGCTCAAGGGTATCTACGAACAGGGTTACGAGACGATCGTGATGAATAATATTATCCCGCCGGGTTCGGCGTATATCAAGCTCCCCGAAAAGACGCTCGGCAAACCGGGCAAGATCACGGTGTACTCGATAGCGGGCGATATCGTCCGGCATGTCTACGAGGGCGAGATCGGAAATACGGTGTACGGGTGGGACGGCACGGACGATCAGGGGATACTGGCGCAGACCGGTATCTACTTCATAGTCGTCGATGTCGAGAATTTGAAAGAAGTACGGAAAATAATGGTGAAATAGGAGAACGGTTTGAGCCGGAATATCGGTTCGCGCACTGCCGGATGGGTCTTGTGCCTGACGCTTGTCTTTATTTCCATAATATATCCGCTGACGTCGGAATCGGACTTCCTCAAGATTCCGAAGAGCGCCCGCGCGATCGGCCTCGGCGATAGCTATACGTCGATAATCGGCGACAGCACCGCGATCGAGTATAACCCCGCCGCGATGAACACGATTGAAAACTTCGCGCTCTCGTTCATGTACCAGTCGTGGATCGATAACGCCTACGCGTGCTACCTCTCCGGCGCGATGAAAATATACGACTTCGTGATCGGTACGAGCCTGTACTACGTGGACTACGGCGGATTCAGCCATTACGACGCCTACGGGATGCTCCTGTCGGAGTATCAGCCCCACGACATCTGCTGGAAGGCCGCGATCTCGATGGACGGCGGACTATTGTTCGATTTCCTGACCGGGTTCTCGGTGGGTATCGGCGCGGGAGTGATCGGCAGAGGCCTCGCCGACTTCGGAACATGGGGTCTCACCCTCGACCTCGGAATCAATTATACGTTCACCCTCCAGCGTCTGGGCTTTAAGTACGACAGCGACTTGTTCAGGATGCCCATCAACGCCGGGTTCGCCCTGCAGAATATCGGGTTCACCGGCGATACGGCCGCGCCCCTCAAGGGTACGCTCGGTATCTCGGCGGGGCTCGCGAAAGACCTTTACCTCTCGCTCGACGTGGCGCTGGAATACGGCCGGCCGTTCCTGTATAAAATGGGTATCGAGTATACCTTGTTCAATATACTGATCCTGCGTACCGGGTTCAACCTCGGACGGGACACCGGCAACCTCGCGTTCGGCCTCGGCCTGCGGTATCCCGAATACTTCAACGACCTCCGTCTGGATTACGCGTTCTCGTACATGGGCGCGCTCGGGAATAATCATAACTTCTCGCTGTACGTCGATTTCCCCGTGTTCGTCGACCAGGTATCGCAGTATTACCAGCAAGGCATCTACCATTATCTCCACGGCGACTACGAGCTTGCGAAGGAGAAATGGCTCAAGGCGCTCGCTATTGATCCCGAAAATAAACTGGTTCGGAAAAAACTCGACGATCTGGAAAAACTGATGAAACTCAACCAGATGGTCGATAGCGACAATGGGACGTCTCAATGAAAATCTGTTACCTGTTACCCCTGCTGATCTTCATCGCGGGACTCTCCTATAGCCAATCCGACCCCGCCGGGTACGACAAGGCGCTCGAATGGTATAACAAGAAACACTACGTCAAAGCGGTCGAGATACTGAAAGAATATATGGACGATTTCCCGTTAGACATGCGCGCGTCCGAACTCCTGGAAAAAATGTACGACAAGTATACCGAGTTCCAGATCGTCTACCTCCAAGGGAAAGAACTCTACAATAAAAAGCTCTACCTGAAAACAATCGAGGCGTTCTCCAACGCGCTCAAGGTGGGGTTCAGCGATAAACTGCAATTTTACCTTACCGAGTGCATCCGCGCCGTATTCGAGCTGGAGAACGGGTTCGTGCCGAGCGCGGTGAACGAGACCGCCGGGAGTATGACGATCTCATGGG
>MIBD01000179.1:23912-24078 GCA_001829395.1 Spirochaetes bacterium GWF1_49_6 | reverse complement strand
CTCAACCCGCGCTATACCCGTTTCGAGCTGAACGGCGTCCCGCTGGAGATCGGCATGATCGGCGACCCCAATGTCTATAACTTCACGCTCGCGGCCGCTATCCTGATGGGGCACGGATTCGCGCTCGACAGCTTCAGCGGCCTCCTGAAAACGATACATACCCGCG
>MIBD01000179.1:22723-23906 GCA_001829395.1 Spirochaetes bacterium GWF1_49_6 | reverse complement strand
TGGAACGCGTCCATACCGAGGGCGGGTTCGATATATTTATCGATTACGCGCATTCTCCCGACGGGCTGATCAACCTCCTCCAGACGATGCGGAAGGTCGTACCGCCGGGCGGGCGGGTCATCACCCTATTCGGCGCGGGCGGCGACCGCGATAAGACGAAGCGCCCGCTGATGGGACAAGCCGCGTCGGAATACTCCGATATCGTGATCGTGACATCGGACAACCCCCGTACCGAAGACCCCGCCGCGATTATCGAGGATATACTCCCCGGAGTCACCGGCGCGCACGAGGTTATACCCGGCCGCCGCGAGGCTATCCGTCACGCAATCGACATCGCGCGTCCGAAGGACATCATTGTTCTCGCGGGGAAGGGGCACGAGGATTACCAGATTCTCGGGAAAATCAAGCATCATTTCAGCGACCGCGAGGAAGCGGAAAATTACCTGACAGAGAAAGGTCTCGCATAGAGGTACTTTATGATAGAACAGAAACGGGTCATCGGAATTATCCCCGCGCGCGGCGGGAGCAAGGGAATCCCCGGTAAGAACATCCGCCCTATCGCGGGAAAACCGTTGATCGAATGGAGTATCGAGAGCGCGAAGAAAAGCGTGTATCTCGACAATGTGATTGTTTCGACCGATAACGATCGTATCGCGGCCATATCGGAACACGCCGGCGCGGGAGTGCCGTTCACGCGGCCCGGCGAGCTTGCCACCGATACCGCGCGCAGTGTGGACGTGCTCCTGCACGCCGCCGACTGGTTCGCCGAACGCGGCCAGCGTTACGATATCATCGTCTGTCTCCAGCCCACGTCCCCCATGCGTACCGCGGCGGATATCGACAACGCCCTTAGGCAGATGATCGAAAGTTCCGCGCGAGCGATTATTTCCGTCAGCGAGGCCGAGCATCTCCCCCAGTGGAGCAACACCCTTCCGCCAGACCACTGCATGAAGGACTTCCTGCCCCCGGAGGTCATCAATATCCGCCGTCAAAACTTTCCCGTGTATTACCGTTTGAACGGAGCGGTGAATATCGCCGAGACCGAGTACCTTCGCATGCGGGAGAGCTTTATCGGGGACGAGTCCTACGCGTACATCATGCCGCGCGAGCGTTCGGTGGATATCGACACCGAGTTCGATTTCCAGCTCGCGGAGTACCTGCTGAAGGGAAGATAATTTTAAAG
>MIBD01000179.1:16847-22599 GCA_001829395.1 Spirochaetes bacterium GWF1_49_6 | reverse complement strand
GTCCTTTTAATGCTTCGACAGGCTCATGCTTCGACAGGCTCATGCTTCGACAGGCTCAGCATGACGGTAAAGTCACCCTGCGCGATGCCGAAGGGCGAACGGCATAACCAAACCGGTCATCGAGTGACCCATGAGGGTGTATCGAAATGGTCATCGAGTGTTCCGTAGGAACGTATCGAGATGCAATAAGTAACGAAACTTGAAAAAAGGGTGAAAAACTATCCCTTACTTGCCTTCCGCTTCCTGCGGGAGGTATCCCTAATTCCCTGGAAAGTAGAAATAGATAACCGGGATTTGCATGATATTGACGATGTAGAGCGGTAAAGAGAAGGCGAAGACCAAATAAAATTCCTCGCGTAATTTGACAAATTCCGGCGGAAAGTGTATCATATACTTCCTGAATTTATCGAATACCCGATCGGGCGCTGTCCCGTGTTAAAAGGAGAAAAAGATGTACGCGATTATTGAAATCGGCGGAAAAAGCTATAAAGTCGCAAAAGATGAAGAACTTCTCATCGACCTTCGCGATGGCAAGGATGGCGATAAGTTAAGTTTCGAAACGGTCACTATGTACCGCGACGATAAAGAAATAAAAGTCGGCCAGCCTTATGTCGCCAAGATGAAAGTCGAAGCAAAGATTGTCGCTCCTCTCTTTAAAGACAAGAAAAAGACCGTATTCAAGTATAAAAACAAGACGAACTACCGTGTAAAAACCGGGCATCGACAGAAATACACGTTAATAAAGATCACCGATATAAAAGCGGAAAAAGCGGTGAAAGCCGAGTAGCGCTGTGATCGATATTTTTTTAGAAATAAGAAGGGAATGCCTTTTCGTACGAGCGCAAGGGCATTCTCTTTTTGATAAAAAAGGGAAGGACTTGGTTTGCTGCGCGGTATCTACCCTGATCGAAAGCTGGTATCTTACCTGCTACGAACTCGGAGAGGGGCATTGCGAGGCGAGCCGGAAGGATGGTTTTTTCGAGGCGAAAGTCGATAAAAACGAAAAGAACAGTCTGTTTTTCCGGAGCTTGTATGTAAGTTTGGTACCGTTACAGCGTCAGTACGAATCCCTGATAAAACTCAGGATGGAGGAAAAAGATGGCTCATAAAAAAGCGGGTGGGTCCGCGAGAAACGGCCGCGACAGCGCAGCCCAGCGTTTAGGTGTTAAGGTATTCGGCGGCGAGAAAGTTGTCTCGGGAAATATCATTATCCGCCAGTGCGGCACCAAGTACCATCCCGGAGTCGGCGTGGGTCTTGGAAAGGACTATACCATTTTCGCTATAAAAGACGGCGTGGTAAAATTCTCCGAACGTAAAGGAAAATCTCTGGTCAATGTAATAGATCAGGCGTAGGCGGGTAATATGACACAAGAAAAATTAAAGCACTACGAAAAAAAACTCCTTGTTATGCAGGATGAAATCCTGACCAATATAATCGGCGAAACATCCGATGAGGAAAACCCCTTTCAGGTAGACGGCGACCTCGCCGATAAAGCGGAAGCATTCAGTTCTGTCGCGATCAGCGAAGGATTGAGTACCACCCAGAAAGAGACCCTCGAACTGATCCGCAAGGCGCTTCAGCGTATTAAAAACGGTAACTTCGGAACCTGCCTCGCATGCAGTGTCGAAATCGAGACCGAGCGTCTCGAAGCGATACCTTATGCCGAAACCTGTAAAAAGCACATGTCGGAAACCCGATATCGATAATTAAAAAAAAACGTGAAAGGGCTTGTTGACGAAGAAGAAATTTTACTTCACTGCGGGTCGCCGAGCGCGGCGGGTAGAGTCCAGTACGGCAGCAGATCGTTGGTATAATGCGCGAGCCATGTATCGCCCTGCAGCACGGGGGGAATATTCCCCACGGGCGGGGACTTGTGCGCGTAGTCGAATCCGTTACCGGAAGCGGGATATGGGATGGGGTTATATTTTTTTAATGCGGGAGCGCCGCAGGAGAGAATCAGGAGAGATATGAGAACGGAATAAATATTAATGAAACGCATTGCTTTCCCCCGTTTGAGAAGAATATATCCTATATGTCAACTTTGCTGATTTTTTCTATAGAAATAGTTATTTTGTTTCCAATATATAAGTCCCGTTCCATGATGCATCGGGCGGATGTGTTGAATACTGTTCACATCTTTTTATGTAAAGTTCTGATAATTCGTCATCCGGTAAGTTGTTAAACTGGTCTATTGCCTCCTGAAATTTCCGTTCCTGATAAAGTTTTAACCCTTTTTCAAATTCTTCCTTGAGGCTTTTTTTGGCCTGTTTTTCATCATCATTATCGAAGCACATCACCTCGAAGATTCTTATACTGGTCGTTTTTCCTTTTACTACTACATGATCGACTTCCCGTAAAAAGAAAACATCATTCAGGTTTTCAGCGTGGAGCTGATAATAAGTAGATTCCGATATCAGGATGGGGCATTTATAATACTTTGTCAGACCCTCGATACGTGACGATAGGTTAACATTGTCGCCGATCACAGTGTAATCAAGGCGCCTGTCGGAACCGATATTACCCACTATCACATCACCCGTATGAATACCAATTCCGATCTTCAAAGGGCTCTTTAGCTGCGTCTGGTTCCTATTAAACTCTTTTAATGCTTGTGTCATTGATATCGCGGTTTTTATCGCCCGAAATGCATCGTCATCATTTTTAATCGGGGCGCCAAATGTCGTCATAATGGCGTCGCCAATAAATTTATCGATAGTGCCGTTATTCGCAAAAATAATATCCGTCATTACGGATAAATAACTATTGAGTAATGCAACTACATCTTCAGCGGGCATGGATTCTGATATTGAGGTGAATGACCGGATATCGGAAAATAGTATGGTAACCTCCTGATTCTTTCCGCCGGGCTCAAGGCTGGCATTTTGCCGGTATAACTCCCCGACTAATTGAGGAGGTAGGTACCGTTCCATCATTTTTTTAGTATTGGCTTCCACCATCATTTTCTTGTTTGACGCGGTTATCGAATATCCGATAAACAGCATCATCAATAAGCTGACTATCATGGGGAATAAATCCGATGCATTTCCCTGATTGAGGCTTGATGCTGTTAGAAGAACTATGGAAAGAATTCCTGAATAGATTGTTCCGCTTTTCGAATATCTGATAAGATTTAATAAAAATAAAAATATCGAGGCAACCATTCCCGGCCAGTTTCCCTCTTTGGGAACAGTGGGATCGAATATAAGCATCATCGCGATAATTAAATAATCCAGAGTGATGACAAAGTATTTCAATGAATTGTAATAGAATTTTCTTAATAAAATAACCATGACAATTGCCGAGAATACGAAAAATGAAGTATCCAGGATTAAAGTGGTTAAGGTCGGTGTTATTTTTGTATATGAAATTACCCTGAGGAATGAAAGATAATCCAGAATGACAACTACTGTGATAAAGATTAAGCGGGCGATAGCGATATTTTTTTCATTTTTTAATTCGCGCTCTCGTAAAATCTTATCGACTACCGAACCTTTCATTGGATTTCCCCGTTATGAGGCTGCTTTTGTGGATAAATATTTCTGTCTTTTTACGATTATCCCTTCATTACCGTTTCGGTCTCGAGAGCGATCATCAGTTCCTCGTTGGTGGGCATCATCAGGACACGGGTTGTCGAACCGTCCGTGCTCAAATCGGTCGCGCTTCCCCGGACGTTCCGGTTCTTATCGGAGTCGATGATGATCCCGAAGTTCTCGAGGCCGGCCACGCAGCGTTCGCGGATATTCCAGTCGTTCTCGCCGATACCCGCCGTGAAGATTATCGCGTCGACCCGGCCGAGCTCGACCATATACGCGCCGATATACTTGCGGATACTCTTGACCAGTACTTCGCGCGTCACCGAGGCGCGTTCGTTGCCCTTGATCTCCTCCTCCCATATCGCGCGGAGGTCGTTTGAGATACCCGAGAGGCCGATCAGCCCGCTCTTTTTATTAAGGATATCGTTGACCTGCTTGGTGGAAAGGTTATCTTTTTCCATCATGGTGAAGATGATGGCGGGATCGATCGATCCGCAGCGCGTACCCATCACCACCCCCTCGAGCGGGGTATATCCCATCGATGTATCGACCGAGCGCCCGTTCTTGACCGCGGTAATGCTCGACCCGTTCCCGAGATGGCAGACGATACAGTTGAACTCGTCGAACTTTTTATTGAGGAATTCCGCCGACTTCATCGCGACATAACGGTGCGACGTGCCGTGGAATCCGTACCGGCGAATGCCGTATTTTTCGTAATATTCGTAGGGTATCGCGTAGAGGAACGCGCTTTTCGGCATTGTCTGATGGAACGCCGTATCGAAGACCGCCACCTGCGTGGTATCGGGCAGAACTTCCTCACAGGCAAGGATTCCCTGGAGGTTCGGGGGGTTGTGTAACGGTGCGATTTCGCAGCATTTCTCGATAGCGCGGATAACACGTTCGTCGATCTTCACCGACCCGGAGAATTCCTCCGCGCCGTGCACGACCCTGTGGCCGATCGCGTCGATCTCGTCGAGCGACCCGATAAAACCGTTCCCCGGGTCTTTCAGGTTATCCAGTACGATATTCAATGCTTGGGTATGATTTTTCGCGGCTGCCGCGGATTTTATTTTATCGCCGTTGCGCGCGGTGAACGAGAACTCCGCATCCGCGCCGATTTTTTCGATGAGGCCCTTGGTTATCGCCTGCTGAGTGGCGGTGTCGATCAATTGGTACTTTAAGGACGAACTTCCCGCGTTGATCACTAAGACTTTCATCTTCAGCTCCTTAGTTTTTTTCCCCGGTACCGCACTCCCTATTTTTAACTGATCTTTCCCCCGCTCTCCATGTCCTTATCGGGCGTCAGTAATGACAGCACCGACCTGTCCCCGTTGGACGCCGCGAGGAGCATCCCCTCCGACTTCTCGCCCATCAGCGTCGCCGATTCGAGATTATTGATGATGATGATTTTCTTCCCTACCAGTTGGTCGGGAGCATAGAATTCCTTGATGCCCGCGAGTATCTGCTTCTCGATATCGCCGACTTTGACCTTCAGCTTGATCAGTTTCTTCGATTTTTCAAGCGGCTCCGCATGCAGGATTTCCGCCACCCGGATGTCGAACTTTTTAAAGTCGTCGATGCTCATCAGGGACGGCGCATCCGTTTTAACATTTTCGTCCATCTTCGCATCACCCTGTTTTTTAGAATTGGATTTCGCTATGAGTTTATCTGTTTCCCGTTTAATGACGTCGTCGTCGTACTTCACGAATAGAATCTCCAACTCGCCGAGCTTTCGTCCCGGTTCGGCGGATTTCACGGCGAGGGTATCCCAACGTTCGTCGGTGATCTTCCCCGGTTCCGCGATCATAGCCCATAGTTTCTCCGCCGAGAACGGCAGTATCGGATACATCGCGACCGACAATATCCGAAGCAGATTGACGCACGCGTTCATCACAGTATCGAGGCGCGCGGGGTCGGTCTTCTTGAGCTCCCACGGCTTCATCTCGTCGAAATACTTATTGCCGAGGCGCGCGATATCCATCAACTGCTTCGTCGCTTCGCGTACCTTGTAGTTCGAGAAGTTCGCGGTCATATCTTTAACGATCCCCTTCGCCTTATCCAATAGTTCGTTATCGGCCTTCTGATAGTCGGCCTTGGGAATATGATTATCCATCTGGTTACGGATGAAGGTCAGGGAACGGTTCGCGAAATTCCCGAGAATATTCGCTAATTCCTCGTTGTTGCGTTCCTGGAACGATTTCCATGAGAAGTCGGCGTC
>MIBD01000179.1:16134-16827 GCA_001829395.1 Spirochaetes bacterium GWF1_49_6 | reverse complement strand
CCGCGAGGAAATAGCGTAACGGGTCGGGCGGGAATGTCTCCAGGTACTCGTTGATCCAAATCGCCCAGTTCAGCGAGGTCGATATCTTTTCGCCTTCCAGCGTCAGATATTCGTTCGCGGGTATATCATAAGGGAGAATATACGAGGCGTTTTGCCCCATCAGTACCGCCGGCCAGATGACCGCGTGGAACGGGATATTGTCCTTCCCGATAAAATGCACGAGTTTGACGTCATTCCCTTCCCAGTAATCGCGCCAGCGTTCGGGCTGGCCGATCCGTTCCGCCCACTCCACGGTGGACGAGATATACCCGATAGGCGCGTCGAACCAGACGTAGAGCACCTTGTTTTTCGCTTCGGATAACGGCACGGGAATACCCCAATCGAGGTCGCGTGTGATCGCCCGCTCGTGGAGGCCTTCTTTCTTGATCCATCCGAGGATGTACTTGCGGACGTTATCCTTCCAATGCTTATTGCCCTCTATCCACTTGACGAGCTTGCCCTCGAAATCCTGGAGTTTGAGATACCAGTGGGTCGTGGATTTTATAATCGGCGTAGCGTTGGAAAGCATACTGCGGGGGTTAACCAGTTCCAGCGAATTGAGCAGCGAGCCGCATTTATCGCACTGGTCGCCCCTCGCGCGTTCATACCCGCATTTCGGGCATGTTCCCTCGACATAACGGTCGGGAAGGAAAC
>MIBD01000179.1:1164-16114 GCA_001829395.1 Spirochaetes bacterium GWF1_49_6 | reverse complement strand
AATTGCTGTTCTTCTTTTTTCATGATATGCCCGTTCTCATAGAGATCGGTAAAAATTTTACTGGATATTTCGTAGTGCTTGGGACGCGAGGTACCGGAATAGTTATCGAACGATATCCCGAACTTCGTATAGCTGTCGTGGATAAGCCGGTGATAACGGTCGACAATCTCGCGGGGGGTGACTCCCTCTTTTTCGGCGCGGATAGTGATCGGCACGCCGTGATCGTCGGTACCTGAGATATGAATGACATCGTCGCCGTTCAGCCGCCGGAATCGAACGAAAATATCCGCGGGCAAATACGCCCCGGCCATATGACCCAAATGGATAGGGCCGTTCGCGTAAATAAGCGCCGAGGTGACCAAGTATTTAGCCATAAAGTCTCCTTCCGATCGAAACTAGACCAATTTTTCCTTTACCAGCCTCAAAACATCGGACATAGTGATGATTCCCGCCACCTTGTCCTGATCGTTGAGAATAGGCAGGCTTCGGATGCCCTTATCGACCATCAGGTTCAATACGTCACGGACACTGACTTCCTGATATACAAAATAAGGCTTCTGCCCCTCGATCAGACTTCCGACAGGTATGTTTTTTGCTTTTTCAGCGGAAAGGAACGCTGTCTTTACGATATCAAGCGATGAAAGCACCCCGAGAAGTTTTCCCCCTGATTCATCATCAACTACAATAACACTGTGAATTTTCAGACGCAGCATTTTATCCGCAGCCTTGAATAACGGTGTATCCTTCGATACCATCTGAGGCTTCGGATGCGCGATTGTCATTACATTCACTTCATCCAATTCATTAGCCATGTTCCGCTCCTTTTAAATTTATTCCTGGTGAGAAACACGTGAAAAAATCCAAACCAACAGAAAACCACCGGCAAAAGTAGAGAAAAAGTTTACATGCAGCGGATTTGTAATTAGCCAGAGAAACACTCCTTCCAGTAATCCTAAAAAGTACCCGATGAGGACACTTCCTATGATACCGACTATGATGCCTCCGACTAAATGACCGATCATCGGTTTTTTCAGGATTTTCACATAGAAGAAGCCGCAAAAAGCCCCCACGACTACCATGACTGAAACTCCCAACACTGTCAACCAATCCATTTTCCCTCCACTCGAACAACATTACTTAACGCTAGTTTATAACGCCCTAATGAAAGGCAATCCGTAATAGGTGTCTTCCACAATAATACTCTCATACCCGACTGTGTGTAAAAAACCGATCACATCGTCGGCAGTCCCTTTCCCGTCCACCACATGTGTCTCGATTAAAAGCGCGGGTTTGCACCTTCTGAGGGTTTTTTCCGCCCCTTTCAACGCGGGGAGTTCGCTCCCCTCGATATCGATCTTGATGAGGTTGAGCCGGTTCAGCTTCAATTCCTCCGCCATATCGTCCAACGTGGTCACCGGGATTCGCGCTACGACGAAACGGCTCTTGTCCTTCTCGACATAGTCGGTCTTCTGGAACGACGACGTATACCCGCCGCCGGAATAAAATTCCAGCCATCCGGTCGCGTCGAATATTCCCTTATCGACCGCGCGCACGTTATCGACCCCGTTCAATTCGAGATTCCGCTTGAGAATCTCATAGTTCTTAGGGTCTGCCTCGAACGCGATCACTTTCCCGGCGGGGCCGACCTTCTTGGCCATATAGACCGATACCAGTCCGTAATGCCCGCCCCAATCCATCGCCACCGATCCCGGCTCCAGCGTCTCGTTCAGCAGATTGCTGATGATCGCATCCGGGTCGAAATCGGCGACACTTTTTATCTCGATACCGTTCTTAAATACAGCGGTAAAGACACCGTCCTTATAACGGAAATCCTTCAGGGCTTTCTTATAAAACGCCCTGTAACCCATCGCGGAAAGTTTCCATTTCAGGTTCCCGTCGGGCAATACCCGGTGAACCCATTTAGCGGCACTTTTCAAAAGCCCCATCAGTTCCCTTCTATCTCCGCCGCGGCGGGTTTAATCCCCGTGAGAAACTTCTTAGCGCCCATCGTCAGGTCTATCAGCGCTTGGTACCCGAACGCGATATAGACCGCGATCAGCATAAATACCTGGATGTACATCACTTCCTGGAACGACATCGTGCGGGGGTCGACCTCGAAGTTCACGAACGCGATCATGATCAGGGTAAACACCACCGAGGTAAACAACGTATAGATGAACCATACCCGTTCCTTGAACGCCATATATACCAGACCGATGCCCGCGAAGATCATATTGATCCAATGGAACTGCTTGACAATCAGTTCGAGTACCGCGCTTATCTGGCCGGGGAAGTTGGATACATTACTGCCGCCCAACCCGTACTGCTTACGCAGCATGTGGTTGAATAGGATGTCCATCGACTGGGTGTCGCCCCAGCTGAGAGGCTTGGGTTCCGGTAACGGAGCGACAGCCTGCGCGCGAACCACCATGTAAAGGTAGATCGACATCGCGAATATGAAGAGCCAGAAGCTCTGCATAAATATCTCGAGGAACTTGTCAACCCAGTTATTTTCACCCTTATGGGCGTATTTCGAATAGATCACATACCCTGTCAGGAACACCGGTATCAGGAAGATCGACAGGATTATCAGGTACGTATCCGGCGATTCCGCTATCTTCGGTATGAGGCGCGAGAAATATGCCTTCGTGAGGAAAATATATCCCGCTATCGCCATTACCGCGATAAGCCCGACAATCACGAAGTAACGTTCTTTCATCTGCTTGATAAAATCGGCGGGACGTTCGGAGATCAGAATGAGGAGCGTAATCACCACCAGCACCACAAGCCATGTCAGTATAAACCACAGCGGCAGTTGATGATCGGTCAGCGAAAGCCCCATGATAAACGCTAAAAGCAGCGTGCCGCGTTCGGCGAAATGCAGGGTCTTCTCCTTGCGGAAATAGACCATCTCCTCGTACCAAATGACCATCGCGTACAAGAGCGCGGCGATCAGCGCGGCGTTCAGCGCATATACCTCTCCGATAACCGCCTGCGACCAGTGTGTGGCCGAGAACGCAAAGAGGATCGACCCCGCTATCGCGGGTATATGTATCGGCAGGGAGATTTTACCCTTCCCCCGGTTCAACCCCAGCAGTTTTATCATAAACAAGTAGATAAAAAATACGGAAACCGCGGCAAAAATCGCGGAGAACAGGTTCACCCGGTACGCGATATCACCGAACGGTAAAAACGTGAAAAGTTTCCCGACTATACCGTAGAGCGGATATCCGGGGGGATGACATGCGCCCATATCGTATACGGCGGAAGTCAGCTCGCCGGAGTCTCCGGCGCATACCGAGGGCGATACGGTCTGGATATAGCCTATCGCGGTAATAATCAGCAGCGCGACGGCGATAGCCCAGTCGAACCATTTAAACTGATAAGGTTCGTATCCGCGGGGATACAGCGAATCGAATAGTTTTTCGTCCTTCTTGTCTTCCAGACGAAAGACCCCGGAGTCGCTGAATGTATCGTGCAGAGCCTGATTATCCGTGGTGAAGAAGATGGCGACAAAGCCGAACCATCCGGTCACAACCTTCGCGGCGCTCCGTAGTAGCGCTTTTATGAAGCTCAGGCGCGTCAGTGTTTTATTATCCGCGGCATAAATTCCCATCAATATCTGACCGATCGACGCCTGATAAGCTGACGATTCCATGATCGCAAAATAGAGGATTGCGAGCGCACCGTAAACAGTCAGGTAAATCACCGGTCCTATCGCGGGAATATCGAGCATCAGGCCGAATTTAAAATTCGACGAGAGGATCATGTTGACAACAGGGCTCAAAAAGAACAATACCAGAATATCGATGATGACCGCGAATAGCCGCGACCCGAATCCGGCCCGTTTAGTATCGCTCTTTCCCTGCGGAGGAATTAGGTTAGCCATTACTATCGCTCCTTAATTATTCAAGAACTATTCGAAATCCGCCATCTTTATGGCGAGGATGGTGTACTTTTTCATCTGTCCGTTAAACTCGAAGTTGACGTCCTTTCCGACCTTTTTATCCAGAAGGGCGCGTCCGAGCGGGGAATGATACGAAATAATCCCGTTCTCGAAATCGACTTCCCATTGCCCGAGTATCTGGTATTCCTCGGTACTGCCGTCCTCCGTCTGGAGTTTGACACACGTACCGGCGTCTACTATCGTCGTATCGACTTTGTCCTTCTCGAGTATCTTCGCCTGAGTGAGTTCGGCTTCGAGCTTGGACGCGGCGGCCTTTAGCTGATCCTGTTTCTCGAGCGCCGCCTTGTACTCCGCGTTTTCGCGTAAATCGCCCTTCTCCATCGCTTCGCCGATAGCCGCGCTGTTCTGCGGTATCTCCTCGTTCATAATACGCTGGAGCTCGCGTTTCTTCGCCTCGTAGGATAACCGGGTGACCATGAACGGGTGACGGATCATCACCTTTTCCTGTCCGGCGGCCTGTTCGAGATGCGGGTATTTCGCGAGTATCTTGTCGATATACTCCTTCCTGAGAGAGTCCAGCATGTTGTTCGCGGAATAAATCAGCGACAGGATAGCGTTGGACTGAGTCTCATCGGCGTCTATAATATAATTATCCAGCGCCTTTCTCTTCCATAATATGTCATAAATCTGTCCGATGACCTTCTTGTTCATCCCGACATTCGTCTTCGCTTCGACCTCATTACTGAGTATATCGATCAGCGACAGCAGACGATAAATTATCTCGCTATCCTTGATTCCGACGTGATCCTTCAGGGACGGGTACTCGTCGTCGATCAGTATCCTCGCGACCCACGCGAACAATTCAGTCTTCTCCTGATAGTTGTTCATCGCGGTCATCACGATACGGTTCAGGATATCGTATTTCTCATAAGTGACCAGTTCCTTGAAGATAAAGTTGTGCATCTTCGTAATACTGGATTGGAGTAGAAAATCGGCGTATCGGTCTTCCCAATCCTTCAGCTTATTTCTGATAATATCGAGGAACGCCCGCTTGGTTTCCTGCTCGATAGTCTCGTAGAGGCCGACGATATTCTTGATACCGAAAAGGATCGATACGTCGATATCGCTGTCCTTATGGGATTCGACTATCGCGAACTTCAGCACGATATGCGAAATCAGCTTACGTTCGGGGGATTCACTCGACGCGTTGATGGTCTCGTTAAAGTACGATACCAGCGCGGAAGCCCCGGGAACATTGATATCCCCGCCGCGTACCACGAAATCGATGAACACTTTGACTTTATTCTCGAAGTTAGTCGTTTTCTTGAACTTGCGGATCAACTCGTCGGTAACCGTTTCGTCGGTCTCGCGCAGTTCGAGCGCGCCTTTTACAGTCAGGCTATGCACGACATTATTGCTCTGCTCGATCTCCGCCTTAGCGCCGGCCCACCATCTCAGCCATTCCCTCTCGGTCAATATATCGGGCACCAGTATGGTCTTGACGTCTTTCGACGCGATCGACCCTTCATAGCTCTTCAGGATAATGGTAAGCACCTTGAGAGGCTCGGACGTCATCATACCCTTGAGCTCGTCATGGCGGAACTTCTTCCAGATATTGATATGCTCGTTATCGAGCACCGTGAGCGCCCGAAGCGCGATCTGGAGAGACATATTATGATCTTTCTTTTTCTCGAAATCGATAGTCACCATCTCGTTCTGGATGTCCTTCACGAGGCCGATTCCCCATGTCTTATGGGAGACGTAACGCCCGGTGTCGAACGCGATATGGGTCTCGAAGTTCCGCATCGCCTCGCGATGGGGCTTCCACGTCTGCCCGATGGCGGACGCTTTGAGATATTTATCGAGCTGGCTGTGCTCGGCGTACAGATTCCGGTAGCATTCCTCGACAGCCTTGCGGATCGATTTGTCGTCCGACTTGAAGTCGATAATCAGCTTGAGCACCGTGAGCGCGTGCTGAAACTTATTGTCCCGCATCTGGGGCTTCACGATATCCGAGAACGCCATATCCGCGACCTTGATATCGCCCATCACCTCGCGTATTTTACGCGCGATGCCGATCAGGAGATTCATATCGTCCGGGAACAGCTTGATGATACGGTTCCAGAGTTCCTCGACCATCTTGACGCTGCGGCTCTTGATAAACCGTTCGATCGCCAGACGGTAATAGAACATCGCCATATCTTTATCGCCTTCCTTCTCGTAGAACTCGCCGAGAAACTTAGCGTTCGCGGCGTCCTTACTGTCGATGAGTACCAGACGCTTCTTAACATTGAACAGTTCGTCATGGTCGTTCTGTTCCTCGTAGATGGATTCGAGCGTCTTGAGCGCGAACTTGTTCTCGCGGTAGGAGAGTATCTTCTCCGCGAGGAATTCGGCGATTTTATACTTCTTATTCTCTATGAAGAGCTTGATAATCTGGGGGATATGCGTATCGTCGATCGAAGATTCTTCGAGCGACAGGACTCCGATGACATAAAGCCCGACTATACTGTTCTGCGAGCTTTTTATATAGTCCTTGCACAACTGGCGGAGTTCGTCCTTGAACAGGTCGTCTATAGCCAGACGGATATAGCTGTCCAATTCGACAAAGTTACGGACTGTGTAGCTCTCTACAGTCGCCCGTGTCCACTTTTCCTCTTTTAACTTTTCTTCAATCTCTAAAAGTATGTCGTCCTTTTGTTTTACCGTCTGCTGTGCCATCTTGCGGGTATCCTCCTCAATTAAAAACTGGCAATAGACTGAAACTCTTTCAGCCTGTGGTCGATATCCATGGGAGAGATCACATCGATCCCATCGACCCCGAAACCCTGGACGGAGTACGATGCGACTATGGTTGCATAGGCCGCGGCGCGTTTTATCCCGTCTCTATCAAAATCATACAGATTATTTGAATCGATATAGCTCACAAACGCCCCCGCGAACGAGTCGCCGGCGCCGGTCGGGTCGATTACATCCTTAACAGGGAACGCCGGAAGCGTGACCAGAAAGTCCCTCCCGAATATCATTACCCCGTGCGACCCGCGTTTCAGTATCAGTATCTTAAAGTTCGGCAGGAATAGGGCTTCCGCGGCCTTAATCATATTTTTCTCGCCGCCGGATAAGAGTTCCGCCTCACCCTCGTTGATAATCACGCCGTCCACATTCTTCATCGCTTCCCTGAGCGCATCGGGGGTACTCTTTATCCAGTAATTCATGGTATCCAGAATGATGAGTTTACTATTTTTGCACTGCTTCGCGACATCGAGCTGTATCTTCGGGTCGATATTCGCGAGGAACAGGAGGTAATCATCGTTACGGTAACTCTCGGGGACAACCGGCTTGAATTTGGCGAACGCGTTCAGCTCGGTGACTTCGGTAATCGCGCTGTCGAAATCCTTGGTATAATACCCCTTCCAGAAAAACGACTTTTCGCCCTTGAGGATAGATACCCCGTCGATCGCGGACGACTTACGGCGGATAAAGTCCCATTCAGGTTCGCCGAAATCATCGCCGACTACGCCTACCAGCCTCGGCTTGGAAAGGAACGCCGCCGCGTTGGAAAAATGCGTCAACGACCCGCCCAGTATCCGTTCCTTAGAACCCGAGGGCGTCCGAATACTGTCGTATGCTAATGAACCTACTGCCACTATTGCCATTTTGCTTCCAAATCCTCTATCGTTTGATAAAAATTTACTTTCTGCGTTATAAAAACTCTTTACCTACAGGATTGCTTCTACCGCGCTTCAATAAGTTTTGTGGCGCGGCATCGCAATGACAAAACTATGCACGGGAATTCCCGTTCTCATCTCTCGCCTGCAAGATTGCTTCGGCTCCGCCCCGCAATAACGTTCACGCTGGGCTATCCTATATTCTCATCACCTCTTGCATCCCAACTGTTATTCTCCTCCAGAAGACTCAGAAAAATCGTCCTCGCCCTCTCTTTCAGGCGATTCATCAATGTCTCACGGTCGGCCAACTCGTCGAATAACGCGATAATCCTATCGGCGACTTTTTTCGCGCCCTTCTGCGCCTTCATCTGGAAGAGGTAATAGTCGAAAACCCAAAGGTAATAATTGATGAGGCGCGGGGTAATAATCCCGATTACCTTTTTATCTATCTTCAGCGATTTCTCGTATTCCTTAATTCTCTGCTGCAGCTGGAGATAATCGTTATACTCAAGGTTCCGGCGCACCGTCATCCCCTTATAGAGATACCCGTAAACCGGTATCCATTCGGCAATCTCGTTACCCGAGAAACCGTCCTCGATTATCTTATTCTTCAGCTTCTTAATCGGCGTATACCCGATCCCGTCGATATTGATCATCTGCGGGAGGAGATAGAACGCCTCGCCGAACATCACCATCGCGAGTTCGTCGTTACCGCTCTCGGAATACATATCCCCAAGGAGCAGGTAAATCCTGATATCGTTGTCGTCGCCCGGAAAACTCAACGCGTACTCGAGGGTCTGGATCGCCTTCTGGTTCTCCCCCACTTCGTAAAACGCCTGCCCGAGCATTACCAGATTGTTCCTGTCCCTGCACGGATTGATCCGAAAGTACTCGATCAGCATATCGATTATGGTCCGGAAGATAAAAGACTTAACCGAACCGATAATCTTCTTATTCTCGACCTTATTTTCCAGACAGAACTCGACAAAACGATCCCATTCCTCGAAAAGGAGTTCGCCGCTGTTCCTGTCCTCGCTGAATATTAACGCATCCGCGCGGTTTTCCCAGAAACGCGTGACCCTCATTACCTCTTCCAAGTCGGAATCGGTGATCTGGTCGGCCAGCGCATTAAACGCGATGTCTTCCGCGTTCGAGAATTTCCCGTCGCGCAGTTCCAGATATATATCTTTTTTTAATTCCAGAAGGTTTTGTTCCACATTCCCCTTCTCTAAGTCGCTTCCATCCTTTAACATATTTTAAAGGAAAAACAAAAAAAACGCAAAACATAGACACGTGACACGCACAATATGGGGGTTAAATAATTTAACGGTAGAAAAAACGGCTTAAAAACAGGTTTACACACTAATTATTGCTGCTGCGCAGGCTAATCCCGATATGAAACAGTCCGGTTTTATAAAGATACAGCCCGTGTTCGATGCGGGAATCAAATATACTAAGACCACGAAACCCGCGGGCTGATTCCTTTACAAATTTTTGGGCATATCTTACACTTTGTTAATACCCGATATTTTACAAAATAAGGGTATAATGACTATTCCGGTTTTTTTAATTCTTGTATAGAATACAATTTTTCATCACAAGGAGTATTTTAAAGCATAAGTTAGACGGAAAGGAGGGAGAAAATGAAAAAATTCATCGTTTTATTTTTCCTTGCGGTTTTCATCCAAGCGGCATCAGGGGAAGAAAGCGGAGTATCTGTTAAAATGTCAGGGGACACGAATTTTTCGCCGACTCAATATGATTATGTGTTTTTTAATCTTTCGCTTTTTCCGCCGGTTTCCACCCAAGGTTGGAGTATCGGTAAACATATTATCAACAGTATCCAATGCGGAGTTTTTCTTTCCCATTCTTCGAAACTATATGGATTCGGGACTAGTTTGGTTACTATTACTGATGAAGAAATGACCGGATTTGAAATAAGCGGGTTTAATTATACGGGGGTTTCCGCTCAGGGGGTTCAGTTCGCTTTACTAATCAATTCCGATGCGCAGCGGTTCGCCGGTTTCCAAATCGCCCCGTTAAATATTATCAACGAATGGGGTGAGGGTTTCCAGCTTGGAATTGTAAATATCAATTCCGGATTCTTCGGCGGTTTCCAAATCGGCGCGGTGAATATCAATGTCGATAAATTCACCGGAATGAACGTGGGGCTAATCAATATAGGGAATAAGTTTCATGGGGTAATGGTTGGAATTATCAACTTTTCTCTGGATCCGGAAGTCGTGCCGATCGGTCTATTGAACATTATCGCAGGAGGACTTCTGTCGATTGAAACATGGGTCGATCTGAACTGTTTTAGTTTTACAGGGTTGAAGCTGGGGAGTAAGTACTTCTATACGGTTTTGACTTTACTGAAATTTGATTTTTTTCGTGGAATTACTTATCTCCCAAGCACAAAAAACATCGGCATCGGTTGCGGTCTGACAATTCCCTTGGAATCTTTTAAAGCAGGGTTTGATTTTTCCTACGAAACATACCTGAATAATTTCAGTTATTCAAGAACAAATCTTTTCGGAGGGTGGGACACTTGGTATCTTTACATACATTTATTATATTTCCGATTATTTACCGGATATGAAGTGATTAAAAATCTTTGGATAAAAGCGGGGCTGTCATATACCTACTATTTGTTTTCCGATGTTCCCAATTTATCATGGTTCCCGGAATCGGACCAATATAAAAGCGCATTCGGAACCTTTATCGGGTTGGAATTTAATTTCTTCTAAGGCGGGTGCAAATCATTCTATAACACCCAGATTTACAGCGTAAATCTTCTGCGGGCTGCTGCGCAGGCTAATCCCGACTCCATGGATGGAGAAGTCCCGCGAGTACAAGGATGTACAAAAGCGGGACGATACAATCGAGATGAACTAATAATTTCACCCCCTTTTCAAGATTCGATCATCGAGTGCCCCGCGAGGGGCGTATCGAGATGAACGACATTATATAATAGCCTTCACCGGCGGGGATTTCATCCCTTGCTGCAACCTACCTAAAGTTTGTTCAACTTTCAGCAGTCAGCCTTATATAATCGCTTTAACCGGCGGGGATTTCACCCCCTTATCGGCGCCAATTCATCCGGCGGTTTCAATGCTTAAATAATCGCTTTAACCGGCGGGGATTTCACCTTCAGCGGCTCGCTTTCGTAGATATCCGAATAACGGTAATAATTCCGCAGTATCTTGATAATATAATCCCGCGTTTCTTTATACGGGATAATCTCCATCAGGATCAGTTCGTTATCGGGGCTATACCGTTCCTTCGTCTTCTTGATGATCGAGTACCCGCTGTTATAGGCCGCGATAGCGGAGATATACCCGTAGGCCTTGATGTTATCGCTGAGGTACGCCGTACCGAGCAGGATATTCAGCCCGGTGTCGTACAAGTCCACGTCCTTCTTGCCGAGCAAGCTTGCGGACATCCAGTTCGCGGTCGCGGGCATGAGCTGCATCAATCCTTTCGCCCCGACATACGAACGCGCCTGCGGCATATACAGGCTCTCGGCGCGGATAATCGCGTAGATCAGGTTCTTATCGATCTGGTCGTTTATTATACGCGATAACGCCATCTGCACCTCCCCGTCATAAGGCTGGGGGTAGTACAGCATGCGGAGATCCTTCGGCAGGAACGCGAAGTTGTCATTCAGGGACGAGTCGCGGGTCTCCTCCCACATGAACGAGGCGGCGTAATCGAAATTCCGGTACGAGATATATTCCCGCAGGATAAAGAATTGCTGCACCAAAGGATCGTTGATGCCCGCCGACGAAAGGATCGCCTTGGCCTTGTCCTCGAACCCGATGCGCATATAGATCACGAACTTGGTATAGTTCGCGTTCATCTGGAACGCGCGGATCAGGTCGTCGGTATAGGTATAAATGGGATTATATGACTGTTTCGATATCAGATCGATAATCTTCTCGCGGAGTATTTCCTTACCGTAGCCGTTCCTGAACGCGAAAAGCACCTTCGCGTAAAAAAGTTTCCGGTTCGCGTCGGTCACGGTAATATAAAGATACTCCAGACGGCTGAGGTATTCCTCGAGGGAGAGTTTCTGCTCCTTCAACACCTTCTGGATATATTCCTTGGCATTCTCGGCGAAATAATCGTCCGGGCGCGCCGCGATCGATTTCTCGAACTCCTTCAGCGCGAGGTCGTACTTCCCGTAACGGTACAAACTGTACCCGTTCCAGAACGATATCCCCTTCTCGATACCGTCGGGGCCGTTCTCTATCCCCAGCTTCCGGTAGGTCTGCATCGTGATATTCGTAATATCGGCATATTTTTTATAAGCGAGCAGGTTGCGTATCGCGAGGGTGAGGTTCTTCTTGGCGTAATCCAAATCGATATCGCCCTCGAGGAACTTAGAGTAATACTGCATGGCGAGCGACGAATTATAGCTTTTAATGCCGGACAAGCCGGATAGCAGACCGTAGTAATACGCCCCGCGCACTTTTGCGGAATCGCTTTGCAGGTTCCCGGCGCTATCGGAGAGGAACGGTTTCATTTCCTCGGCGACCGTCTGGTACTGCGGGTTTTTCGCGAGCCTATCGAGCAGGTCGGCCACATAGGGTTTCGTCGTCTGCGTGACCAGTTCCAATAGGAGCGTCTCCGCCTCCTTGGGGTGCGGGTTGAATTCCGCGATATACTGCCCGATCAGGTCGGTGGCGTCTTTCAGGAGGCCCAGCCGGTAGAACATCGCGATAATCTTCAGCTTGTTCTCGCGGGTATAATTCGCCCAGTTCAGGGTCGTCAGCCGTTTATAAAGTTCGGTATAATTTTCAGGGATATACGACGCGAGCGATATATACTGCGCGGCGGTCACGGGATTACCGACATCGTTATACTGGAGCGCGAGGGTCAGGTAGTACTCGTCGGTACGGTATCCCTTGAAGTACGAACGGTATTTCTCCAGGATCGCGATGGCGGCGGAAGGGGATTTTTCGTTATTGATATAACGCATCGCGAGAGTCATCACGGCGTCCGCGCGGGTGATAGTATCGTCCCCGTTCCCGGCGAGATATCCGAGGATATCCTTCGCCTTTTGCGTATCGCCGAGTTTCACGTATGCCGACGCGAGCGTCAGTTCGACGTCGCCCTTCAGGACGAAATCTCCCTCTTTGAGCGTATTCAGTCCGGTGATAACATCGAGAATCTCCGTCTGCGAACCGCCGGATTTACCCAGCTTCGCGCAAAGATCCTTAAACACGACCAGTTGTTCGTAGTTCTTTTCGATAGTCGAGTCAATTTTGTATTTCTTGCTTTCAAATGAAAAGACTAAAGCCGACATGAGAAGAATGGCACTTATCAGGAACTCAAGTTTCAGGAACTTCTCCCCGCGGAAGGTACCGAACATGGCAAGCCTCCTCGTAGGTATATTACCCTATCTCTTAAAATTAAGGTGGATTATTTTAACGAATTCCCCGAAAAGAGTCAAATTACCGGCGGGAAACTTCGGGTTTGAATGAGTATTATTTGTAATATTTCTTAAAATACGGGCGGTTCTAAAAACTATTAACATTTTTAACATAAATAATGATATATCTTTAAAATATGCCCAATGGTCACTTCCTTGCCACCGAGAATCGGTGGTTATTAGAAGTGCCCATACGCTAATCTGATGCCGGGGCGTAGTAATTATTTGATGTTTAATCCGGTTGCTTCTATAATATTTGAGATACGGTACAAGCGGGTGAGTTGACAAAGCATAATTGTCATTGCGAGCTAATCCGTCAGGATTAGCAAAACAATCTATGCTATTATCTTTAGGGCAGTTCTCCCCTTGCGGGGACTAACGTAAAAACTCTGATTATTCTAACAATTCATAGTATAGTTGATTATAAAACGCCCAATGATCACTTCCTAAACTGAGTATTTAGAAGTGCCCTATAGAATAATCAGGAGGGATAACTATGGCGTTTTTCGCGCATATGGGAGCAGGGTTTGCGATGAAACCGTTGGCCCCTAAAGTTCCGGTGGGGGTATTGGTGGCGGCGGGGATGTGGCTGGATTTGGTCTGTTTCGCGCTGATGGGGCTTGGCGTCGGCGGCGAAAGTATCCTGGCATGGACGCACGGGCTGTTCATGTCGGGGGTCTGGTCGATATTCGTGGGGGTTGCCGCCGGGCTGATTATGAAAAACCCGCGCGGGGGTATTGTCATCGGGGCGGCAGTGTTCAGCCATTGGATCATCGATTTTATCACGCACCCGATGGCCGGGGGCGATCTGCAGCCGGATATCCCGTTATTTCTCGAGGGTTCGCCGAAGGTCGGTCTCGGACTGTACCGTGATATGACCGTCGCGATCATCGTCGATATCGCGTCGCTTCTCGCAGGGATTGCGGTATATGTCTATTCCCGCCTGCATCTCCCGAAACCGCCGGTAACGCCGGACAAGTAAATGGAGTTTTCTGATATAACGGCAGTAATAAAAATGGAGGGAATATGAAGTATCTATTTCTTATCGGTATTGTTTCCATGATTACGCTCGCAGGGTGCAGTTCGAAACCCTACACAGCAAAGCAGGTAATTTTGCAAAACTATCCCGCCGGAGACTCCCAAGTCAAGGTATGTATCCTGTCTTACGGAAGCGAATTCAAGATGAAGCTGATCGACGCGCTGGCCGCCGGCCTGAACTCGAGGGATATTAGCGTTACGGTCGACTCGATCTCCAACGCGGGTAAATACAGTCCCGCCGATTACGACGCGGTCGTACTGTTATCCAGTATCGAGAAGTTCGGACCGCTGAAACCCGCGCCGGAATATATTATCGCGAACAACTACTCCCCGAAGATCGTCTATGTCTCGATGTATACCCTTTTCGCGGCGCCCTACGGCGAGGGTCTCGACCAGTCTAAGATAGACGCGATCACATCGGCATCGTCCGATGACGAAGCTGTGCTCAAAGATACCGAGAAAGCAGTGGTATCGAAAGTGATGAAAGTTCTCGGCATAGCGGAGTAGGAGGAAATATGAAAATCGGCATCATCGTACATTCCAAGACCGGTAATACGTTATCGGCCGCGCTGAAAATACAGGAAAAACTTATCGTGGGAGGGCATTCCGCTGAAATCGCGAAGGTCATACCCGTCGACGAGCAGGTCTACGATGCGCAAAGCGTGCGTCTCCAAACCAACCCGTCGATAGACAAGTACGATGCATTGGTACTCTGCGCGTCCGTCAGAGGGGGTAAACTTTCGCCCGCGATGACCGCGTACCTGAACGAGATTCGAACCTTCTCCGGTAAAAAAGCCGCGTGTCTGCTGACCCAGTTCTTCCCGTTCTCCGCGTGGGGCGGGAATCAGGCTATGGCGCAAATGACGGGCATCCTGAAATCTAAGGGCGCGGAGGTGCAGGGTA